>DLBF01000141.1:0-7488 GCA_002494215.1 Prevotellaceae bacterium UBA7028
ATCTGGTCGAAGAGGTTCCAGGCACCCTGATAAGAGAGGGTTCCCTGCCCGTTCTTGCGCAGCATATCCCACCAAGGATTATAGAAGTCGCCATCGCCCACATCCTTCATCTTACGCTTGGCACCCAGACACTTGGCCATGGAGGCATTGTCCGGGTCATCGTTCATATCGCCCATTACCATGATGCGCATATCGGGATCGGCTGCATGAATGCTGTCTGTGAGGGCTCGCACCTGACGGCCACCATATTCGCGGAAGATTCCTTCCGCTCCCCTACTGGGCCAATGGCATACGATAACAGTCAGGGGGTCGCCTGCCAGGATGCCTTGTACGCACAGAAAAGGACGGGTGGTATGCGTGGTGTCTCCGTTCTCATAGACATACAGCTTATGGAAGGCCTTAGTAATCTTGAAGGCTTTGGGATTATAGATAAGGGCGCAGTCCACACCACGCTTGTCGGGTCCCTCGAAGTGGACAAACTTATAGCCACGCTTCTGCATATTGGGCTGAGCCATCAGGTCCTCCATCACCTTGTCGTTCTCTATCTCCGAAACGCCAATGATGCTGGCACCATAGGGCAACTTGTCTGTACCCAGGTCGCAAATCACCTGAGCCATATTCTTCAACTTGTTCTCGTACTTGTTCTTGGTCCAATGATACGAGCCACTGGGAAGGAAGTCGAAGTCGTTCTTGCCATAGTCGTGAGCGGTGTCGAAGAGGTTCTCCAGGTTATAGAAACATACGGCATGACACTGTAACTGAGCCTTTACTGCCACAGAGACAGCGAGCAACACGATAAACAGAAGGGGGAATGCAAATCTTTTCATATTTGTTTTTGTGGTACTTGTTTAGAGATTCTATACTATACATGATTTCATGCAAAGTTAATGCTTTTTTGTATAACAAATACAAGTTTTGAAGAAAATTCTTTTTTTTTGCATTTTTGCATAGCGGGATAAATTATTTTTTGTAAGTTTGCAGAAACATATTAACAAACAACTAATATATCATGAGAATGAGAACAAAGCATCTGCTGTTGGTCACAGCATTGTTTGCCTCACCGTTATGCTACGCCCAAACTGACACAACGGCTGTCAGTAAACTGGAAGAGGAAATCCGTCAGGAGAATTCCTCGTTTGTCCTGTCGGAGTCGCAATTGGGCGAGGATGATGACCAGACCGTCAACATCATTCAGGTTGGCTCAGCCAACAATGTTTACACTAGTAACATCGGCTACCAATGGAGTCCGGTACGATTCAAGTACCGTGCCTATGACTCGCGTTACAACGATGTGTACATGAACGGAGTAATGGTTAACAACATCGAGAACGGACGTTTCAACTTCTCCACCATCGGTGGCATGAACGACGCTACACGTAATCAGGATGCAGCCAGTCCGTTCGAGGACAACTCCTTCAGCATCGCTAACATGGGCGGTAGCAACAACTACAACTTCCGCGCCAGCATGCTGCCCGCAGGACACAAGGTGACCCTCTCCGGTGCCAACCGCAACTACACCCTGCGCGGCATGTACACCTACGGCACAGGTCTTACGGACAAGGGATGGGCCTTCTTCGGCACCGTCGGCTACCGCTGGGCCAATATGCAGACAGCAGCCGTTAAGGGTACCTTCTACAACAGCCTAAGCTACTTCCTGAGTCTGCAGAAGGTATTCAACGACAAGCACTCCCTGAACCTTGCCACCTGGGGTAATCCCACAGAACGCGCTCAGCAGGGTGCCTCTACCGACGAGGCTTACTGGTTGGCCAACGACCGCCAGTACAACCCTTACTGGGGATACCAGAACGGCAAGATGCGCTCCAGCCGCGTTGTGAACAACTACGAGCCAACAGCCTTGCTGACCTGGGATTACAAGATCAACGATAAGATGAAGCTGACGACCAGCATCATCGGTAAATATGTAAAGTATAGCGCTACGCGTCTGCAGTACAACGACTCCAAGAACCCTGCGCCCGACTACTGGAAGAACTTCCCCAGCAGCCAGTACGATGTATGGGACATTGAGAATGTACAGAACTGGCAATATGGTATAGATGCCTGGCAAAGCAGCTATGACTACTGGACCCGCAGCGATGCCAATCGCCAGATTAACTTCGACCAGCTCTATGCTGCCAACCGCACCAACAATGCGCTGGGTAAGGATGCTGCATACTTTATTACAGCCAAGCACAACGACCACCTGAACCTGCGCCTTGGCACTACCCTCGACTACGCCATCTCTAAGAACGCCAAGTGGCGCATTGGCCTGCAACTGGGCACCAACAAGGGTATGCATTACCAGACTATCGATGATATGTTGGGCGCCAAATATATGCATAACGTCAACAATTATGCCATCGGCACTTACCTGCCCGGTTCTAACCAGAGTTACTACAACCTGTACGACAGATTGTACAACGGCGACCGCATGATTGGCGAAGGCGACACCTTCGGTTACGACTACGACATCACAGTACGCGACGCCAAGGCCTGGACCTCTGTTTCATGGGATAGAGGCATCGGACACTACTTTGCTTCTGCTAAGATTGGAAGCACACAGATGTGGCGCGTAGGTCACATGAACAATGGCATCTGCCCCAACTATGCCGACGAGAACGGACGCGAAGTTAAATTCTCTTACGGCAGAAGCCAGACAGCGAAATTCCTGGACGGTGGCGTGAAAGCAGGCGCCACATTCAATCTGGGCAAGGGACACGGCATTGCCGTTGGCGGCGGTTTCGAGACTCGCGCACCCTATGCCAACACAGCCTTCGTAAGCCCCGAGATGAATAACAACTTCGTGAAAAACCTTTATAATGAGAAGGTTGCTTCTGCCGAATTGGGTTATCGCCTGAACAACAACTGGCTGCAGCTGAACGTAACAGGTTACTATTCCCACATCTTCGATGGTACAGAATGGCAGAACTTCTACTTCGATGACGTGAACAGCTTCACCTATGTTTCTCTGACCGATGTCAGCAAGAGCTACTATGGCGTAGAGGTTGGCGCAAAATTCAAGATTACCAGTAGCCTGGACATAACTGCCATGACCACATGGAGCGACAACCTATACACCAACAATTCCGATTGTGTATATATGCTCAGCACCAAGGGAACAGAGAGCCACACCACCTGCTACAATAAGGGCATGCGCGAAAGCGGCACTCCCCTCTCTGCCTACAGTTTAGCAGTTAACTATCGCATCAAAAGATGGTATCTGTCTCTCATCGGTAACTACTACGACCGCATCTACCTCTCTTACAGTTCATGCTTACGTTACAAGGAGAATGTTGCGACTCAGGTGGAAGACCCCGTCACTGGTCAAATGATTACCACTTACGAGGTTCCTGAACAGAGCCCAGGCAAGGGTGGATTTATGTTGGACGCCAGCATCGGTAAGCAAATCTTCGTTGCCCATCACCCCATGAGCATCAACCTTACCCTTACCAACATCCTTAACAATACTGGCATCTGTACTGGCGGTTACGAGCAGAGCCGTAGCAACTACAGCACAAATAAGAACGGAACACAAGGCAACCAGCGTGTTTACGACTTCCGCAATAGCTACAAGAGATTCTATGCTCAGGGATTCAACTTTATGCTGAACATCAACTACCGCTTCTAACTCACCCTATACATTATTATATATAAATAACAGACGACATGAAAAAGACATATATACTGCTCACCTTGGCATTAGGCCTTGCGGTTTCTTCCTGCCAGAACAATGGCTGGGACGATTACCCTTATACCGGCTATACCATCTGGAACAAGGCGCTCCAGGAGCATAATGTTATCTCCATCCAGGAACTGAAAAATGAATTCAGCAGCTACATTACTGGGCAGAACCAGTTTGCCCAGGTTACTAACGACAGCATGCTGCGCGGAACAGTCATCTGTACGGATGACGGAGGAAACCTGACCCAGCAGATAATACTGCGTGACGGCACAAAGCAAAATCCAGGCTTTCTGGTTATCGGTGTGAACCAAGACGCACTCTATAACTTTATCCAGCCCGGTCAGGATATCCTGTTCAATCTGAAGGGTGTCTTTATTGGTGGATACGGGAAAAATGCCCAGTTGGGCTATCCCAGCAAGAATGCAGCCGGCGTTGAGCGCATCGGACGTATGAGTTCACAGGACTTCTGGAACCGCGTCAAGTTCCTGGGCGCGCCAAATGCTTCACGCATCGACACGCTGGACTTTGCCAACGTCAAGAACCTCAGTAAGGATCAATGGGCAGGCTGTATCGTACGTGTTAAGGGAACCATCACGCCCAAGAGCACAGAACGTTGGGTACTGGCAGCCCCAGAGGATGCCGACACAGGCAACGGCGTTACCAATACCATCAACGTACAAGGTGGCGGCACCTTGGACTTGCGCACCAGCACATATGCAGACTTTGCCAGCTACCCCATCATAAAAGACCACGTATATACCATCTACGGTGTGCTAAGTCGTTATACAGATGGATGGCAGTTAGGTATGCGAACCATAACAGATATCGTGGAGTAACAGAAAGGCTTTAGACGTTAGACTTTAGACTTTAGTCAATGATAAAAAACAAAAAACTATACAACAATGAAAACGACATTTAGAAGCATTCTCCTCGCCACATTAGGCGTATTTGCTCTCACTTGCTGCGAGGACGTTCCCGCACCATACGAGATTCCGGGCACAGGAGGAAAACAACAGGCAACATCATTCTATTCCAGCACCAGTTGCTCCGACTGGTCTCTGGTGGCAGCTACCACAGACTATAACCCATGGAGTCAGGGGAGTAGCTACACTCAGGCTACCGGCTACCAGAAATGGGATGGTGCCAGTACTAAGAGCAACAAGATGGCTGACGGTTACCTGATCTCACCAGGATTCTCAACCGTTACTAACAAAGAGGCCGCATACATCAGTTTCCAGTATTGCGTAGGATACGCCAGCAACGACGCTCAGTTTGCCGACCACATCAAACTTTATGCCTCTACGCAGTATGCTCCCGTTGACGGCTTTGTTGCAGAGAAATGGACAGAACTCGACTGGAAGGCTACCCATACCTCCTCCACTTGGGAATTGGCAACAACCTCAATTGTATTGCCCGCAGAATTCGTAAACAAAGAAAAGGTGAATATTGCCATCTACTTCACAACTCCTAACGAGACCAAATCTGCAACATTCGAGATTAAGGACTTTAAGGCTGTTGCAGGCACTCCCGCTGATTCTGGTGAAGGAAATCAGGAAGGTACTGCCGTTACTTGTGCCGAGGCAGTAGAACTGACCAACGCCCTTGCAGATGGTGCAACATCAACAGACACCTACACCATTACGGGCTACATCACAGAAGTCGTTGGCAGCGTTAGTAATAACCAGCAGACTTTCTGGATGGCAGACACAAAGGATGGCGCAAACATGTTCGAGGCCTATTGGGCTAATCTGCCCGAAGGCGTAACAGCATTCGTCAAAGGCTCTAAGGTTAGGATTACCGGCAAACTCATCAAATACGTTAAGGATAGTAAGGTAACACCTGAAATCAAGAATGCAACCGTTGAAATCCTCGAAGCCGGCGACGGAGGCGGTGGATCCACAGAAGGTATAGCCGTTACTTGTGCCGAGGCAGTAGAACTGACAAACGCCCTTGTCGATGGTGCAACATCAACAGACACCTACACCATTACGGGTTATATCACAGAGGTTGTTGGCAGCGTTAGCAAGAACCAGCAAACTTTCTGGATGGCAGACGCGAAGGATGGCGAAAACATGTTCGAGGCATACTGGGCTAACCTACCCGAGGGCGTAACAGCATTCGTTAAAGGCTCTAAGGTGAAGATTACCGGAAAGCTCATGAAGTACGTTAAGGATAGTAAGGTAACGCCTGAAATCAAGAACGCCACCGTAGAAATCCTCGAAGCTGGAGAAGGAGGCGAAGGCGGCGGAGGTGAAGGCGGCGACACCTCAGAGTATGGCATCAGCCTCACCTATACAGGCGGCACCAACTTCTACGACAATGGCGTGGCAACCATCAACGGTGAAGCTAACTGCAAAGTCCTGAAGATTGGAACCTCAAAGAACCCTGGCGACTTCACCCTGACAGTTCCTGCCGGCACACATAGCTTCTATGCTGTAACATGGTCAGGAACCGGAACAGCCGATGTTGTATTGAAGAACGGCGAAACAGTCGTAAAGACCGTAACTGTAAACGAAAATGCAGGTGCTATACAGAACTCGCCCTACACTTTCACCGTTACAGAAGCAGACAAGTACGAGTTTGAGGTTACAGAACAGGCCACCATCACAGTAACTTCCGACAAGCGTGTCATTTTCTTCGGTATTAAATAAAGATTACATACATTTAACAAATCAAGCCCGGAGCCATTGCTTTGGGCTTGATTTTTAGGCAAAAGCTGAAGAAATCAATAAAAATTATACTTTATTGAGTTATTTTTGCAAAAAAGTTAAATTTTGTTTGGAAGGAATAATAAAATCACTTATATTTGCAACAACATTAAACTAAACAAGTGTTATTTTATTTTATTTATTAACTAAAACGATTTACATCATGAAAGCAGTTAAATTACTTCTTGCAGCAGTAGCAATGACTTTTGCAATGGGTGCAAATGCACAGTTCTTCAATGGTAAGTTTACCGCTAGTGTAAGCGGTGGTGCATATTCTCCAGGTAGTGTTGGTGCATGGAATATTGGCGTTGGTTATCAGAAGCCTATCACTGATTCTGACGGTTTCAACCTGGCATGGGACATGTTAACTGTTGACTTTACCGACACATTCAAGAATGCTGGCGACTTCTGGCAGATTGGCGTTAAGACTGGTCTTCGTGGTTTCACTCCTACTTTCTGGGGCGACAACTGGCGTGGTTACGCTAACATTGCAGGTGGCTACACTTATCTTGGTGGCGGTAAGACTAGCGCATTTGCTTTGAATGCAGGAGCAGGTTTGCAGTTCAAGGAGAAATTCTCCTTCGGCTACACGTTCCAGTACGAGACAGCTGGTAAGAGCAAGATTCACTTTGGCACCATTGGTTTCACTTTCTAAGCAAACTAATTTAAGCTATTTATAATTATGGGGTAGGCTAAATGGCCTACCCCATTTTTTGATTTAAAGTCTAAGTTCCTGACTTGAAGAGAAAATATTTCGGGGAAAACTTGGCGGAAAAAGAAAAAAGCCATACCTTTGCACGCAAAATCATTAATAACAGCTCCTTATCACCTTCCGTTACACGGAAATTCGGGAGCACAAAACAAAACAAAAATGAAAGAAGGAATCCATCCCGAAAACTATCGCCCCGTAGTGTTCAAGGACATGAGCAACGGCGATATGTTCCTGAGCCGCTCTACTGCTAAGAGCAATGAAACAATTGAATTTGAGGGCGAAACTTACCCCGTGATTAAGTTGGAAATCAGTAACACCTCTCACCCCTTCTATACTGGTAAGAGCAAGCTGGTTGACACAGCCGGTCGTGTTGATAAGTTCATGAGCCG
>DLBF01000141.1:7547-25585 GCA_002494215.1 Prevotellaceae bacterium UBA7028
GTTCATGAGCCGCTACGCTCGCACCAAGAAGTAATTTGGAGCAAGCCTCAGAACAAAGAGAAATAAAAGGAAGAGAGGTGTAGATAAAAAGATAATCTGCACCTCTTTTTCTTTCCAAAACACCCGAAAAAATCACCCATCCACAATGAAGAAGCACTATTTCTACCCCCTGTTGCTCTGCACAGCAGTCTGCATCACCGCATGCAATAAAGAAGATGCAGGCACTCCTGGTGACACAACAGGAGATAAACTAATCTCCCTGATAGGTCAGGAAGCCCAACCATACCAACAACGAATGGAGGTTCCCAAAGTAACAGACCAGAGTATGTTTATTGTGCACAGCACAGAAAAATACGGCGTCACCTATACTGAGGAATGGGACAAGGAGAATCGAACACAGCGGTGGGCGGCTTACAGCATCACAGACCTGAATGCCGTTTCTAACTGGAGTCGGAAAAACTGGGAAGGGGCGACATGGCAGGGTATCACCTATGATGGCGACCCCTTTCAGGAAGACCCTGTAATACCTGCACAATATCGCACCCACCTGAGCAATTACAGTGGCAGCGGCTACACTCGCGGACATATCGTAAATTCGCAGGACCGACTGATGTCTCAGAATGCCAACGGACAGACATTTTACCTTTCTAACATACAGCCGCAGCTATACCACTTCAATAGCGGTATCTGGCTGACAATGGAAAACTGGGTTCATAATCTTGGCTTTAACAAATCTAAACGTAAGGTACTATATATAGTCAAAGGAGGAACAACCACTCCGACAGATAAATGCCCCGATCCGTTCCTGGAAGAAATTAGCATCCCTGTTCCACGTTACTTCTGGATGGCAATCCTGTTGTTAGACAACAATAACAAGTATCATGCCATTGCGTTTTGGACAAAACACGAAAATAACTCTGACACCAATATAAAGAATTACACCATCAGCATAGATGAGTTGGAGGCACGCACGGGTATCGACTTCTTCCCCAACCTATCTGATGATGTAGAGCCTCAGGTAGAAGCAACCCGCAACCTAGGCGATTGGAACTGGTAAAACATTAAAATGAAGAATGAAGAATCAAACCCCTTTCCCCGCTTCCCCGAGGGGAAGAGCCTACTATTAACAAAAAACATACCTCTCCCCCTCGAGGGAGTTGGAGAGGGGGTAAACAATAAGCAATAAACCATGCATAGATTTCCGATTATATTTTTTATATTGCTTGGCTGCTGCTGTAATGTTTCGGCACAGCAAGTGAAGATGCGTGACGTATTTGCTCAGGCACCTGACAGCATATTCCCCTTGTTGACAAAGAACAACAAGTTGGACTGCATAGACTTCATTGAGAATAAAATGAGGGCAAGAGTGAAGAACAAGTTCGACACTTATTCCGAGCTGACAACTCTTACGGACGACTTCCTGCGCATTCAAATATCAGAGAAGAGTTCTGCTGAGATGAAGTTGGTAAACGACACACTGCTTTGTGTGGTCAAAACATATTACGGCCCAGGGGCAGACAGCAAAGTATATTTCTACAACACCCAATGGCAACCTGTCAGCTATAACCTGGAGCGCCCCAAGGCTGACGATTTCTTTCTGCCGGGTGCTGACGGGGAGGTTTGCGGTCTGTTGCGTCAACTGCCCCTCATTAAGGCCAGCCTCAGCCGTGACGATACCACCCTGACATGGGAACTGCAGATAACGGAACTGACTGAGACACAGAAAAGGACCATTGAGCATTCCCTCACCTCTATTGCCATTAAGCTGTAGAGGCCCCATCCCTCCCGTCAGGGAGGGAGAAAGTTTAGCGGGTTCCTAAGTAGAGGAATACCATTCCTAAGAGAACGAGAAAAAGGTCAAGGGCTTTACTTTTGAGATTCTTCTCGTGAAAGAGGAAGGCTCCAATCATAAAGCTAACAATAACGCTTCCGCGACGCACCATGCTGACTACGCTGACTAGAGCCCCAGGCTCGTGCAGAGAGCAGAAATACACATAGTCGGCAATGCTCAGGAAGATACTGATCAAAGGAATACCCCACGACCAATGGAAAGGCGTACTCTTCTGCCTGCGGGGATACCAAAGCGTCAGCAGTACCAATCCCATCATCAGGCACTGGTAGAAGTTGTAATAACTCTGAACCGTATGTTTGTTCAGGCCGACGCCACCGTCCTGCGGTGAAGCTAGGAGGTACTTATCATACAAGCCGCAAAGGGCACCTAGAATAGCCGCACCTATGATGCAGAATATCCAGCGGTTATGACGGAAATCAATACCTTCTTTTTTGCCACTTCTGCTCAGCAGGAAGAAACTGAGGATGGCCAAGCCAACACCTACCCACTGATACAGATTCAGCCGTTCCCCAAACAGCAAAAGGGCTCCTAACAGCACCATTACAGGACGGGTAGCATTGATAGGACCTACCAAGGTAAGGGGCAGATGTTTCATCCCGAAGTAGCCTAATATCCAGCTACTGAGCACCATGCAGGCTTTCAGTATAATGTAGCGTTGTACCTCCCAGCCGCCAAATGGCGCACTGATAGCCATGGGCAGGAAGATGATGGAGCATAACAGGGTGTTCAGGAACAGAACAGGTATTACGGCATTATCTCTGAGTGAGTGCTTCTTGCATACATCATAGCATCCCAACAGGGCAGCCGAAAGAAAAGCATATATTATCCACATTTTTTCTATTCATAAAAATCCCCCTCCCTCGGGAGGGTCGGGGTGGGGTCCTAATACTCTATCTTCACTAAGAACAAGGCGTTGCCCGGCACACTTTCGCCGGCTGAGCAACGGTTCTTCTGTTCTATCACCTTACAGAAATCCTCTTTCGTCATTCTGCCCCTGCCCACCTCAAGGAGTGTTCCCACAATGGCACGTACCATATTACGTAGGAAACGGTTGGCTGTAATGGTAAAACGCCACTGACCTGAGCCAACTTCGTCCCAGTGCGCCTCGGTAATAGTGCATAGATTGGTCTTAGTATCCGTATTGACCTTAGAGAAACTGGTAAAATCCTGATACTGGAGCAACATCTGTGCAGCCTCGTTCATCGCCTGAAAATCAATCTTTCCGTGTAGCAGCCAGCTATAGTGGCGACAAAAGGGGTCCTTCTGGGTGTGCACAAAATAATGATAGGTCCGGCTGGTAGCAGAGAAACGGGCATGCATATCATCATCTACCCTTTCTACCTTCTGCACAGCAATATCCTGTGGCAGTATTTTATTCAACCTATAGGCAAGCTGAGGACAGTCGATAGCCTCATCAAAATCAAAGTGTGCCACCATCATCCGAGCATGAACGCCGGCATCGGTTCTGCCGGCTCCCACCACCTCAGTCTCCTTACGCAGCAGAGTGGATAGTGCCTGCTGCAATGTTTCCTGCACGCTGATACCATTGGGCTGTATCTGCCAGCCGTGGTACCGGGTCCCGTCATATGACAGGGTTATAAAGTATCGCATACTAAAAGTTATCTGACAAAAATCTTTTTTCCATTCCTGATATAGATGCCAGGCTTATGCGGAGCAGTTACCCTACGGCCAGAGAGGTCATATACCTCCCCTCCATTACGGGAGGGGTTGGGGGTGGGTCCGGCAATGCCCATCTCCTCATCATAATTACTCATCTGTATATCATCTATGTTCAGACGTTTGGAGGCTACCCCACCGCCCTGGAACTTCAGACGTATATTACCCGGCTGACAGATAGCAAAACCATAGCGCTGCCATCCTTCAAACGACTGTAACGTAGTCACCTCTTTCCAAGTAAGACCGCCATCCA
Organism: Prevotellaceae bacterium UBA7028; assembly: GCA_002494215.1. The sequence goes on from DLBF01000141.1 coordinate 11,330, forward strand.
GAGAATAACTTACCGTTAATGTGGCACCTGTATCATTATTATAGTTGCCTGCATAGAACCAAAGTGAGTCACACCCGCCCATCTTATCGGTTTTCATCTCTGCAAAGCCAGAGCTTTTCATTCTCAGCGATGTTGCAATGTTCGATTTGGCATCCTTCCCTAACATAGCATCGCTTAGCATCCACGTTGCTGCTGCACATTTCACCTCAGCGGCAGCATAGCTACCCTTAGATCCTGTTTCAAAGTCCTCAAAGAATGGTTTCTGTTCATCCACACTACCCAAGAGTGCTATCACGCAGTCATCAACATCCTTTGTACTCAGCGTCATAGTACCCGTGTAATTACCTGCTTCCTGAGCCGAGAGACGGACAAAGAACGTAGTACCGTTAGACGAGCACAACAAGGTTATCATCTTAGACCAATCCTCGTCATCGGCATCCGGGTCATCAGAAACCTCGTAAGGATCTTGGACAACAGCTGTAAACTTATTATCCTTTGTTGCAAACATTGTAACCGTGACAGCAGTGGCTGTACTGGCCACACCAGGAGTAGTTGTGAAAGTAATCCTGCCAGGCGATACACTAAACACAGGAGTCAATGCAGGGAAGTCAACCCTGACCTCGTTACTCTGAGCAACTATCTGAGTGCCACTATAGACAAACACTTGATAATAATAGGTAGTCTCAACATTCACACCAGTTACCCTATAGGTGTTTTCAGTGGTGGTAACGGGGAAGCCCTGAAGTGAAGTCTTTTTGCCGTTGGCATCCTTTTCGTAAACATTCAATGTGTATTCACAGCCATCCTGATATTTACTCCAGCTGGCATCGAAACGTCGTGAATAAATAGAACTTACAATTTCGCTGGCCGGGTATGCGGTAAAGTCATACTCGTCATCAGGAATATCAGTAGAAGCTGATGAGACATTAAATGCCACATTGATACTGTCACCCCAGATGTACTCAGCAAGATTAGGAAAGTCTATGAAGGGATTTCTATTGCCCTGAATACCATAAACCGCCTCATTACGTTCCTTCTCTATCTCATCAACGGGATCCTGACGGTTCCACTTCAGGAACAGTTCATAAGCCCATGGCTGTAGTGTAGGCCATTCGTCATTCTGCAGCATATTCAATCCTTCGCCTGTCCATGTAAGATTGCTATAGGTGGTTACCATATAGAAATAGTTACGGGCAAAGTCACCTTTCCATTCATCAGCAGGTTCCCATAGATTGGCATTTTTCCCACCGGCATCACCAGTTCCCACCTTAGTGCAACCATTATTGGTTTTGACTTTTGATACCACCCCCATAGCGTAATTGCTCTTAGCGGTATTTATACTTACCTCACAAGGCATCAGGTTAAAAAGATCCTTATACGCCTGATTCTTATCCCCACCCCACCAGCTCTTAGGAAACGAGTGTTCAATGTTCATACCATTAGCAGCATCGGTACTTTCTGGCGAGGAGCCTGCAGGAAAATAAAATACCTCGTAGCTATAGCGGTCGCGTACCTGATTACCATTGTAACGGTCTGTAACGTAAAAACCAGACCAGGTTTTGCCTGGGCCTCCTCCATAATCAAGTACTGTAGCTGTCTTTATTACATTACGGAACGCACTCTTCAATTCAGCTTTTTTCTTGCCGTTCACGCTCGCATAGTATTCGTATGGTACATCTGCCCATACGCTGCATAAGCAGCACATGAACGCAACAAGGGCAGCCAGATTTCTATAGGTCTTCATCTTTTTGTCTATCTTTTGTGGACAAAGTTACAAAGAAGTATGTGGGCATGCAAGTTTTGTACCTGAAAATTACGGGGCGCACAAAAAAGGGACGTAGTCACATGTACCACGTCCCCTTTATAATAATTATAGGTTGTTGAGTTCTTGGATTAAAAAAGAATTTCGTTTATGACTTTTCTCTTTTAATTTTTCTCTTTTATCTCAATAAAGCACCTTTTTACCACCAATAATGTTGATACCCTTCTGCAGGCGGTTTATGCGCTGACCTGCCAAGTTGTAGATAGCATCACCATTTTGAATTCCGAATGATGGATTTTGGATTTCATCAATACCATCTTCCTCATCCTTAGTTGGATTGTGGTAGCCAAGAATCTCATCATAGAGAACAATCTTGTGAGTTGGGTCAAGAACAGGATACAGATCCTTCTCGTCGCCAGTAAGATTCTGGTACCATGCAGGAATCTCCTGAACACCATTCAACTTGAAGCAAATCTCGCCGCTTGCCAACTGGTCAGTTGTTACCAGGATGGAAGTATTGGTAGACTTAGCTACAGCACCAAAGGCAGCTGTACCACTGTAATAGTTGTTGCTGTAGGAAGCACCATTGTTCTGAAGTGCACCAGCAATCTGACCTGCGCAGGTGTTCGTTACCTCACCAATAGATAGGCAGTTATTAATGTTGTACTGAATATATGTTCCTATCCAGCCCACAATACCACCTGTAACACAACCGCTGACCGGTGATGAAGCAGCTTCGGTATTCACAATTGTGCCATCGAACAGACAGCTGGTGATGTTAACATGTGCGCTTGCATTATTATAGACATGACCCACGATACCGCCATACATACCATCGTCACTTCCGCCATCATCCGTCACAGTGAACGTACCAGAGTATGAGCAACGATCAATATTCACCGTACTATTGTTAAAGACATGGCCTAAGATACCGCCAATGGTTTTTGTATTGACTGTGCTGTTGATATTCAGCGAACTGTGAACGTTACGAATATTTACACTGTTGTCACGGGCAAAGCCGACAACACCACCACACTGATTAAAGCTGTTGCTGTCGAGAGTGAAGTTACCGCTAATGCTGAAATTCTCGATAACAGCACCATTGGAAACAACACCGAACAGACCATAATAACTCTGGTTTGCAATAACGTTGAAGTTCTTGATGGTATGGCCCTGACCATCGAAGTGACCTCTATAGGCAGCTTGCTTGTTACCCCAGAAACCGATAGGTGACCACATCAAATCTATGTACTCTGGATTTCCATCACTTGCCAATTCTGTAAAGTCAATATCGCTTGTCAAAACAGCACTGGCTTTTGAGTCTCCATCGTTCACAATCTTAGCAAAGAGTTTCAACTGCTTAGCAGTAGATATCTGATAAATACCATCTACCTGAGGCATCATCTTATCCAAGATATTCAGTTCATCTGCAAGGACAAGAGCCTGTTCAGCAGAAACACTACCATCGGCAAAATAGCCTATAGCGTTATAAGCCTTTCCACTCAATTCGTCGAACTCATCTTCGGAAATAATACCCAGATTAAGCCAGTCACTAATAACGAGATCTGTTTTCTGGGCAGTCATAGCCATTGCTATATAAGCCTTACGGCAAGTATAAACCTCATTAAAGAGTGCAGAGAAGGTATTAATGAGTGCCATCTTCTGTTCACCGGTAGCAGCTCCATCAACGCTTGCAATAGCCTCAGCAAGGCGGCCCTTCAACTCTGTAGAGATATTGGGCTTCATGGCAACATCATCGTATCCGTCACTATTCTCGAAATCAACGATAACCTGAGCACGAGCGGCAAAGTCCTCCAAGACATCGGCTAACTTCTCATTTGCTTCTTCAGCAGTACCGAGATAATACACACGCATATTGCCGAAAGGCATCCAGTCGCCAGCGTTACCTGTACCAAGATTACGCATACCGATAGTCAGCGTTCCGTCTGTAACCTCTGTGGCTGTGAGACTCTGGTAACGACCTGCTTCGAAAGCATAAGAGCAACCATCGAAAGAAGAAGGAACATAACCGATGGGCTCCATATTCTCTATGTATGAAGCATCCTCACTGAGCAAACAGTTTACCTTATCTTCTGCCGCATTAACATCGATCATATCCTCACCAGGTGACATGAAGTAGTTATAGGTATCGTTCAGGTATAACTGTCCAGCATAGAACTGAGAGTAAATATCCTGACCACTAAGGAACATGCCGTTCAAAGCCATCATATAGACACCATTGGACAAGCCCGTCAAAGTCTGCTTAACATCAAAGGAACCGTTCTTACCACCGGCGATATTCATAATCTCCTGCACGCCACCGGTTGCAATAATTGCGCCATCACCTGTTTCCTTGGTCCAACCATCAAATTTATCCTCGCCTTCTGTGAAAGTGGGATTGGTAATCAGACGGGTAATCTCGGTTCCAGGTGTTAATCCACCAGCAATCGCATTCTGCAGCATCTGATTTACCAAAGCTGTTTCAGCTATTATCTCTTCATCATTCAGATAGGAGTTATCCAAGATATATGGAGCACTACCATTGGGATAATCGCTACAAGGTTCTACACTATCCTGAAGATAAGTCAAAAGGAGGTCTGTATATTCTCCCTTCAGATCATTATCTTTAATATATTCGGCAGCAGCATCACAAGCCTGAACGTAAGCAGCATAGTTGGCTGCTGAGGTCATAACAGCCTCCTTAACCTTCTGTCCTGCAAGGTAAGCATTGAAGAAATCTTTATAATTATCAATTGCTTCCCAAGACCCGATAACCTCAGAATAATCCTGAACCAAAGATGCGCGAGCTACAAATTTTTCATCCTCGATGATGGCTGTTTCATAAGCTATAACATCATCGCGGAAGGAAGCAAACGATTCCGGTTCATCTTCGGATGCGTTAGCATAGCCATCAATTACAGCATAGACAAAAGCACCTGTGCCTGTGGGCTTTGGATATTCATCTTCATCAATAACCTGACGCCATACGGCATCAATGAAACTCTCACCGTTCAGTTTCCAGGCAATCTCACCGCTTGTCAATTGGGAATCTTCAACCTCAACTGGTATATCACCATTTGCCTTGCCGCCACTTGACGCGCCATTGACAAATTCGCCAACATAGTAATCGTTGACAAAAGTAGAATTGTTGCCATTTAGGGCACCGAAGAACTGTCCGAACTTATTCTCCGCTGCACTTACGAGACCAACAGAAAGACAGTTGCAGATAGTTGCCCTTCCACCATTATTGTATCCTACGATACCACCGAAGGTACAACCACCAGGATTCGCATTCTTATTAACAACCTCACCATCAAACAGGCAGTTGGTAATGTCAACAACGTTAGAAGAGTTATTGTTAACATAACCTACGATACCGCCATAATTACCACCGCCGCCAGCATCATTACCGTCCAGTATGCCTGAGTAGGAGCAGTTCTCGATGGTAAGCTTGTAGTTTATGTTATCAATATAGGCTCCGCCAAGGATTCCGCCGACTCTGGCACCTGCGCAAGTATTGTTGATGTTCACGAAGCTATGGACATTACGGATTGTGGGATTAATATCACGTGCATATGCTGCCACGCCACCGCAATGTCCATAATTGGTATTGTATGTTCCGTAAAGGGTAAAATTCTCAATGATACTGTTTGACGAAATGACACCGAACAGACCGAAGAAGTTCTGCTTGGCAGTAGTATTGAGGTTCTTGATCGTATGACCCTGGCCGTCAAAATGACCTTGGTAGCCTGCGCTATTGACGCCACGGGTATTACCCCAGTCACCGATAGGAACCCAATTAATTTCCGTTTCCTCGGGATTTGCGCCTTCCGGCATAAGGTCTGCAAAGTCAATATCGGCAGTAAGGATGGCATTGGCTGTGAGAGTACCGGTATTCACCTTCTGCTCGAACCAAGCCAGACGCCTTGCGTTTGATATCTCGTAGTATCCGTCAGCATTGGGTGTTAAGCCTTCGGGGAAGAAAAGACCACAATAGTCGCAGTAGCCATCCACAACGTTATGGTCATCTTTAATAGTGCCCGTGTTCTCATTAGAGAATACTGTATTGTCTGAGGGATCGCCATTACAATGCAGGTGTCCGTTCTTATAGACCTGTCCGTGAGTAGAATCAAAGAGAACGGGAACTTGGTCGGCGGGTAATGTTTGGTACCAGCCAATAACAGACTGGTCGCCGTTCAGGTTGTAGCAAACCTCGCCGCTTGCGTACTGATCCTCATTGAAGCAGAATGCCGTTGGCATCTTGATGGTGCTACCATCTCTGCCTGCATATAATGAGCTACCTTCGAGCCAGCAGTTAGCTGTCATCTTCTCGGGATCGTGAGTACGTAGCCAACCTACAATGGCTGCATCCTTATTGGTCTCTGCATTAGGATCAGTACAACTCACCTTACCCATGTTCAAGCAGTTCTGTACCCATGAGCCGGTATTGTTGCAGTAGCCTGCAATACCTCCTGCGGTACATCCTGGGTCGTCAAAACTGATAGTACCGTAATTGGCACAAAATGAAACCTTGTCGCCCCCCAGATATGCCATAATACCAGCGAAATTGTCGTTACTACCGGCAGCTACGCTCATAGAACCATGGAATGTACAACCTGTAATGGTGTTGTTTCCGGAAGATGAACCTACAACACCGCCCACATGGTGCACATCGCTAGAGGCAACATTAATCTCGAGATAGGAGTGAATACCCGAAATGACACAACTGGAAGGATTGCCTACAACACCAGCTCCGGTACCTGCGGTTACCGTGAGGTTACCATAGATGCTGAAATTCTGGATGGTTGCAGCTGAGGCGTAGCCGAATAGTCCACCACCATTACCATCGCTTTTCGCATTGAAGCCACTTATTTTGTGTCCTTGGCCATCGAACGAGCCTGCAAAAGGATTCTCGCTGGTGCCGATGGGTGTTTCCCAAGTTCCGTTCATAGTGATGTCGGCTGTCAGCACACCACTCACATTCTCGCCGCTATTAACGGCTTGTGCAAAGTTTTTCAGATCCTCGGCATTGGAAATTTCCATTGATATAGGAGGAACCGCTCTACCCAATTGGAATACTTGCTCATCGGTGAGGGGTGTTTCCCAAAATGCAATTTCCGACAAATAGGTAAAATCAATTTTCTCACCATCTTCGTCGCAGAGTACATAAAAACCAAAAGGTTCCATAATATGACGTTGGTTCGCTCCGCCCTCGGCAATCTTTGCGCCATTCAAATAAAGTCTGACCTGAGTACCTGCAGGATTACTTTCATTGTACGTAATTGCAAAACGGTACCATTTATTATTCTGGATGTTACCAGCATACTTCAGGGATCCTATACCAATCTGATTCTTATTGGTAAAGATGTCACCATCGTTGCTGTTAGCCTCATCCATCTGCAGCAAGCCATTGAAAGGTTGAGCATTAGGTACCATGAAATCCAACATGATAGTGTAAGCAGTAGAGGCCTCTACCCCTTCTGCACGACATACCTTCAGGGCAGAAGCTTTAGGCACATAGATTGCCTTGCTGCCTGCTGTGGGACCATCTGCTGTAGCAATGCCTGCCGCATCGATAGTTGAAGTCTCAATGGCTTTGTTGCGCGGTATTACGCATGGGGTCAGAGTCAAATTGCCAACCGAGGGAGCCATCAGATCCTCGGCATTCTCAAAGGTCCACTTAGCAGTAGGTTCAGGAACCTGCGCCGTAGCTGCCATACGCCCCCCTATCAGGCATAATAGCACAGCCAAACAAAGAGAGTAAAATCGTTGTCTCATAATAATATTGCTTTAAAGTTACTAGGTTTAATAGTCTTCAGAGTGCAAAGATAACTTTTTTTATTTCGCGCACAAAAAAATCTCACAAAAAAAATAGTATACATATCAAAATACACACAATAAGCCTGAAAACAAACTGAAAAAAAACAAGGATTAGACGCATAAAAAGAAGAGAAACTGTATCAAAATAAAGATATCAAGTAGAAGGCTATAGTTCGTAACGTACGAACTGTAATAACCTGCTATGTATCTTTATTCTGATACAGTTCCTCTCTAATAATTATCTATACGCTATAAAGTCTATCTTAATAAAGGATCTTCTTGCCTCCAATAATGTTGATACCCTTCTGCAAGCGGCTTATGCGCTGACCTGCCAAGTTGTAGATAGCATCACCATTTTGAATTCCGAATGATGAATTTTGGATTTCATCAATACTATCTTCCTCATCCTTAGTTGGATTGTGGTAGCCATTATAAGCATCGTAAATAACAATCAAGTGTGTATTGTCCAAAACAGGATAAGCATCCGTGCCCAATGTCTGGAACCAAACAGAATTCATTTCCTGATTGTCACCATTCAAGTTGTAGCAAACCTCACCACTTGCCAACTGAGCATCGGTAACAGAAATTGGTGTAGAACCAGCAGCCTTGCCAGCACTTGTGGTACCCTTATCAAACTCGCCCAGATAATAGTTGTTATCGAAAGTTGAGTTGTTACCTGCAAGTCTGCCTATAATCTGGCCGTAGTTTCCATCGCTTGTTGTAATCTTACCGACAGACAAGCAGTTCTTGACAGTGGCCTTACCTGCGTTGTTGTAACCTATGATACCACCACACTGACCATCAGCTGTTGTGCCGTTCTGAATCTCGCCTTCGAAAAGACAGTTGGTGATATTAAGAACTGTCTTGACATCACTGTTGACATATGCGACAATACCACCATAGTTACCAGTTCTCTCTCCGCAATTGATGGTTCCGGAGTATGTACAATTCTCAATTGTTGTTGTACCGTTACTTATGGTTCCGATGATACCACCAGGTCTGTTTCCACCAGCCATACTTGTGATATTCAAATAGCTGTGGATGTTGCGTACAACAGGAGCATCATCACGTGAATAGCCTATTACGCCACCAGTCTTGTGGTTGAGGATAACATTTCCGTAGATGGTGAAGTTCTCGACAATAGCACCAACAGAAAGTACACCAAAGATTCCAAAGTAGTTGCGGTTTGAAGTAGCATTGAACCCAGTAATCGTATGGCCCATACCATCGAAATGGCCCTTATAGCCAACACCCTCTGAAGCCCAAGTTCCTGCTGCTGTCCAAGGATTAGCCTCAGTAATAGTCTCGGAAAGGTCGATATCCTTCACCAACTTGGCGTTCAGAGTGTACTCCCCAGCATTTACCCTTTCGGCAAATGATCTCAGTTCTTCCGCAGTCTTGATACCAAAGTATCCGTCGGGAGTCTGATGACAAACAGTACAAGCACCGTCCACGAAATCGTGATTGTCGCGCCTATAACCATTATTGTCGTTAGCATATCCAAGCTCGCCCTTAGCACGACCATCACAAGTAAACTCACCAACAGGATAGACGATAGCATGTGTAGCATCCAGAACTGGATAAGCATCCTGTCCCAATGTCTGATAGAAATAAATGTCATCAACATCGTTCAGGGTGTAGCAAACCTCACCGCTTGCCAACTTGTCAGCACTTACCTCGAAGGTGTTAGCAGTGATTGTAGGCATATCCACACCTTCGTTGGTGCCAAAGCCACGAGAAGCTGTGCCCTCCAACCAGAAGTTGTTAACATAAAGAGAAGGAGCGTTTGCACGGAAAGTTCCGGAAATAGCCGATGCGTTAACCAATGAAATCTTACCAACCGACAAGTTGTTGAGCAACTCTATGGCTGTAGTGTTGGCATAACCAACCAGACCACCAACGTACGAAGCCTCGTTTTCTTCATTGCCTATAAGAACACCATCGAACAGACAATCCTTCATTGTCATAGCACCAGCGTATCCTACAACACCGCCAAAACTGTCGCCATTGGTACCAATGTTCAATGTACCACTATAGCGACAACCAATAACCTTTGCAGAGTTGGTGGCTGCACCAACAATACCACCGATATGCTTGCTAACAGAACCTGTTTCAATGTTTACAGAGCTATGGACATTCTCTAACACACCACCTTTCAGTTGACCTACGACACCTACAAAATCCACATCGGCAGTAGTAAGTGTACCTTCGATGCTAAAGTCCTTAATAGTGCCGCTTGCGCATGCAAACAGACCATTGTAACTATCAAGAGCATTTGTGATGGTGAAGTTAGTTATCTTGTGACCCTGACCATCAAAAGTTCCTGTGTAAGGAGAAGCAGAATCTAACGAGCCGTATTTTCCATGTGGACCAATTGCCCTCCACTCCAGACCAGTCAGGTCAATATCGTTAATAAGTTTGGCATTTGCATCCAGTTCACCAACAGCTACCTTGACAGCAAAGACTGCCAAATGAAGGGGAGTTCCAAGCAGATAAGTTCCATCCTCGTCTGTTGGAGGAACCAGGTTACCATACTCGCGCATAGCTTTAACGGCATTCTGAGCTTCCAAGGTACTGTATGTACCTTCCATGAATGCCATCTGAGCTGCATCTGCCAAATCATACATATCGTTTTGAGCATCTCCAGTGATAGCCTTGCAATTAAGCAATTCATCTGACATGACTATCATCTCGTCGGCAATCCTTACCATCTCGATGTATGCCTTGCGACAATCGTAGACCTCCTTCATCAAAGCAGAGAAGCGGTCTATCAAAGCTATCTTCTCATCGCCCGTAGTTGCCTTATCTATATCATCAGAGCAATTCTGCAATGCATCCTTCAGGTCATTGGAGATGTTGGGATACTGAGCAAAATCTACATCATCGCTGTGTACAAAGTCAATAATGATCTGGGCTCTCTTACGATAACTCTCAAGTACAACGTCAAGACCCTCGCAAGGGGTATCGCCCTTACCTAAGTAAACAAGACACAAACCACCCATCAGTACCTGATCTGAACCAAGGTCTGTACCAGGATTGGCAACACCTACTGTCAACTGACCATCAGTAACACGTACGGCTGTGTAGTTCTGGTATCTTCCGGATTCCATTGCATAAGTGAAGCCTTCAGCGGTAGCGGGAACATAACCTAGCACTTCTTCGTAAAGTTTATACTCCTTATCATCGGTAGCGGCCTTCTCTTCGGCATAATCCTCACCAGGAACCTGGATATAGTTCATGTTGTCATTGGCCGTAATCTGTGCAGCATAGTACTGACTGGTAAGGTCGCTACCAGCACGCTGTGAACCATTAACACCCAACAGATAGATACCGTTCTTCATACCGGTAAGTGTCTGGGTAATAGTGAACGTCTTTGTAATCTCAATAGCAGTATTAGAACCCACTGTTGCAACAGTAGGCTTAGCCTTTGTCTCCCATCCGGCAGTGCCCTCAGCAAAGGTAGGATTAACCAGCATGCTGGTAATATCGGTGTTCTCAATATAGTTATTGGCAATAGCAGCCTGCAGACGTGCATCCAAATCCTTTGCCTCCGCATCAATCTGCTCATTTGTCAACAAGTGGGTTCTCAATATATATAAAGATGTACCATTGGGGAAGTCCTCGCTGGGCTCTGCATCTGTAGTCAAATACTCGTTCAGCAGAACGAACTCCTTACCACCTACATCATTTTTGTCCATATAATCTGCCACACTAGAACAAACATCGGCATATGTTTTATAGTAGCCTTCTGAGACCTGAATAGAATCCAACAGAGGCTTCACCTCGGCATAAGCCTCTACGAACTCCTCGTATGTATTAACGTCAGCAAGGGGAACTATAGCCGCCAGATAGTTGTCAATAACCTGCTGGCAAGCAACGGTATTTTCTGCCTTTGCCTGCTCCAATTCAGCAAATGCATCCAGGAATTCGTCCATAGAATCGTCTATCTGCATGCAAGAGAAACCGTCGACTGTAGGATAAACTATGTCGTGAGTAGTATCCCAAACAGGAACGTCATCCTGACCTATGGTCTGGTAGAAAGCAGGAATTACATAAGTGGCTCCGTTCAAACCCCATGTTACCTCACCACTAGCTACCTGATCTTCGGTAACAAGTGTGGTATTGGAAACAACATAATCGTACTGAGCGGCTTCACCGCCACCAATACCATTAACCTCGCCAGTGTAGTAGTTGTCGGCATAGTCTGTACCGATATTGCGAACACGACCCAATACAGCACCAGTATAAGTAGAAACCTCATTCTCTACCTTACCAATAGACAGACATCCCTTTACTTTAGCATTGGCATTGTTTACATAACCCAGAATACCGGCAAAATAACCCGTACCATCACCATCAACGCTTCCTGAGAAAATACAGTTGGTAATAGTACCTGTATTGGTATATCCTGCCATACCTGCAACACCATTCTTACTACTCAGACCATTAAGATGACCCGAATATTCACAACGGTCTATAGTTGCATTACGCAAAGAACCAACCATACCACCCACATGGGTTGAAATGTTAGCGTAAATATCCACACTATTCTTGATATTCTGAATCAAAGTACCACCGTCAGGCCATCCAATCAGACCACATCCAAGGTCGGAAGTAGATGCACCGCCATTCTCAAATGATATCTCACCATTAACACTGAAGTCCTTAATGGTAGCACCACTGGTATTACCAAACATTCCATAGCCATAGCCAGCAACGAAATTGGTAACTGTCAGGAAATAACTGCTGATTTCATGTTCCTGTCCGTCAAAGATTCCCTTGTAAGCATTTGAAGGGCTATTACCAATTACAGCAATATCTTCCTCGTAAGAGAGGTTAAGATCGTCTGTCAACTTCGCATTGATATTGAAGTTGCCAGCATTTACAAAGTCAGCGAACCAGCGGAATTGTCTAGCGGTACCTATTTCGTACCAACCATCAACAGGTTCCATGTATGTCATATCCATAGCACCGCAAACACTGCAGTACCCTTCATCGAAATCATGATCAGGAATTGTTCCCGCGCCACTGTTATCGTTAGAATATGTTACGTCGCCAGAGAAGGAGCCATCACACAATCTTTCACCTATAGCATAAACCTGCTTGTGATTAGCATCCAGTGTAGGAACTTTATCCTCACCTATATTCTGATAGAAAGCAGGGTCCTCAAGATTCTCAACATTCAGGCTATAGCACACCTCACCACTTTCCAACTGCTCTTCAAATACCGATATGGCAACAATGTCAGCGCCAGTGCCTTCCGTTAAGCCACTTGTTTTACTTCCAAGATAGTAATTGTTACTGGAGCCACCACCAGCATTTCTTACATAGCCAAAAATGGAACCAGCAATCGGAGCTGTAACAGTTCCTAAAGACAAGCAGTTCTTAACAGTATATCTGTTACTTTTTGCTCCAATATAACCTACAATACCACCGCAATATGTATTACTTATTTCACTCTCAAGTTTACCATCGAATAAACAGTTAGAGATATTAACATAAGTACTGGAATTATTCTGAATATAAGCAACAATACCACCACAGTTTGTCTTATTAGTCGATTTAATAGAACCTGAGAAAATACAGCGGTCAACATATGTCGTACCAGCATTACCATTTCCTAAGATGCCACCGACTTTCATGTCAGAACCCGCACTTGTAATGTTAAGGTAACTATGAATGTTACGAATATAGTTGGGTTTGGAGTCGTTTTTCGAATAAGATATGGCAGCTATGGCATCATAACTTACATTGGTTATAGTTCCATAAACGGAGAAGTTTTCAACAACTGCGCCGTCTACAAGCACGCCAAAAAGACCATGATAGTTCTTGTTCGTGGTAAATTCAAGTCCGCTGATAGCAAACCCTTGTCCGTCAAAATGACCTTTATAGCCATTACTGTTAACATAGTTGCCAATGGAATTTTCCCATGGCTGACCAGTCATGTCAATGTCGGCTGTAAGAACAGCATTGGCGGACATGTTGGCACCACCTTGATTCACTAAATCTGCAAAATCAATCAGATCTTGAGCAGATCCAATCTGATAAACACTGTTAGCATCTTGCTCCAGCGCCCACATTCTCGTACTGCTCGTCACACAGACAAACAGCAAAAGAATACCATAAAGTAATCTTTGTTTCATGATTGAAATAATGTTGTTTCTCGTTTTAGACTTAAAATTTCCTGTGCAAATATAGTAACCTTTTTGTATTCTCCGCCAAAATTAAAAGGAAAATTACTTAAGTTCTTATAAAATCGAGAGATAACAGGTGCAAAAAGGATGAAACAAGCATCAAATCGAGAGTAATACAAACAGAAATAATAAGAAAAAGTGGTTTGAACAAAAAAAGAAAAAAAATCACTGGCATAGGATAAGGTAGAATAAAAGTAATCAAGAAGATTGCAGAAACCAGATAATCCGGAGAATCTAGCAATCCCGGGCAATCCGGGAATTCTGGGGATACCGGAGGAACTGGAAAGACCGGAGATACCGGACAGTCCGGAATTTCCGGGATATCCGGGAGTAACTTATTAAACGCAGAAAACCCTCCGAGATCTCTCTCGAAGGGTTTCTACGTTAAAAAAACGGCGGCTACCTACTCTCCCACGGGTGTGCAGTACCATCGGCGCGGGCGGGCTTAACTTCTCTGTTCGGAATGGGAAGAGGTGGAAC
>DLBF01000141.1:25658-25842 GCA_002494215.1 Prevotellaceae bacterium UBA7028
CACTATAACCACCTGAGTCTCTTTTCAGTTGAACATTGAACATTGAGCATTGAACATTATCTCATTCTTCATTCTTAACTCTTCATTCCTCATTCAACTGTATATGGTTGACATAATGGAGCAAAAGCAAACTTTCAGTACAGCAGGACTTTAAGCTGATGGTATAATCATCCTCAGAGTCTTG
>DLBF01000009.1 GCA_002494215.1 Prevotellaceae bacterium UBA7028
TCGCGGTCCTCATCGGATGCCAGCCATACGGTCTTAGCCTCCTTTGACAACTTCTTCAGATTCTCGACAACACTTTTCTTGTCGCTTGGTACTTCATATTGTGGGGCGAACGTGTTAACGTCCACGCTGAAAGTCCTTTTCTTCAAGTCTCGAATATGACCATAACTCGAAACTACCTTATAGTCCTCTCCCAGGAATTTTTCAATAGTTTTTGCCTTTGCCGGGCTCTCCACTATTACCAGATTATCCTTCATCTTTCGTTCGTTTTTTTATAATTGCGGCGGCAAAGGTACTGCATTTTTTTGTTCTACACCTTATATATTAGGGATTTTTTTTGCTAAAATATGTTGCACACCTTTTCGAATCGAGGTTAAACCAAAGGTTTCCGGTCGGACCTCATTCCATGGTATCCACATAATTTCAGCGGCATCATCTGCAGCAATAGCGTTTTTTGTGCTGTTAACATGGCACAGATAGAACATATCTATGGTGTGTATGTCCAACCCGCCATACGGATAGATATTGGGGATGGAGAACAGAAACTGAATCTTCTCAACTGTGAGCCCTGTTTCCTCTTTCACCTCACGCACCACGCCCTCCTCGCTGGTCTCGTAGCAGTCGCTGAATCCGCCAGGCAGATCCAGTGTTCCTTTGGCTGGTTCCTTGGCCCTGCGTACCACCAACAGTTCATTCTTCTCGTTCACTATCACAGCTACTGTCGAAGCACTGGGATTGAAGTAATACACAAAGCCACAAGCCTCGCAACGTTTGCTTTTATTGTTATTCTCAACAAATCTGTCTGAGCCGCACAGGGGGCAGAATCTGAATTTTTCCAAAGGATGACGGGCCATATATGTCTATTTTTGTCATTTTTGAGTTGCAAACATATAAAAAAGTGATAGAATTTACAACATTCAGTCGCGTTTTCTGACACCATAACTAAAAAAAGAGTATATTTGTATCTTGGAAACGAAAAAAATACACGTCTAACCAAAAACATTACAGACTATGAGTATTCTTTCTGATTGGTTCAACCAACTCGACCCTGCCCTACGCATCTATTGGGGCATCGCTATCTTTGCATCCATTGTAGTAATTATCCAGACTACTATGTCATTTGCCGGAATGGGTGATATTGATTCGGGCAGTGCCGATGTGGATTTCAGTACCGATACCGACAGCTTGGATGATGCCGGCAGTATGCACCTGCTCTCCATCCGCAACATATTCTACTTTTTGTTAGGTTTTGGTTGGGCTGGTGTCAGCCTGTGGGATACCATCCCCAGCGCCATCGTCCTCTGTGCCGTAGCCGTCCTGACAGGCTGCCTCTTCGTAGCAATCTTTGTCTTCCTGTTCCGTCAGATGATGAAGTTGCAGAGCAATGGCGCCTACAGTATCAACGATGCCGTGGGAAAGGTATGCGATGTGTATATGCGTATCCCCGGAGAAAACCAAGGCATGGGAAAAGTTCAAATTAGCTTCAACGGCTCCGTTCAGGAACTGGATGCCCGCACCATAGGCGCGCCCATCCCCTCAGGCACCAAAGTGCGCGTGCTACGCGTAATAGAAAAAAAGGTATTGGAAGTGGAGACAGCTTAAGCTGGTTTACGGTTTACGGTTTACAGTTTACGGCGTTCAAATATAAACAAATAAACATCTAAACGGTAAACGGTAAACAGTAAACGGTAAACAATAAACGGTAAACGGTAAACAGTAAACGGTAAACAATAAAACATGGAATACTCATTTGAGAAATTAAACGTTTGGAAAGAGGCAAGAAAGCTAGTGGTTGCTGTTTATCAGCTGCTCGACAATTTTCCCAAGTTTGAGAATTATGCTCTTTGCGACCAAATAAGACGTTCTATTATCTCAGTACCATCAAACGTGGCAGAAGGAACAGGGCGTATGTCACCCAAAGAAAAACTGCACTTCATTGAAATATCATATGGGTCTTTGATGGAAGCTTATAATCAACTGATTATTGCTTCAGACCTTAAATATATAACAGAAGAAAGTCTAAAAGAATTAAAACCATCAATAGATACGGTAGCCCGTTTGCTAAACGGACTTCGTTCTCAGATAATTAAAGATTTAAACCATAAACAGTAAACAGTAAACCATAAACAGTAAACAGTAAACCATAAACAGTAAACAGTAAACCATAAACAGTAAACAATAAACCGTAAACAGTAAACCCCAAATACAATAAACATGTTACAAGATCCATTAACCCTAATTGTAGTATGCGCCATCCTGGTGGTGGCCATCGTGGCCTTCCTGGCCAATCGTTACAGAAAGTGTCCTGCCGACAAGATCCTGGTTATCTATGGTAGTGGCAATGGTGCTAAGAAATCCGCCAACTGTGTACACGGTGGTGGTGCCTTTGTATGGCCTGTCATTCAGGACTATGCCTACATGAGTCTGACTCCCATCGGTATCGATGCCAACCTTACCAATGCCTTGTCTCGTCAGAACATCCGTGTGGACGTACCCTGCCGCTTTACCGTAGGTATCAGCACCGACCCCGAGTACATGAATGCTGCTGCCGAACGTCTGTTGGGTCAGACAGCCAACCAGATTCAGGAAATGGCACGCGACATCCTCTTCGGTCAGTTGCGTCTGGTTATCGCCACCATGAGTATCGAGGAGTTGAACTCCGACCGTGACAAGTTCCTGGAAGCTATCACCGCTAATGTCGAGGTCGAGTTGAAGAAAATCGGTTTGAAGCTTATCAACGTAAACGTTACCGATATCAAGGACGAGAGTGGTTATATCGAGGCACTCGGTCAGGAGGCTGCTGCCAAGGCTATCAACGAGGCCAAGGTTCGCGTTGCTGAGCAGGAGAAGATTGGTGAGATTGGTAAGGCTGAGGCTATCCGTGAGACCCGTATCCGTACCGCTGCTGCCAATGCAGAGGCTGTGAAGGGTGAAAACGAAGCCAAGATAAACATCGCCAACTCTGATGCCGACCGTCGCGAGAACGAGGCAGAGGCCCTGCGCCGTGCCACAGCTGCCGAGAATGTGGCACAGGCTCATGCCTTGGAGGAGTCTTATGCTGCCGAGCAGAAAGCCGAGGATGCCCGTGCTTCCCGTGAGCGTGCCACCCAGAATGCCAATATCATCGTTAAGCAGGAGATTGAGAAGAAACGACTCGTCATCGAGGCTGAGGCTGCTGCCGAACAGAAGCGCGTCAATGCCAAGGGTGAGGCAGATGCCATCTATGCCAAGATGGAGGCAGAGGCTAAGGGTCTCTATCAGATTCTGACCAAGCAAGCCGAGGGTTACGACAAGATGATTCAGGCTGCCGGTGGTGATGCTACCAAGGCATACACCCTCCTCCTTCTGGAGAAGCTGCCCGAACTCGTCAAGACTCAGGTCGAGGCTATCAAGGGCATCAATATCGACAAGGTTACCGTTTGGGACAATGGTGGCAATGCCGATGGCAAGGGCTCTACTGCCAACTTCCTTTCAGGTCTCATGAAGAGTGTTCCTCCTTTGAACGAGCTTTTCGAGCAGGCCGGCATGTCTCTCCCCGAGTATTTGGGCAAGAAAAGCCTCACCCCCGACCCCTCTCCCGTGGGCGAGGGGAACCCCGAAGGGGAGAGGAACGAGAACCAGACCCATGGTAACACTGGCGGAGGTCAGAACTGATTTCGGAGAAGGTTAAAGAAGTTAGAGAAGTCAAAGTAGTTAAAGCCGATAGTTATACCCATGTTATCAAGAAGCCGTAAGTAACGGCTTAACTTCTGTCTGAAGGACGAGCGAAACGAAGACTTCTTTTAACTTCTTTAACTTCCAAAACTCATAAACTATACACTATAAACTTTAAACTATAAACTCTTTAACCTTTTAACATTTTAACATTTTAACCGGCGCTTGAGCGCCATTGAACTAAAAAAACATGAAAAAGTACATTGCTGAATGTATCGGTACATTTGTACTGACATTCCTCGGTTGCGGTGCAGCCGTCAGTCTGAGTTGTGGAACAGATGCAGCATCTGTAGTTGGAACAGCCATTGCCTTTGGTCTCGCTGTAGTAGCTATGGCCTACACCATCGGCGGTATCTCTGGTTGCCACATCAATCCCGCCATTACACTGGGTTGCCTTATCACAGGCCGTATCAGCTGTAAGGACAGTGCAGGTTACATCTGCGGTCAGGTTGTAGGTGCTATTATTGCAGGTGCCTGTCTGGCTTTCATCTACGGAGCAGAAACAGGCATTGGCAGCAACGGCATTGGAGCTGGTTGTAATGGCAGTGCCGTAACGGCTCTCATTGTCGAGGCTATCCTTACTGCCCTCTTTGTGTTGGTGGTATTAGGTGCAACTCACAAGACCAATGGTGATACAGGAAAATTTGCAGGTCTGGCCATTGGCCTCTCACTGATCCTCATTCACTTGGTAGGCATTCACTTCACAGGCACCAGTGTGAATCCCGCACGTTCCATTGGTCCCGCTATCTTCGCTGGTGGTGAAGCCCTGACCAACGTATGGATTTTCATTGTCGGCCCTTTCATCGGTTCATTCATCGCTGCCGGCCTCTGGAAGCTGGTAGAGCCAAAGGAGTAATCTCGTATTGGCATAGATATAAAAAAAATAGGGCCGAAGTTGCCCTATTTTTTTATTCCTTTGCCGAAACAAGGTCCATAATCAACGACTTTACCGATTGAGAATTGGCAGTCACGTAATGTGATCGCGTAACCTTGGGGGTATATTTCCAGACCTTCTGCCCCAGATCCTTGCTGGGCATAATTCTCTTTAATACAGCCATCAGGTCCGAGGCACGTTTCACCTTCTCACCGACATGTACAAACATTACCTCATTTCTCTTATACTTCATGTCTATTCTGCCATCCGTTCCCAACAGAATGGTCCCTATAGGCACAAACTCCATTTTTTCAGAGCCCATTGTCAGCTTGCACTTCTCTGTATTATACGAGCCTAGCGCATCCTCGCAGATAGATATCTGCTCACGCTCTATTGTCATCAGTCCTTTTGCTACGCTATCTCCGAACCAATCAGTCTCCATTTCATTGAAGAAATCAGAGACAAGAGTCTGAAAGCGAAAGATTCTTTCTTCCGGGTCAAACTGTCTCCTTTTCTCTCTCTTTGCTTTTTCTTTATCTTGCAAAGCCTTCAGGAATGCATTAAAGTCTTTCATTTCTCAAAAAAATCTTTTTACCTATTACTTGCACATTTCTAACCAATCGTAGCAATTTGAAGTTTTCTGGGCGCAAAGATATACACATTCCTGTAAAAAACAAAGAAAATTATACATTTTGATACTTACTTCAGCATCTTTTTCCCGTTTTGGATAAAAAAGCCCTGTCGGGCAGGCTTTTTCCAGGCACGA
Organism: Prevotellaceae bacterium UBA7028; assembly: GCA_002494215.1. The sequence continues at coordinate 5,352 of DLBF01000009.1, forward strand.
CCTGAAAGGTCATAGATGCCTGCACCTATGGTGGCAGCCGGGATTGCGGCATTGGCGGTCTCGCTGTCTTCCCTGACACTCAAGGTGAGCGTCTGGGAAATGGGAGTTTCCTCTACACAGACGGCATACTTATGTGTTCCGGGCTGTAGCGTTCCCAGTTCTATGGTACCGCTGGCTTCCGAGAGCTCCTGCACAGGAGTCCATGCGGTTTCTCCCTCTGCCTGACGACAGAGCTGGCAACTGAAGCGGGTGGGCAGGGAACTATACGAGAGAGCGACGGCATCCGTTTCCGTGTATTCCGTTTTGCTACTCCGCAGGGAGGCTGGCTTACCTACCACTACATACTGACGGCCAAAAGGTTCCGAGTAACCATCGGCCATAAAATATCCTATGAAGTACACACCGGTGCCGAGGGCACCCGTCCAGTTGTTGTTACCGCTGACGTTCAGCGTGACGTTTCCCGACGTTCTGCTGTTGTACAAGTAGCAGGGACACTTGGCATCTTTGGGTACAATACCATCCTCATAGATTCCTATCCAGTCTTTGCTCATTGCAGGGGCACTGGCAAGGGTAACGCGAATGGGATTACCTACGTTATAAACCGTTTTATCTGTAGTCATCCGAAAGGCCGCTGGGTCATAATCCTTTGACAGTACAAAGAAAGGTATGCGCTCCGAGCACTCACTGTAGCCACCATCCTTGAAGAGAACAGCAAAATACTCACCCGCAGCAGCCACCTTCACACTAACGGAGCCATCCTTGGCATCTGTGTATAGATAGGTATAAGCCTTGTCACTGCTACCGGGCGTTTTTCCTGCCTGGTAAATACCTATCCAGGCCTCGGTGCCTACGGGAGCGTTCCTGAACGCTATGGCTATGTCGGTATTTGTCTTATAGAACTGCTTGTCCATTGTCAGTGTGGCTGTCAGGCTGCTGGGAATCTTCCCACCCTTAATCCAGTCGGTATAGATAGGCTCTCCCTTGCCACTGTAGCAGTTGCAGGGACGGACAATGAAGCGGTAGTCACGATCCTTGGGCAACTCACTGACGGCAAACACGCAGGTCACCTCGCCTTCATCCTGTGCTTCGCCAAAGAGACTCATGGGCGAGAACACACGCTTGGTGGCAGAGATGAAGTGGCAGTCCAGCCATTCCCATTCCACCTGCACCTCGAAGTCGAAGGCCCTTACGCCCGAACGCTTCTTTAACACATTGGGGAAGTGAACCGTCACCTGTTCTGTTTCCTCCCCATTACGGTTCTTACCCTTAGCCTGGGTAACGGTGGCTACGGCACCTGCCTCAAATTGGGGAATGGCTGCCGTCTTACTGCGGTTCTCGAAGCTGAGCGGCTCAGTCTGAGAGATGGGCCAAGGCAACAACCAGTTCTCATCCAACTGCTGGTCATAGACAAACTCGCGACGCTCCAGGGTAATAGCGCTGTCATAAACACGCATAATCATACCCTGACGCCCCTTGGAGCAGTCCATGTTGGGCATCTGATAAACGGGACGCAGGTTGCTGTCGTCCTGATAGGTGTTCTCACGCGCAGGCATGGGATATAGATATTGTAATGAAGCCGTACCGATGCTGGTGAAAGCCCCCTGCCACAGGTCACGGTCATCCGTCAGAGGTGAATGCGAGTGCCCCGAAAAAGCCACGGCATTGGGATAACGGCTCATCAGTTTCGTTACCGTTCCGTCATCCTGCCCCCATGCCCAAGGCCCGTTACAGGTATTCTTCAGGTGCGGGTGCTGAATATAGAAGAAGGGCTGCTCTGTTGCCAGTTCCCCAGCATGTTGCTGCATCAGCTCTTCCAGACCCGGGATATTATTGGTGTGCCAATGGGCACCTATGAAGTGATACCCCTTGATGGTCTTAAACCAGATGGGGGTATAATCCTCTCCGAAGTATTTCTTCCACACTTCGGCAGGACGCTTTCCTATACCCTGCGCCTGTGCCGTCTCACTCCCCACGGCATTGATAACACTACTCCACGAGTAGCCTTCCATGTCGTGATTGCCATAGATGAAGAGTCGCTCCGTATGTTTTCCGTCCAGCCCCTCGTCATTGGGGAACACGCTGTACCAGGTATCAGCCACCACTTTCAACTGGGGTTCCAACCCCTGGTCTGCCATATCACCTGCTATGATAACACCATCCACCTTCAGGCTGCGGAAGTATTCAAGGGTATGCTTAAAGGTAACGGCTGTCTCTGTGCCACGGATATGGATATCACTTACAATACCAATTACCAGATTGGGATCCCCCAAGGTGCGAAGTACCTCGGCAAAAGCCGGGACATTCAGGTAAGCTGCTCCGGCTAATACCGAAGAACGTTGTAGAAATTCTCGTCGGTTCATTATTCAATTGATTTGTTACAAAACTGACACAAAGATAGCAAACATTCATAATAAAATGCAAATTTTATGTAAACAAAGTATCAGAATTGAGCGAAAAAAGATGCTCCAATTCAGGCACATTAATAAAAAATAAGCCAAATGTTTTGCAGTTTCGCAGAAATGACGTACCTTTGCACCTGTCAAAAGCCCAGATGGCGGAATCGG
>DLBF01000067.1 GCA_002494215.1 Prevotellaceae bacterium UBA7028
GCCCACGACACAGAGGAAGGCCAGCAGCGTGAAGATCAGGAAGTATTTCATCGCCGAGGCGGAGTATTCGGTCTTGTCGGCATCCTTACTCTTGGCGAAGACAATGGGCTCGTAGGCATAGCGGAAGGCCTGGGTTATCATGGCCATAATCATGGCTATCTTCACGCAACTGCCGTAGATTCCTAACTGCACCTGGGCATCAGCCTCATCAGGATATACCAGCGGGAAGATGATCTTATCTGCCACCTGATTCAGGATGCCTGCAACGCCCAGAATAAGGATGGGCCATGAATAGGAAATCATGCGACGAAGCAAAATCCAGTCGAAGTGCCATTGTATCTTGAACAGCTGAGGCAAGAAAAGCAAGGATATCACACCCGTACATGCCAAGTTGAGCAGGAATACATAGAAGACGCTGGTCTTATGCAGAACGACAAAGAAGAGCACATTTAGTCCGATATTGAGGGCTATGAACAGCATCTTTAGCGTAGCAAAGCGTATGGGTCTCTTCTGGAAACGCAGATACGAGAAAGGAAGTGCCTGCAAGGCATCCATTGCCACTACGGCCGCCATCATCAACAGGTAGTTGTGATGCTCGGCATACCCCAGAGAATCGGCAATGGGAGTGATGAAGCCAAAAACAAGAGCCAAGAACACCGCCGTGAGCGATGCAATCAGAGCAAAGCCCGTAGAGAACACCGTATCAGCCCAAGCCCCCTCCCCATTACGGGGGAGGGACTGAGGAGAGGGTCTTTCGTTGGCAAAACGGAACAAGGTGGTCTCCATACCAAAGGTCAGCAGCACCAGAATTAAGGCCGTATAGGCATAAATATTGGTGGAAACACCATAGTCGCCCGATTCCTTGGGCATATAATGGGTATAAAGTGGAACAAGCAGATAATTCAGGAAACGTCCCAGAATACTGCTCAGGCCATAGATGGCTGTATCTTTTGCTAAGGATTTTAAGCCCCCTCCTTCTCCCCCTTTGGGGGAGTGAGAACTTTGGACTATATTGTCATTTTTTATCATCTTACCATATCAAAATATTACTATACCTTGTTATAAGCACTCCCCCAAAGGGGGAGCGGGAGGGGCCCTTATCCGAAGAACATATATGCTATTGCGATGGCAGCAATGATGCCTGCCAAGTCTGCCAGAAGACCACAGGTGACGGCATGACGTGTCTTGGCAACACCTACACTACCGAAATAAACTGCCAAAATATAGAATGTGGTATCCGTAGAGCCCTGGAAGATACAACTCAGACGACCCACAAACGAGTCAGCTCCATAGGTCGTCATGGAGTCTATCATCATACCACGTGCACCACTGCCGGAGAGGGGTTTCATCAAAGCTGTAGGCAGAGCCTCCACAAAGTCGGTATTGCCGCCAAGAGCGCCCACACCGTATTTGATTCCGTCTATCAGCATGTCCATAGCACCCGAAGCACGGAACACGCCAATACCAACAAGGATGGCAATCAGGTAAGGAATAATCCTCACTGCCGTGGTGAAACCTTCCTTGGCTCCCTCTATGAAAGCATCATACACATTGACCTTCTTGCGAACACCCGCCAAGATAAAGGCTATGATTATCAGCATCAGAATGATGTTGGCAGCACTGACACTTACCTTGTTCATCAACAACGAATCCATCTGTCCGAATCCCCAGATAATAGCTGCCACCACCAAGGCTGCACCGCCCAATGTCAGCAACATGGTACGGTTCAGCAGGTTAATCTTCTGGAACAAACTGGTGATAACGATGCCTGCCAAGGTCGAGAAGAAAGTAGCCAGCAGGATGGGAATAAAGATATCCGTAGGCTGGGCAGCTCCCATCTGAGCTCGATATACCATAATAGAGATAGGTATCAACGTCAGCCCGCTGGTGTTCAGCACCAGAAACATAATCATAGGGTTGGTGGCTGTATCCTTCTTGGGATTCAGCTCCTGCAATTGCTCCATGGCTTTCAATCCCAATGGTGTAGCCGCATTATCCAACCCCAGCATATTGGCTGCTATATTCATGAAGATGCTACCCGTAACGGGGTGCCCCTTAGGAATCTCTGGGAACAGCTTCACGAAGACTGGGCTCAGCAATCGGGCCAGCACGTTTACAACTCCACCCTTCTCGCCTATCTTCATGATACCAAGCCACAAAGACAGCACACCCGTCAGACCTAACGAAATCTCAAAGGCTGTCTTGGATGACGCGAATGTAGAATCCATCATCGCAGGAAAGACCTCAAAGTCGCCCAAGAAAACCAACTTTACCAACGCTATCACAAAAGCGATGAGAAAAAAACCTACCCAAATGTAATTCAGTACCATAAAAGCCTCACCCCCTTCCCCCTCTCCGAGGAGAGGGGAGATGTTAGATATTAATAACTATGTTAATTGTCTCAAGATATTTTTTATATCAATCTTTACGTTATCTAAATCAAGCAGAACTCTTTCATTGGAAAATCGTACAACCTTAAATCCCAAACTATTGAGTATTCCCGTCCGTATTTCATCATCTTCTAATTGCTTCCTTTCCGTATGGTAGCCTCCATCAACTTCAATTACCAACATTTTATCAAGACACACAAAATCGACTATAAAGTCCCCTATAATGTGTTGACGGCGGAACTCAACCCCAAATTGTTTATTTCTTATATTTTGCCACAATAAATCTTCTGCCTGTGTACTATTCCTTCTGTTTTCTTTAGAATATTTCTTAAGCAAATCATATCTATCAGAAGCAGCCCAACGAAAACGAGTAGAGGATGTCACGTTATTATTCATAGATCAAGCTCTCCCTGAACATACTCCCCTCTCCCCGGAGAGGGGTTGGGGGTGAGGCTTCGACCCAGGTGTGAATATGCCAACTCAGTCACTTCACGACCACGGGGTGTACGCTTCAGGAAGCCTTCTTTTATCAGGAAGGGCTCATAGACCTCCTCCAATGTACCACCATCCTCGCCAATGGCAGTGGCTATGGTGTTGATGCCCACAGGACCGCCCTTGAACTTGTCAATGATGGTTAGCAGAATCTTATTGTCAATCTCATCCAGACCGTAACGGTCGATGTTCAGCGCCTCCAGGGCGACACGGGCAATCTTAAGGTCAATCTCTCCGTTTCCCTTCACCTGAGCAAAGTCGCGCACACGGCGCAAAAGGGCATTGGCAATACGGGGCGTTCCACGGCTACGACTGGCAATCTCTCCCGCCGCCTCTGCATCTATGGGAAGACCCAGAATGCCGGCACTGCGTGTGACAATGCGCTGCAAGGTATCAGCATCGTAATACTCAAGGTGCATATTAATGCCGAAGCGGGCACGCAGGGGTGCTGTAAGCAAACCACTGCGGGTGGTGGCTCCCACCAAAGTAAATGGTGCCAAGTCTATCTGAATGCTGCGTGCACTGGGACCCTTATCTATCATGATATCTATACGGTAGTCCTCCATGGCACTATACAGATATTCCTCAACGATAGGACTGAGACGGTGAATCTCGTCTATAAAGAGTACATCGTTAGGTTCTAGGCTGGTAAGGATACCCGCCAAGTCGCCCGGCTTGTCCAGAACAGGGCCGCTGGTCAGTTTGAATCCCACCCCCAACTCATTGGCAATGATATTACTCAGCGTAGTCTTACCCAATCCTGGAGGACCATGCAATAGGGTATGGTCCAGGGGTTCTCCGCGATACTTGGCAGCCTCAACAAAGATGCGCAGATTCTCTACCACCTTCAGCTGACCGCTAAAGTCCTCGAAGCGCAAGGGACGAAGGGCATTCTCGAAGTCCTTCTCCTTGTTACGACCCTCTTGTCTTATATCGAAATCTTCCACCTTGGCTTGATTCTTAATTCATAATTGCCACTTCGTTCTCGCTTTAGCTCGCGACCCCTTCGGCGTTCATAATTCATAATTAACAACGAACAATTAACAATGAGCTAATTTATAATTCATAATTCATAGCAGGGAAGACTGCTAATGCCTTATCTTCTGCATCCTGCATCAAAGCCCTTTCCTGAGGTGTCTTATCATTGATACCGCAAAGGTGCAATACCCCGTGTATGATAACGCGATGCAACTCCTCGGCATACGGGCAATCCAACTTCTCGCTATTGGTTCGTACTGTATCAACACCGATGTATATGTCGCCCGATATGGTAGTACCGCTGCTGTAATCAAAGCCTATATGATCCGTGTAATAGTCGTGCCCTATGAACTCCCTATTGACACGCAATATCTCCTCGTCATCAACAAAGATGAAGTTGATGTCCCCCACATGGCGCTGATACGATGAAGCTACCTGACGCACCCATTCAGCAACCTTCTGTTGGTTGATGGGAGGCATCTCAGTATTCACTACATTATATAATATCATAGGCGCAGGGCTTTCTCTTATTTCTCCAACAGTTCAACGGCCTTCTTCACCACGTCGTCGTTCTCATATATGATAGCGAAGTACTCGCTCATATCCCACAAGTCGCGGGCTACCATTCCCTTCAGAATCAGCCGGGCATTCTCCGTAGCCTTAGCCTTGTCCTCTTCATCCTTGGGGACAATCTTCTGCTTCTCGCCTTCTGCAAAGATACCGTCTATCACTTCCTGTGGAACCTGGTACGTAGCCTTAAACTGCTCAAAGTCGCTATACTGTTTCGCCAACTTCTTGCGGTTCTTGTCCATGTACTTCAGACTGGCATTCACAATCAGGTTCTTAGCCGAGAGTTCCCTGTAGTACTTACTGTACTTGGTAGTATCCAGGGGAACGAAATAGTCTGGCATGATACCGCCACCGCCATATACAGTGCGTTTCTCACGCAGGGTCTGATAACGCAGCGAGTCAGGGAAGTGGATGCTGTCGGCATTTGTCAACTCGCCATTGTTGTAACGGTTGATAACATCCTTGGCATAGCTCAGGCGGTCACCCTTCTCGTAAGGTTTCTGTATGCATCTGCCACTGGGAGTATAATACTTAGCTGTCGTCAGACGTATCATACTGCCGTCAGGTAAGTCTATAGGTTGCTGCACGAGGCCCTTACCAAAAGAACGCCTGCCTACCACAATGCCGCGATCCTGATCCTGAATGGCACCAGACAGAATCTCTGCAGCAGAAGCACTGTATTCATCTATCAGGCAAACCACCTTTCCCTCTGTAAAGATTCCATTACCTGTGCTACGAAATTCCTGACTGGGAACGCTCCTACCACGGGTATAGACTATCATATCACCTTTGGGCAGGAACTCACTGGCAATGTCGGCAGCGGCCTGAAGGAAACCTCCTCCGTTCTGCTGAAGGTCGATAATCAGGTCCTTCATACCCTGTTCCTTCAGTTTCTTTATGGCATCCACCACCTCCTGATGAGTGGTCTGAGCAAAGTTGTTGAAACGTATCAAACCTATCTTAGGCGTAACCATATAGGCTGCATCTACGGAATTTACAGGAATCTTATCGCGCTTGACATCAAAATACAGCGTTTCCTTTATTCCCTGCCTTACTACGCCCAAATGTGCAATGGTACCTTTGGGACCGCGCAGACGACGCATAATCTCCTCCTTACTCATCTTCACACCGGCAATGGTTGTATCAGCCACACTGATGATACGGTCACCTGCCATGATGCCCACCTTCTCGCTGGGGCCCTTGGGAACGGGTTGTATAACCAGCAACGTATCGTCCAGCATATTGAATTGCACACCTATACCCTCGAAGCTTCCCGCCAAAGGTTCTGTAAACTTCTTGGTCTCCGTAGCATTGGTATAGGCAGAATGAGGATCCAACTTCGAAAGGATTCCGTTAATGGCATCCTCCACCATCTTCTTGGAATCCACGTTGTCTACATAACGGCCGTTTATCAACACACTGGCCATTACCAATTTCTGAAGATTCTGCTGCAATTCGTTTGATTGCTGTTCCGACGGGCGGTTATTGGTAAACTGGGCAGCAGACGAGAGTGCCACGCAAAACGCCAACAAGCCCAAAAACTTTCTTTTCATTTCTTTTTCCGTTTTTCTTATTTCTTATATGTGTAATGCAGCCCCTCAGGCAAGAAGGGCTTTATATCTTTCCCAAAATGAGCCAGTTCACGCACGATGCTGCTGCTGACGGCACTCAACTGAGGGTCGGCAAACAGCAGAATGGTCTCTATACCCGAAAGCTGCCTGTTCACATCCGCCAACTGCATCTCATACTCATAGTCTTTCACCGAACGGACACCACGCAAGATTACCTTAGCCCCGCACTGCTGAGCAAAATCAACAGTCAGACCCGAGTAACTCTCAACCGTCACCTTAGGTTCATTGGCATACAGTTTCCTCAGGGCATCTACACGTTCCTGTACGGGTAGCCATCCTGGCTTCTGCTCGTTAAAACCCACGGCAATAATCACATGGTCAGAGAGTTGCAGCCCACGCTCCACCAAATTGGCATGTCCCTTGGTAAAAGGGTCGAAAGAACCTGGGAAGAGAAGAACTCGATGGTTACTTGGTGTATTCATGTTCTTCTTCCTCCTCTTCTGCCAGATCTTCCTCTATTACCAAGTTGTCAATGATGAAGTTCTGGCGGTCCATAGTGTTCTTGCCCATGTAGTATTCCAACATCTCTGCCACCTGGTCACTCTTGTTCAGCGTAACCTGCTCCAGACGGATGTCCTGGCCGATAAAGTTACGGAACTCGTCCGGACTGATTTCACCCAGACCTTTAAAACGGGTTATCTCAGGTTCGGGCCCCAAGTCCTCTATCGCCTGCAAGCGTTCCTCTTCGGTATAACAATACTGGGTAACGAAATCCGATGTCAGGCTCAGATGGCGAGGACGTTTCTTGTCGCTCTCCTCATTCTCGGTATTATTCTCACGGGCAGCCAATTCAGCCTCTATGGCTTTCAGTTTCTGCTTTCCGATTTTTGTCTTCCTGCCACGAACACGGAACAGAGGCGTTTGCAGGATGTACACGTGTCCTTTCTTGATAAGATCAGGGAAGAACTGCAGGAAGAATGTTATCATCAGCAGGCGGATATGCATACCGTCCACATCGGCATCGGTAGCAACTATCACCCTGTTGTAACGCAATCCATCCAGTCCGTCTTCTATGTTCAGAGCAGCCTGCAGCAGGTTGAACTCTTCGTTCTCGTACACCACCTTCTTGGTCATGCCAAAGCAGTTGAGAGGCTTTCCGCGCAATGAGAATACAGCCTGCGTATTCACATCTCTGCTCTTGGTGATACTTCCACTGGCAGAGTCACCCTCAGTGATAAAGATACACGAATCCTCTTGCTGCGTTCCCTTGACATCAGACAGATGAATCCTACAGTCACGCAACTTACGGTTATGCAAATTGGCCTTCTTGCTCATCTCTCTGGCTTTCTTGGCCACACCGGCCATAGCCTTGCGTTCACGTTCACTCTCAACTATCTTCTGCAGGATAATCTCGGCAACATCAGTATTCTTATGCAGATAGTTATCCACCTGCTCCTTCACAAAATCGCCAATGAACTTATCTATGCTGATACCATCCTCAGGTGCTGTTGTCAAAGAGCCCAACTTAACCTTTGTCTGACTCTCGAAGACAGGTTCCTGTATATTGATGCTGATGGCAGCCACCATACCATTGCGGATGTCGCCATATTCATAGTTCTTGCCACTGTAGTCCTTGATGACCTCGGCAATATATTTCTTGAAAGCTGCCTGATGAGTACCTCCCAGGGTAGTATGCTGTCCGTTTACAAACGAGTAGTACTCCTCACCATTCTGCTTGCAGTGCGTAAAGGCAATCTCTATATCCTCGCCCTTCAAATGGATAATGGGGTACAAGGCATCATAGTCCATACGGTCTTTCAGCAAGTCGGAAAGGCCCTCACGCGACAGGATGCGCCTGCCATTGAACATAATGGTCAGGCCCGTGTTCAGGTAGGTGTAGTTGCGGAGCATAATCTCTATATGCTCACCACGGAACTGGTAGTGCTTGAACAAGGTGGAGTCGGGCTCAAAGAAGATATACGTTCCGTCCTCATCTTCTGTTGCCTCAGTGGTATCACTGACAATAAGACCCTTCTCAAAGACCGTCCTACGGACCTGTCCGTCTCTATAGGAGTGTGCCTCGAAGTGACTGCTCAATGCATTTACAGCCTTCAGACCCACACCATTCAGACCTACACTCTTCTTGAATGCCTTACTGTCATACTTACCTCCGGTATTCAGCATCGAGACAGCTTCTACCAACTTACCCAAGGGAATGCCTCGGCCATAGTCGCGAATACTGCAGCGCAGGTTCTCCTCTACGGTGACTTCAATGCGCTTACCGGCATTCATCTTGAATTCGTCAATACTGTTGTCAATGACCTCCTTCAGCAACACATAAATACCGTCCTCTGCCTGTGAGCCGTCACCAAGACGTCCGATATACATACCGGGACGAAGTCTCACATGCTCCATGTCCGAAAGGTGACGGATGTTCTCTTCATCGTAATTCACCTTTTCCTGTACGTTATCTTGCAAAATGTCTTCCATCGCTTTTTAATGTTCAAACTTCAATATCCTTCCCGAACGCAGCCCTGCGCTTATGGATTTCACATTCCAGGTTCTTCCATTGTGTCTGACTGGCGAGATTATCCTCCAACTGCGGGTGAGACTCAGCCCATTCATAGCCGTCCTTCATAGCCTCAGGTATTACATTGGCAAAGATGAGGGCATTAGCACCCTTGTCGTGATACTCAGGCAGCACGCCCACCAACAACATATCCAATACCTGGGGATGTTTATTGAACCACAATGCCTTTGCCACATAATACCAGCCAAAGGGGAACAGTTTTGATTTGGCTTTCTGCACCGCCCTGCTTAGGCTGGTAATACAAACACCCATGCCTATTACCTCACCCTCAGCATTCTCCACTACAGACAAATAACGTTTATCCAATGCCATCAGAAACCTGTCGGCATAAGCTTTCATCTGTTGTTCATCCAGGGCACTATATTCATACAATTTGGCATAGGCACGGTTCACCACACCCAGAATCTTCTCTATGTAGCCACCCTTCAGTATTTCCTTCTTGCTCTTGAACTTACGAATCTTAAATCCGTAACGCTCCTCTACCAGTTGTGCAATCTTGAAGTACTTCTGCATATTGGCCTCGTGCCCTTCTTTGGGCACCATCACCTTACGTTCCACCCAGCCCTTTTCCTTCTGGAAGCCCAGTTGCAACATGTGCTGGGGGTAATAGGGATAATTGTATATCGAGAAGACCGTACCCAGTTGGTCAAAACCGTCGGTCAACATACCCTCCGGATCCAAGTCGGTAAATCCAAGCGGACCTACCACACGTTCCATGCCGCGCTGCTTTCCCCAGTTCTCAACTGCCTGCATCAGCATTCGGGTCACCTCAATATCGTCTATAAAGTCAATCCATCCGAAACGTACATGCTTGGTATTCCAAGTCTCATTGGCCCTATGGTTGATAATAGCTGCCACACGTCCTACTATCTTCCCGTCCCGGCGAGCCAAGAACAACTCGGCATCACAAAAACGGTAAGCAGGATTCTTCTTGGCGTTAAAGGTTGCCATAGTATCCTCCAACAAATCAGGCACAGCATACGGATTATCCTTATACAACTCATACCCAAACCTGGCAAACTGCCGCAATTCCCTTCGGGTCTTAACGCTACTTATGACGATATCTGACATCTATGAACGTTGTTTTGTTTTATTTAGGGGACAAAGATAACAAAAATAACCGATAAATATGCTTTCAAATGTCAAATTATGCGCAATATGATAGTTAAAAGAATAAAAAATGTCTTTGTATTTGTCAATTTTTCGAAATTAAATTAACTTTGCAATGCATATAATGCATAAAATACAATCTGACGCCAAGAACAAAACCTAAAATTAAATCAATATGTTTAAAATCAAATTTCTTTCCGCTGCAATCCTTATGATTGGCCTCTGTGTACCTGCAATGGCAGAAGATACTACCAAGGACAACCTTGACTTTAAGCCCGCTCCCTATATGTTTGTAGGAGTACAGGGTGGTGCGCAAACCACATTCTGCAAGAATTATAACAACTTGAAGCTCATCACTCCCACTGCCAGTGTCAGCTTTGGCGCATTCTTCACACCTGTTGTTGGTGCCCGTTTACACGTAAACGGTGCTTGGAACAAGGGTGGCTATAATGAGAATGGCCTCGACTTCAAGTACGACTATAAGTACATCACTACCGACATCGACTTGATGGTCAACCTGGTAAACCTCATTGCAAAAAGATGTTATTCTCCACTGAACGTTTACCTTATTACCGGTTTCGGATTGAATACAGCCTGGGGTAATGACGATGCCTATGCTGCCAAGAGCGTGTTGCCCCTTGCCTATAACGGTACACGTTTCAGCCACAACATACGCGTAGGTGCCATGTTGGACTACAACATCACCAAAAATTTCAGTGTCAACCTCGAGATTGACGGCAACAGCCTCAGCGACCGTTACAATAGCAAGCTTACCAACCGCGACGACTGGCAGCTCACCCTTCAGTTAGGTGCAGCCTACAAGTTCGGCTACAAGAAGAAGCCCGTAGTCAAGGAGCCCGAACCCGAACCCGAGGTATGGGAAACACGTACCGATACCACTTGGTACGACGAAGTCATCTATGAAGACGTGAAACGGGACCGCAATATCGAGAAGCAGATTTTCTTCGGTCTTAAAAAGGATGGAGTAGATGCCACACAGGCACAGATTACTGAAGTAGCCGAGTTCCTGAAAGGAGTCGAGAATGGAGAAATTACCATCACTTCATATGCCGACAAGAAGACCGGCACTCCCAAGGTTAACATGGGCTATTCCAAGAAACGTGCCGAGAGTACCAGAAAGGCTCTGATTCAAGCCGGTGTGGACGAAAAGATGATTAAGACCGTTGAGTGGAAGGGAGATACAGTTCAGCCATTCCCCGAGAACGACAAGAACCGCGTTTCCATCATCACTGGCCATGGCGTTTATACCGATAAGGAGCCTAAGACAATAAAGAAGTTCCGCACTAAGGAAGTTCGTTATCGTGTAAAGTAAAGACAACCACTTCAACATAAGAAAAGCTCCGGTCACGCCGGAGCTTTTTCTTTGCCTAACCCCTCTTCAGTATTCCCACAATAATCAACAGATAACCTGCCAGGCAGAGCATCGGGGCAACAATAATCCGACGGGCTGAAAAGACATCCGTCTCGAAATGCTGTTCCGTACTGCCCGGCCCACCCATCAGTATATAACCGGTCACTATAAAAACACAGGCTATCAGGATTATCCCTCGACTGGTTTTACCAAAGACCTCCAGATTGTCAGTCTTGGCTTGCTTGTTTGGTGTAGTGTTCATATTTCTCTCCATATTGATAAAACTTTTTTCTGTCGTGTTGTACAGCCACAGCCAGTGCCCGCTCCATTGTCTCCAACCAACTATAGTACGAATACATCGATCCCGACCTGCGTCCGGCACTGATACTTTCTATCCACGTCAACCATTCATCCGAGCGACGCAACAACCCGCTGACAATCTCATCACCTTTCTCTGTCTGCCGAGTTACATAAAAGCATCGTGCCATAGATAGAGATGAATCGGTATAGGGAACATTCTCCTCAGGCATCTCACGCCGCCATTTATTGCAGACTGCCAAAGCTCTTTTGGTATCTCCTTGTTTTAAGAGCGAGTCAACAAGGATACCCATAATCATCTGGTGCGTATTGGCCAGTCGTTTTACATCCTCATCCACATAGAGCCCTTTCTTGTTGAGACCACCAAAACGGAAACAATGCATGACATTGTCATAGAGCCTTTCCACATCCACCTTTTTCTGGGTAGCTGCCGGAGAAATACGATAGGCCAACCCCTCCAGCACCAGATGGTCGCGAAGATACGAAAGATTGTCAAAGCCTAAGCTTATAGACATATATATTGGACGTTCCCAATCGGCTTTTGACAGCATTTCCAATACTATCAGATCTTTCTTGAGCAGTTTCGTCTTATCCTTTAGCGAAATAACCATATCACCTTTATCCGAACGGATGACAAGGCTATCGGTAGGGATGCATTGCATATCTTCCTGCTTATTGAGCACCCACCTGTTGATGATATTCTTCAACTCAAAAGGATCTTCTCCCAACAGTTCTCTAGCCTCATCGGGGTGCGCCTGTCTGAATTCCTCTATCTTTTCCTTTAGTTCCGGACGTACAGGAATCGCCTCCCTCCTACCTTCCTGATAATCATTATGTTTCCAACTGATAGGCAGAGCGGGCGAATCATAAGCCGGACGTTTCATCTGATCTATGTACCAGTCTGTCTGGACATACTCCATATTACAGTCACGTGTATCAGTCCGCACTCCTTCCACTTCATGATTATACCATAGCGGGAAAGTGTCGTTATCACCACAGGTCAGAATAATAGGATGGCCCTCTTGCTGCATACTCTGCAGATAATTGGCACCGAAGTCCCGGCAGGTATAACGTCCGCTCCTGTCGTGATCGTCCCATGTCTGACTAACCATCTGCAGGGGAACAATAAGACCAATAAGACCAGCTACCACAGCAGCATGATTTTCATTTATCACTTTTAATTTTTCACTTTTCTCTTTTATCTTTTCACTAATCATCCCCACCCCCAGGCCTATCCAGATGGCAAAGGCATAGAACGAGCCAGCGTAGGCATAGTCACGCTCACGTGGTTGCATCGGCGTCTGGTTCAGGTAAACAACAATGGCCAGACCCGTCATTACGAACAGTAGAAGTACTGTCAGCAGCTGGCACCTTCCTTCACGTCCTCTTCTCCATTGCCAAACAATTCCAGCCAGTCCCAACAGTAAAGGCAAGGCATAAAACACATTACGCCCTTTGTTCTCCTTTAGGTCCGAGGGCAACTGGGCCGTGTCACACCCTAACAGCCAATTATCTATCCACCGTATTCCGGTTATCCAGTTGCCATGCTCCACTTCGCCGTATCCTTGTATGTTGTTCTGCCTTCCAACAAAGTTCCACAAGAAATAGCGCCAGTACATAAAGTTCACTTGGTAGCTAAAAAAGAAACGCAGATTCTCTGCAGTTGTTGGCATAGTACCTTTCTTCTGGTCGTCGCGCCATCTGTCATATGCCTTGACATGGCGTACCGAATACATACGCGGGAAGAACATATTATCCTTGTACTGGTATTTGATATTATAGCGAATCAGGTCGTAATGAGGATTCTCCTTGTTGGCTGATGGACGATAGACAGGCCTACCCTTTTTGTGTTTCCACACCATGTAGTCACCCTTCTGTTCATAGTCGGGTTCACTACAATACGACGGGCCATAGAAGAGAGGGGCATCTTCATATTGTTCCCTACTCAGATAACTCTTCAGGGAAAAGATGTTGTTAGGTGCATTCTCACACATCGGGGTGTTGGCATTGGCCCTGATAATGATAACGCCATAGGTGCTATACCCTGCCAGTATCATCATCAGGCAGGCCAAAGTCAGTTTGAACATTCTCTTCTTTACCTTCCAGTAAACAATAATGAGAATAGCCGTCAGCAGCACTATGTAACAGAGAAGTCCCGTATGGTACGCACAATGCAGCACATTGGTAAACAGCAGCTCCATCCATCCGCCTACCATCACTACCCCTGGGATAATACCATACAGGATGAAGCCCAACAACAAGAAACCTGCCGCTAAAGTCTTCAGCATACCCCATCGCGTTATGCGCTTTGCCTTACGGAAATAAACCACAAAGGACATGGCAGGCAGGCACAACAGGCACAACAGATGTACACCCACAGACAAGCCCGTGATGTAGGCTATCAGCACAATCCAACGGTCACTTTGCGGACTATCAGCCTCATCCTCCCATTTCAGTATCAGCCAGAACATCAGTGCTGTCAGGAAACTGGAGAAAGCATACACCTCTGCCTCTACGGCCGAGAACCAGAAGGTATCGCTGAAGGTATAGGTCAGAGCACCCACCAATCCACAAGATTGTATGCATATGAACTTCCCCCAAGTCATCTCTTCCCCAGTCTTGCATATTAACTTTCTTGCCAGATGAGTAATGGTCAGGAACAGGAAGAAGATACAGCCGGCGCTCAGGAGAGCCGAGAGCACGTTTATCATCAGGGCCACCTGCGAGGGACTGCTTGCCAATTGTGCGAACAGGTTGGCTACCAACATAAAGAAGGGTGCCCCCGGTTGATGACCTATCTCTAACTTATAACCACTGGCAATAAACTCAGGGCAGTCCCACAAGCTGGCCGTAGGCTCAACTGTTAGTCCATAGACCATGGCGGCAATGGCAAAAACAAGCCACGCCATACATGCGTTAATTCTCCGAAAAATGATTTGTTGCTTCATACTTTGCTCGATTTTTTCGGCAAAGCTAGCAACTGTTTCATTCATGCGCCAGAAAATTGCCCGACAAGTGTCTGACAACAATCTGACATTTCCCTGACATTATTCTAAGGTTCTGTCTTTCAACTGATAAGAGCTTCCCCTATCCGACTCTATTTTCAGACTGGAATGTTCCTCTATTATGGGTCGCAACCTTTTGATAAGGGTATATAGCGTATCGTTGGCATCAGGTTTTCTAGGCCAAAGTGTATCACAAATCTCCGTTTTCTTCAAACGATGCGAGGGACTGCTGAAGAACATCCTCATAAGTTCCTGCTGCATGGGAGTCAACTTGACAGCCTCACCGTTGCAGGTTATGAATTTCTCTTCTGTCTCTGAGTAAGTCAACCCTCCGTATGTTAAAGCACCTCGTACCGACAAAGCAGCACCTTTTCTTATGCGCAGATACAAACAGAATAAACCCCACAGCAAAGACAAAGACCACAATACGCCAGCCGGACGCTGATCCGAAAGCAAGAAGATAGTTGCTGGTGAACAATGAGCATAGCACGTAAAATCCTTCTGCTTTGTATCCACAGCCAGGGTAGCTTTTCCTCTTAGGGCTTCCATCTGCAGATGACTATTAAACAAGCCTATGGTATCCTGGGTAATCACATCACTTTGCTGTTCCTTCAGGGTAAGCAGCAGAGCCCTATCCATATCCTTGGCAACAAGCTGACTGGTACAGCTGTAGCTGGTGAAACTGGTAAGACCAGAAATCAGGATTAGTGCAAATAACACTATCACGGCGCGTTGTTGTATTCTCATATTCCGTTTATTTTGGCACAAAATTAGGAATAGAATTTAAATACCACAAAAAAGTCTCCTGATATTTAACATTACTTAATAGCCTTATACTTAGCTTTGGCCTCTGCCCGGGTAATGAGATTAAAGTGCCACCATTCCGACTTCAGCGGCATAAAACCGGCCTCCTTCATCACACTGCGCAGCAATTCGCGGTTCTTCTTGGCCTGAGCGCTGATGATGTGACGCTGAACCAACGAAGCCTCATCGGTAATGTGTGCATAAACTCCCAGGTAATCCACCACGGTACCCATATCCAACGTATCTCCCGTAGCGGCATCTGCCAAGGTAATGTCCACAGCCATTCCATAGTTGTGCATGCCACCACCGTTCTTGGGATTGCTCACATAATTCTCTTGCTTGGTTCCTACTACCACATCCCACATGATTTGCTGAATGTGCATAGGGCGCGCCGCGTCATAGATCTTCAGCGTCAGATCTGGACGCTTTTGCTTCAGCAGCTGTTGCGCCTTGACAACGGCCTTAGCTGCCTTCGGGTGCAAATAAGCCTCCCTCAGGTCCTTATAAAGCACCCTCCCCGTAAAGTTATCCGCCCTACTGTACATCAGGCTCACCTGTATGGTGGAATCCAACGTTGTTACATCCACAAAACCCTGCTTGGCCATACTTCTGGCCGTGGCAGACACCTTCCCCTGCCCCATCATCATCATAGGAACAAGGAAGAAACATATTATTAATCGAACTTTCATTCTCAGTTTACTGTTTACCGTTGGTAACTATTATTCTTCACTCTTCACTTAAACTAGTTTTCAACTAAAATACCGAACTCAGCTCCACTGGCAAAGTCAGCACCGTTCTGACTGCTAAGAGCAGTAAACCTGAGGTAACGGGCTTTCAGCGGCTTCACAAAGAGCACCTTCTTCTCCTTTGCATTGTTCTCGAATTCACCTTCGCTAACGGCTTCGCTCCACGTTTTGCCATCCTGGCTCACCTGCACCTTGTAACCCTTGATGTTACCATTTGGGCTACCATCCTGACGGGGCAAATAAGTAAAGCCTTTCAGCATCTTCTGCTCGTTGCAGTCGAAGTCTATCCAATGCGGATACTTGGGTACCGTAATGCTGTACATGGTGTGCCAGATGGTGGACGGGTCGTTATCCACAAGGTTCTTCGCCACCTCACCGCCAGGCCCTTCCTCGCTGCTGACATAGACCACGTCAAGGGGTACTGTTTCTATCTTCTCGAAGGTTGCTGAAATAGGGTTCTTTTCATCGCCCTCATACCATGCATAGATGGTTCCGCCCTGCTGGAAATTAAAGGGACCCGTATATTTCATAGCTTTTCCCTTGTCGATGCGATAGCTGACGGGGAATCTCTCCAAATTCCATTCAGGGTCGCCAGCAATGGTGACTTTACCCGCCTTATCGCGATAAATAGCCACGGGACAGAGTATGTCTCTTCTGACGATAAAGGGTCCCTTAATTTCGTCATCCTTATCAATATGGCGAATCAGAATCTTCATCTGATGCAATGCCCCAAGGACTCTGTCTTGTTTCAGCGGGCCGCCTTGGCCACAACTGTTGCCACCCAGTCCGTTCACCTTGCAATCCAGATGCAGATAGGTTCCGTCGCTTTCTGGAAGTTCATACGGATGCTGTGCAAGCGTCATTTGCAGAGCACTCCAAGGAAGTGCCGAGGTGCTCATCGTGCCCAGTTCGCTTACGAATGCCAGTCCGTCGCCTTCGCTGTCTCGCAGCACACACCAACGAACATCTTCCCTGTTACCCATACTCTGAGGCTTAGGGAAGTTCACGAACTGATCCTGAACCGTACTTTCATAAAAGCCTATGAACGAACCCGTCTTGCGGTCATTATAGTTGTTCAAGGGACCCCTTCCGTAGTAAGCATATTGGTTGAACTGGCTTGGCAACTTCACCTCGTAACCCAGTCTGGGCAACGCCAAATCAGGATTGCTGGTAATGATGCTGCTTGCCAGCACAACAGTACCGTCGGGATAGATAGCGTAGGTCTGCGTTGTGGTGAAGGATACATGCTCACCTTCGCCTGTTGCTTCAGCTACACTCTCATAGGGTTGTCCTGCTTTACCCAGACGATATTTTACGCTACCCCTGCCTTTGGCCTGACTCACCACAGTATAAGTGATGCTGACAGGACCTTCGGGAGTCTTCTCGATATTGGGTTTTCCGATGGCCTTATGCTGCAAGTCGTACAATCCTTGCTGGAACCATTGGTTTCTCGCCCAATTGTCGTTATCCACAGGGGCACGAAAGGCAGAAAGCTGCAAGGGGGAATCCCTCAGGATGGTCTTGCCGCCGTATTGCATGCCACACAGACTGCCGGTAGCATTATCAAAGGTGATAACACAGTTCTTACCCTCCACAATGGTTCGGGTATCTTCCTCCTTCACATTCAGCGTACCTTCCACAACTCCTTCGCTTCTGTTCTCTCCTGAACTGTCTTTCAGGAACAGCTGCTCTGCCATCTGCACATAACCCTTTTTGGCCCAAGGCTTATCCTCCTTCAAACGGAACTCCACATTCAGGAAGTACTCGCCCTGTCCTCTAACGTATTCATTAACCGGACAGTAGCACCTAACTGACTTGCGTGGCTGAATGTCTTCGTGCAAAGGAATGACTACATCCCCCATCTTTTCTCCACTTATTACTGTGTACGCCACAATGTCATAATCCCTGGAAGAGATTGGTTCAAAGTAGTTCTTGTTGAAGATGGTGAAGTCAGCTATCATCTCTCCATTCTCTTCCTTTACTTCATTCAGGGTTACCCCCACATTCTGATAGACCTTCTTCACCTCGTAGTACTGAGGCTTGGGTGTCAGGTCGGGCAGCATGATGCCATTCATACAGAACATACCATCGTTAGGCCAGTCGCCATGATCGCCACCATATCCCATGTACTTGATGCCGTCCTTGGTATAAGTGTCAATAGCTTGGTCCACCCAGTCCCAGATGGCCGCTCCGCAGAAGTAGTTGGTACTCTCCATCGCCTGCCAGTAATCCACAAGGTTACCTAATGAGTTACCCATGCTATGGGCGTATTCCGAGATGTGGTAAGGGTACTTCACATCTGATTTTCCCTTGGCCACCTGCTGTACCCAGGCCACGCTGGGATATTGGTTGGAACCCATATCCACAATATCGTTGTTGCGCTCATACTGAACAGGACGACTGGTATCGAACGCCTTAATCGCATCGTAGGCAGCCTTGAAGTTCTCACCCGGACCGGCCTCGTTACCCAGACTCCAGATAACAATGCTGGGGTGGTTCACATGCGCATGTACCATTTCCATATTACGGGCCACATGGGCAGCTTTCCATTCCTTGGGATGTGAGAGCGATTCCTTGCCATAATAATATTCATGGCTCTCTATGTTACATTCGTCCTCCAGATAAAGGCCGTACTTGTCAGCAAGATAGTACCAGTAGGGATCATTCGAGTAGTGCGACAGGCGCACATGGTTGATGTTGCCCCGCTTCATCAGCATCACCTCCTCGGTCATCTGCTCACGTGTGATAGCATGACCCAGAGTAGGATTCGTCTCATGCCGGTTCACGCCTTTCAGCTTCACGGGTTTCCCGTTCACGTAGAAGTACCTACCAGCCAAGCCGAACTCATCCTCACTGGCCGGGGTATCTTTTATCTCTACGGTACGAATGCCAAAATAGGTACTGGTGCAGTCCAACAGTTTTCCCTTCTTATCCTTCAGCTCAGCCACAAGCACATAGCGATAGGGAGCTTCGGCGCTCCAAGGATGTGGATTATCCATTGACAGTTGACAGTTGACAGTTGACAGTTGTCCATTGTCCGTCACGGGGACCTCAGCCTTTTTCACAGGGTCGGTGCATTCATCGGAGTAAAGCTTTACTGGATAGATGCTGTAATACACCTTCAGTCCCTTTTGCTTCTTATCGCTCTTGTTGGCAAAAGTTCCATCAATACTAATTGTGGCCTCATCCTTGCTGAGTTTTGTAGTCCGAACAACGAGGTCGCTAATCTGCACCTTAGGCATAGCCGTCAGATAGACGCTACGGAAGATACCGGGCAGACGGAACATATCCTGTGACTCCAGGAACGAGCCGTCGCAACTTCTGTACACCTCTACGGCCAGAACATTCTCACCGGACTGATTCAGATAAGGTGTAATGTTAAAACTAGCTGTGTTCCGGCTGTTCTTCGAGAAGCCCACATACTTTCCGTTTATCCACAGATAGAAAAAAGAGTCCACACCGTCAAAGTTAACGAACACGTCCTTAGTATGGTTTTGATGCCATCCGGTGGTAAGAACGAAAGACCGGCGGTAAGAGCCCACCTCGTTAGGATACTTGTAGGTGGTGTATCGTTCATCTTTGGGCTTACGCATCACACCCTCGCGCCAATCGCCTTCCTTCACCTCGTGGTAGAAAATAACAGGTTGGTTCACATAGACGGGAACGCCGTACTTCATGCTTCCGTCCTTCTGCAAGCCCTGCACGTTCCAGCATCCGGGCACCTTGATATCATCCCAGGCAGATACATCATACTCAGGCCGGTAGAAGTCCTTGGGGCGTTCCTCTGGAGTGGGCACCCAATTGAACTTCCACATGCCGTCTAAGCTCTGATAAAATATGCTTGGCACCACCCTCAGCGCCTCTCCCCTCCAACCATAGGAGAACATATAGGCACGCGGCTGTTCTTTATTCAGCGATAAAACTTCGGGGTTCTGCCATTCCGTTCCATCTGGTGCTTCCTTACTACCATAAAGGAAGCCTTGCAATCCATCCGCCCTTGTCATCAGAGGGAAAAGAACAATCAGAGATATCAAGATTTGTTTCATATTTCAAAGCGTTTATAGCATTAGTTTGGGACAAAATTACGAAAAATCGAGAGCAGAACAAAAGAATTGATTCTTTTTTATGCCGAGATGAGGTAAATTCGAGACGAATGTCGGGGAATCTGCAAAACGGCCTTTCACTATTAGCGATACGGCGTTTCTCTGACAGCGATACGGCATATCTCTTATAGCGATACGATATATACCAAAAAGAGCGACCATCGCGGTCGCTCTTTTTGTCGTTAGTATGTCTTTTTTTATTTGAGGATGCTTCACAGCAACCGTGTTGTTTGTTTTATTAAGCACTAACTTGTTTATATAGAAAAAGCAATAAAAATGTTATCTTGTTAAGTTGATAGAGTCCTTCTCAACTGCCAATGCAGCTTCCTGAGGTTCAGGCATTGCAACGAACTCATCTGCAGGACGTTCCAAGCTGTCCGTCTGGGCAAACTGAGCTTGCTGAGGCTGCACATTCTCGTCAAAGCTACGCTGAGCAGCAATGCCTATGGTCAGTATCAGCGCTACCAGTCCGGCTGCCTGATAAAGGGGACGCAGACTATGACGCCAAGCAGCTCCTCTGCCCGCTCCTCCCAAGGGGAGGGCTTTCACTACTCCATCATTGGAGAGAGCTTCACCTTGCTCGGAAATCAGTTCCATTATTTTAGCATCGAACTCCTCACCTAGGGTAGCTTCAGCTTGCTCCTGCTGCACATCAAAGATGGCCTTGTATGGCATCAGATGGGCAGGAACTTCCTGCTGCTGGAAGAAAGTACGAAGAATCTGCTCCTCTTGCAGAGAAGTCTCGCACGCCCAATAGCGCTCCAGTAATTGTTCTATGTACTTATAATCCATATTTCTCTATCTCTTCTGCTTGCTGGCGGATGCTGGTTCTAGCCCTGTGTAAGTAAACCTTCACCTGCGATTCTGTCAGCTTCAGTATGTTACCTATTTCTTGATACGTCTTACCCTCAATATCACGCAGTTCCATAATACTACGTTGCACCTCGGGCAGGGTATCCATTATCTTTCTCACTAACGAGAGACGTTCCGCTTGTTCGAACTTTTCTTCAATTGAAAATTGAGAATTGAGAATTGAAAATTCTTCATTCTTCACTCTTAATTCTTCATTTAATTGTACGTTGCCGCGTCCTGCCTTTCCTGCCATATCAAGGGCAATATTGCGGCAGATGGTGTGGGCATAAGCCTCGATGCTCTCTATTTGCTCCCACTCCTCGCGGTGTTCCCAGACTCTTATCAGCGTATCCTGAACTGCATCCTCCGCCTCTGCGGGGTTCAGCGTGATGCGCAACGCCAACCTGTAAAGCCGGTCCTTGAGCGGCAGCACATCATCTCGGAAACTGATTTTTTTCATCTCTCTGTCTATTATGAAGACGAACGAGGGCCGTAAATGTTACAGCCCTCGTATGTTAAAATTCTTTAATCGTTGTACCGCACTGTCCGTCGATGTTGTCGGAACGTGTTATCACAACCTTCTGAACTCCCTTATGGATAGCGTCAAAAGCATTCTCCAACTTCGGAATCATACCACCGGAGATAACACCGTTGGCCTGATATTCCGCAAATTCCTTCTCCGTAATAACGGGGATGACACTCTCGTCATCATCGGCATCGCGCAATACGCCTTTCTTCTCGAAGCAATAGGTAAGTGTGACATCAAAATACGGAGCCAGTGCACAGGCCACCTTGCTGGCAATGGTATCCGCATTGGTGTTCAGCAGATTGCCTGCCCCATCATGCGTAAGGGGTGTCATAACGGGAACCACGCCCTCGGCAATCAACTTGCAGAGCATCTCTCCGTTGGCCTTGTCCACATCGCCCACAAAGCCGAAGTCAACCATCTGCTCTGTGCCGTCATCCATCATCATCTTCTTGAGCGGACGCTTATGACTTCTCAGTACATCCATATCAGCTCCTGTCAGTCCTAGGGCATTTACCCCTTTGGCTTGCAGACCTGCCACAATATTCTTGTTCACCAAACCGGCATATACCATAGTCACTACCTGCAGCATCTGCGCATCGGTAATGCGTCTGCCACCCACCATCTTACTCTCTATACCCAGGCTGGCAGCTATCTTCGTAGCGCTTCTGCCACCACCATGCACCAACACCTTGGCACCAGGCAACGCTGCAAACTGTGTCAGCAGGTTATTCAGAGACGCAGCATCCTCAACAACTGCTCCCCCAACTTTTATGACGTTTATTTGTTGTTTCATAGGCCCCCTCCCCGCTCCCCCTTTGGGGGAGTGCTTATTATAGCTCTAAACTTTGACCGTTACTAAATATCAATAACCTTTATTATCTAAAATCTCACACTAAGCGCCCCGTCTTTCAACATTACGCCAAGAGGTACTCCCCCAAAGGGGGAGACGGAGGGGGCTCTTTATTCCAGGTACGTATACCCATACAAACCGGCACGATAGTTGCTGATGAACTCCTTACCCTCTGTCTCAGTAATCTTGCCATCCTTAACGGCTTTGCTGACCCATATCTCCAGACGGCGGACCAGTTTCTTGGGGTCGTACTGCACATATTCCAGCACATCAGCTACGGTCTCTCCATCGATAAACTGGTCTATGCTATAGCCATCCTCATTGACAGAGATATGTACGGCATTGGTATCACCAAACAGGTTGTGCATGTTACCCAGAATCTCCTGATAGGCTCCAACCAGGAACACACCTATATAATAATGTTCGTTAGCCTTTACAGGGTGCAGGGGAATATAGTTGGTCTGCTGACCGCCATTCACATAAGCAGATATCTTACCGTCGCTATCACAGGTAATATCCTGCAGGGTTGCACTTCTACTGGGCTGTTCTCCCAGACGCTCAATAGGCATGATGGGGAACAACTGGTCGATACCCCATGAGTCAGGCATGCTCTGGAACAGACTGAAGTTACAGAAATACTTGTCTGCCATCTGCTTATCCAACTTGCGGAGCTCATCGGGCACATGCTTCTGATGGTGTGCCAACTCAGCCACCTCATGACTGATAGCCCAATACAAGGATTCTATCTGGGCACGGGTCTTCAAGTCGATGATGCCATGGCGGAAGAGATCCAAAGCCTCCTCACGGATATCCTCGGCATCGTGCCAATCCTCCAGCATAGAGCGGGAAGAGAGTTTGTCCCAAATCTCTGTCAGGTCGTGTACCAACTTATGGTCCTCGGGACCGGGCTCAAAGTCCTCTGGCATCTGAGGAGCTGAGACACTCTCCATTACATCCACCACCAGCACACTGTGATGAGCAGCCAACGAACGGCCACCCTCTGTGATGATATTGGGATGAGGTATATTATTCTGGTTAGCAGCTTCGGCAAGGGTATAAACGCAGTCGTTCACATACTCCTGAATGCTATAGTTGACACTACTCTCGCTATTACTGCTTCGGGTGCCGTCATAGTCAACACCCAGACCGCCACCACAGTCCACAAACTCTATATTAAAGCCCATCCGATGCAGCTGCACATAATACTGGGCCATCTCACGAAGGGCGGTGCTGATACGACGAATCTTGTTGATCTGACTGCCGATGTGGAAGTGAATCAGCTTCAGGCAGTCACGCAAGCCCATCTCATCCAGCATCTTCAGGGCCATCAGCAGCTCAGAACTGTTCAGACCGAACTTGCTGGCATCACCGCCGCTCTCGCTCCACTTACCGGAACCGTTGCTGGCCAGTTTGATACGGATACCCAGGTTAGGACGAACACCCAAGCGCTCTGCCGTCTCGGCAATAATCTTCAACTCTGGCAGCTTCTCAACCACCAGGAACACACGCTTACCCATCTTCTGGGCCAACAGTGCCAGTTCTATATAGTTCTGGTCCTTGTGTCCGTTGCAGACAATCAGGCTGTCGCTATCCATATTGGTAGCCAACACCACATGCAGCTCTGGCTTGGAGCCAGCTTCCAGTCCCAGGTTGTAACGCTTACCATGACTGATAATCTCCTCCACCACAGGACGCATCTGGTTCACCTTGATGGGAAAGATAATAAAATGCTCGCCCGTGTAGGAGTACTCCTTCTCCGCCTTGCGGAAGCACTCATCAGTCTTCTCTATTCGGTTATCCAGGATATCTGGGAAACGCAGCAACACGGGAGCCGTAACATGACGTGTAGCCAAATGGTCTACCACCTCCTTCAGGTCTATCTGAACAGAGTTCTTCTTAGGCGTCACATATACGTGTCCCTTGTCATTGATACCAAAGTAGTTTACTCCCCAACCCTTAATGTTGTAGAGTTCTTCCGAATCCTCAATACGCCACTTTTTCATTTTTTATTTCTGGTTTTGAAAGTTTAGAGTTTAGGGTTTAGAGTTTAGAGTCAGTTGAACCTGTTGATAGTTTATACGAGTTTTGAAGTCCAGACAGGAGACGAGCCACCTCCTCTATTTGTTGATCCATACTTAACCTATCCTCAGACGTGATATATCCAAGATCTTCAGCTATCTCAAATTGAGATGACACTTCCATTAGTGAACCATAAGCTATTTCAATAAAATGAGATTTATCTTTAACAGAATATCTGTTTATACCTTCTGCGATATTAGAAGTAACGGATATCGATGAACGTCTTAGTTGGTCACTCATAGCGTAACGTTCTTCTGCAGGGAACCCTTTCAGAAGCTTGTAAGACCTTTTAACAACCTCCTTTGCTTTCTGGTATGCTATTAATCTTCGATAACCAAACACTTCCATTCTTTTTCAACAATAAACTTGAAAACTGCCTCTAAACTCTAAACTCTAAACTCTAAACTAAACTCTAAACTCTAAACTCTAAACTCTAAACTAAATTCAGCTGCTTCCGCAGCAGTTCAACGCTGGTTTTTATCTTATCGTAATTTTCCAACAAGGTTACATCTAGGGTATGCTTGGCCTGATTATAGAAAGGCTCGCGCACCTTAAGCGAATCCCTGATATACTGTAGCAGTTCCTCGTCGGTCTTGCCTTTAATCAGAGGTCGCTCTATCTTTCCCATCTTCAAGTGCATAGCCAGTACCTCGGGGGTAGCCTTCAGATAGACAGTCTCAGCCAGCGAGTTCATATACTCCATGTTGTCAAAGAAACAGGGAGTTCCACCACCGCAGGAGAGAACTATGTCCTGAAATTCGGCTGCCTCGTGCAGCATGTTACGCTCTATCTCACGGAAACCACCCTCACCTTTCTCGGCAAAGATCTGTGCCACGGTGCGGTGGTAACGCATCTCTATGTACCAGTCCAGGTCGTAGAACGTTACACCGAGGGACAAAGCCAACTGGCGTCCCACGGTGGTCTTTCCCGACCCCATGTAACCTATCAGAATGATGCTCTTCATTTACTTCTTGTGTCGAGTAGTCTTCTCTGCCTGACTTTCTATCACCTGCATACACTCCTCTGCCGTCAGGTCCTTTACGCGGTCGTGCAGGTTCTTGGGCAGACGGTAGTTGGAACCCTTATAAACGATATAGGGACCATAGCGACCGTTCAAGATTTCCATATCCACATCCTCGAACTTCTTCAGGTGACGTTCCTCTTCCTCAACGTGCTTCTTGTGAATCATGATAACAGCCTCCTCGAAGGTAATCTTCAGGGGATCTATATCCTTGGGGATAGAAACATAGGTACCGTTATGCACTACGTATGGCCCATACTTGCCGGCACCCACAGTGACGGTCTTTCCCAGATACTTACCCAACTCACGGGGCAGACGGAACAGTTCAATAGCCTCTTCCAAGGTGATGGTCTCCAATGTCTGGTCCTTCTTGAGCTGGGCAAAACGGGGCTTTGAATCAGCATCCGAGCTACCAATCTGAGCCACAGGACCAAAACGGCCAATCTTCACGGTGATAGGCTCACCTGTGCGGGGGTCGTTACCCAACAGGCGCTCACCCACCTTATGCTCGGTATGTGTATTGCCAGCACGTTCAACAAGTGGGTCAAAGTCGTTGTAGAAGTTGCTAATAACACCTGTCCACTCCATCTTACCCTCGGCTATCTCATCGAATTCCTTCTCTATGTCAGCCGTAAAGTTATAGTCCATGATGCTGGGGAAGTTCTCGCTCAGATAATCGTTTACCACGATACCCGTATCCGTAGGTATCAACTTACCACGCTCTGCACCGATGGTTGTCTTGTGACTTTCACTGGTTATCTTATCACCTTTCAAGGTCAAGGTCTGATAGGTACGCTCCTCACCGGGTTTGTCACCCTTAACAACATACTCGCGCTGCTGAATAGTAGTGATGGTGGCAGCATAGGTACTGGGTCGGCCAATACCCAACTCCTCCAACTTACGTACCAAGCTGGCTTCATTGTAACGGATGGGACGCTGAGCGAAACGCTGTGTAGCCACAATCACGTTTCTCTGCAACTGGTCACCGACAGTCAGGATGGGCAGAATACCCTCTGCTTCGCCATCGGGCTGATCTACCTCGTTCTCAGTCTCCTTATATACGCGCAGGAAACCGTCGAACTTCACAACTTCGCCATTGGCAACGAAGTACTCATCCATGCCATCTATGTTGATTACAACCTGAGTCTTCTCTATCTCGGCATCAGCCATCTGGCTGGCAATGGTACGCTTCCAAATCAAGTCATACAAACGACGCTCCTGCTGGGTTCCCTCTATCTGGGTCTGTTCCATATAGGTGGGACGGATAGCCTCATGAGCTTCCTGAGCACCCTTTGAACTGGTCTGATACTGACGGGTCTTTACATATTCCTTACCCATCTGTTCTGCTATAACCTGCTTGCTGGCGCCCAGACACAACTTACTCAGGTTCACACTGTCAGTACGCATATAGGTGATACGTCCGCTTTCATACAGGTGCTGTGCCACCATCATGGTCTGGGCTACGGTAAAGCCCAACTTGTGGGCAGCTTCCTGCTGCAGGGTACTGGTAGTGAAGGGGGGTGCGGGAACACGCTTCTGGGGCTTGGTGCTGATATCCTGTACCGTGTAGTTCACAGCACTGCACTTCTGCAGGAAGGCCTCAGCCTGTTCCTGTGTGGCAAAACGCTGGTTCAACTCTGCCTTCACCTCACTGCCCTCGGCATTGGTAAAGACGGCTGTTACACGGAAATTATCCTCACCGCTGAAGTTCTGAATCTCGCGCTCGCGCTCTACGATAAGGCGAACAGCCACACTCTGCACACGACCGGCACTGAGGGCGGGCTTCACCTTACGCCACAGTACGGGGCTGAGCTTAAAGCCTACGATACGGTCCAGCACACGACGTGCCTGCTGGGCATTAACCAGATTCAAATCTATCTTACGGGGATTCTCTATAGCCTCCAGGATGGCAGGCTTGGTAATCTCATGAAATACAATACGACGTGTATTCTCGGGTCTCAGACCCAACACTTCATACAAGTGCCAGCTGATAGCTTCTCCTTCGCGGTCCTCATCG
>DLBF01000154.1:0-1031 GCA_002494215.1 Prevotellaceae bacterium UBA7028
GCTGCATTGATACCACCCTGTGCGGCAATAGAGTGAGCACGACGGGGTGAATCCTGAATACAGAAATTATATACGTTGAAGCCCATCTCGGCAAGTGAAGCTGCTGCGCTGGCGCCGGCAAGACCGGTACCTACAACGATAACGTCGAGCTTCAGCTTATTCTTGGGGTTGACGAGACGCTGGTGAGCCTTATAGTTGGTCCACTTCTCTGCTATTGGGCCTTCAGGAATTCTTGAATCTATTTTCTTTGCCATAGTTTTATCTGATTTCGTTTTACCATTTAGCACTTACAGTCCTCGCATTTGCATTCTTCACAGTCACAGTCCTGATTACCTGCACACTCGCAAGGATCGCACTTGCACTCTTCGCACTTGCATTCATTTGCCTTATCGCAGCACTCTGCGCCCTTCTTACAGCAGCCAGGTACCATAGGGCAGCCAGGCATCATGGGGCAAGCCTTCTGTGTAAGGCAAGCATCTTCTGCAGAAGCAGCACGAGCCTCGTCGAAGTCGGCAGGACGGTAGCCTGCAGCGAAAGCAACAACAACAGCAACAAACATCAGAATAACGATGGTTGTATAAGCTGCGCTGATACACTTCCAACGGTTGAACCATACCTTACCATTCCAACCAAGTGTCTGAAGAGCACTCCAGAAGCCATGAGTCAGGTGGAACCACAAGGCAATCAGCCATACTACATAAATAGCAGCATAGTAAGGACAAGAGAAAGTCTCAGCAATGAAACCAACACCGTCTGTTGGAGGAATAGTACCCTCAACGCCTGCCAACTCGGCATACATCATGTTGTACCAGAAGTTGTACAGATGAAGACCCATACCTAATACAACAATAAAGCCGAGAACCAACATGTTCTGACTGGCCCACTCTACCTTGTCAGGCTTGCTGGTGATAGCATACTTGCTGGTACCACGAGCCTTCCGGTTCTGAATTGTAAGCCAAATAGCAAAAATGAAATGAAGAGCTACCAAGCCTGCCAAACCGATAGTTGCCACAACAGCATACCAGTTGGCA
>DLBF01000154.1:1162-13166 GCA_002494215.1 Prevotellaceae bacterium UBA7028
AGCGCAACGCCGGTGACCGACATTACTACTTTTCTACCGATTGATGAATTGATTAACCACATAAATGATTGAATTAAATTATTGAATATTATGTTATTTAGCTCTCTTATACCTAATATATAGGATATTATATCGTGCAAAATTACATTAAAAAAGTGATTTGAACAAAAAAATGGCTTAAATGTTAAGAGAAATCTGTAATTTTGCAGCTAAATTGAGTGCCAGAGTAATATGGAAATGAATTTTGATGTGGTTGTGGTTGGTGCTGGACACGCAGGATGCGAAGCGGCAGCAGCCAGTGCAACCTTGGGAGCTAAGACCTGTCTTATAACAATGGATATGAACAAGATTGCACAGATGAGTTGCAATCCTGCTGTTGGTGGCATTGCCAAAGGACAGATTGTAAGAGAGATTGATGCATTAGGCGGTCACATGGCAGAAGTTACAGACCGCACCGCCATTCAATTCCGTATGCTGAATCGCAGCAAGGGACCTGCCATGTGGAGTCCTCGCGCCCAATGCGACAGAGGAAAATTCATCTGGACATGGCGTGAGATTCTTGAGAACACGCCTAACCTGCATATCTGGCAAGACCAAGTCAAGGAACTGCTGGTTAAGGATAAGCAAGTAACAGGCGTCCTTACCTACATGGATGTTATCATAAACGCCAGATGCGTGGTGATAACATGCGGAACATTTCTGGACGGCCTAATGCACATTGGCAGAACCAAACTGCCTGGAGGAAGATGCGCAGAGCCCCCTAGCCTGCACCTGACAGAGAGCATTACCCACCATGGCATTACGGCTGGCCGAATGAAAACCGGAACCCCGGTGCGAATAAACGGAACATCTGTTCACTTTGACGAGATGACCATCCAACCAGGAGACACAGACTTCCACAAATTCTCTTACATGGGAGAGCCCAGGCATCTGCCTCAATTGCCCTGTTGGATTACCTATACCAACAAGCAGGTACACGACAGGCTGAAGGCTTCGCTGGAAGATTCTCCTCTTTTTAATGGACAAATCCAGAGCATCGGCCCTCGTTATTGCCCAAGCATTGAAACGAAACTGGTTACTTTCGCGGACAAAGAAGAGCACCAGCTGTTCTTGGAACCCGAGGGAACCAACACCAACGAATATTATCTGAACGGATTCAGCAGCAGCCTACCCATTGATGCACAGCTGGAGGCGCTCAGAATGATTCCTGCCTTCAGGGATTTGGAAGTGTACCGCCCGGGCTATGCCATTGAATATAACTACTTCGACCCTACCCAACTGACTCACTCCCTGGAAAGTAAGTTGGTTGACGGTTTGTTTATGGCAGGCCAGGTGAACGGAACCACCGGATACGAAGAGGCTGCAGGTCAAGGAATTGTGGCAGGTATCAACGCAGCAAAAAAGTGCGGTGGAAGCGAACCTTTTACAATGAAAAGGGACGAATCTTATATAGGTGTTCTGATAGACGATTTGGTTACAAAGGGAGTAGATGAACCTTACCGCATGTTCACCAGTCGTGCAGAATACAGAATCCTGCTTAGACAAGACGATGCAGACGCACGTCTGACGGAAAAGAGCTTTAACCTGGGATTAGCCACCAGCGAAAGATACAATTATTGGTTAGAGAAGAAAGCTGCCATAGAAGGGTTAGAAGAATTCTGCAAGCACTACAGCGTGAAAGCTGCCTACATAAACGAAGGATTAAAAGCTTTAGGAAGTACAGAGTTGCAAAGAGGATGCAAACTGATTGACCTAATAGCAAGACCCGGCCTGACATTAGAAAATCTGTCGAACCTTATTCCTGCGCTAAAGGAAAAGATTGAATCCATTTCAGACAGAAAGGAAGAGATTGTAGAAGCTGCTGAAATAAAAATGAAATACAGCGGCTATATAACACGAGAAAGAGAACTGGCTGACAAAATGATTCGCCTGGAGAATATAAAGATAAAAGGTAAGTTTGATTACAATTCTCTGCAATCGTTGTCAACAGAAGCACGCCAGAAACTTACCCGTATAGATCCTGAGACAATGGCGCAGGCAAGTCGAATTCCAGGCGTTAGCCCCAGCGACATAAATGTATTGCTGGTGCTGATGAGAAGGTGAAGCAACACTTCAAGAAAAGTGGAAGTTTCACGTGAAACAAAAATATGCTACACGCCTGTAAATCAATAAGAAACGTATAACAAATAAAAGCATATGAACAACCCTAAATTACTTGAGAACCTAAGGGTAATACCCAATTTCCCAAAGCCTGGAATCATGTTTCAGGACATCAGCACACTCTTCGATAAAGCAGAATGCCTGAGGATAATGTGCGACGAAACTGTAGACCTTTACAAGGATAAAGGAATCACCAAAATCGTGGGTATAGAAAGTCGCGGATTTCTGTTGGCAAGTGCAGTTGCAAAAGAATTAAATGCAGGAGTCGTAATGTGCAGAAAGCCAGGAAAACTACCTGGTGAAACTGTACAAATGAGCTATGAAAAGGAATATGGCACGGATACAGTATGCATTCACAAAGGAACCATCTCGGAAGATGATGTAGTACTGCTGCACGACGATCTTCTGGCAACAGGAGGCTCGATGAAAGCGGCTTACGATTTGGTGAAGATGTTTAATCCCAAGAAGATATACATCAACTTTATCATAGAACTTACCATAGAAGGTTTACACGGACGCGATGTATTCGACAAAGACGTGGAAATAACCACCCTACTGAAGGTTTAATCCCATAATACAGGAAAAAAAATGGCCAACCTATCAGAAAAAGAAAAGATTCAGGCCTATCTGAAGAGTATTGTGCTTAGCATGCCAGAGAAACCTGGCTGCTACCAATACTTCGATGAAAATGGCACAATCATATACGTTGGCAAAGCAAAAAAACTGAAAAGAAGGGTTTACTCCTACTTCAGCAAAGAACACGACAACCGCAAAACTGCAATTCTTGTCAGTAAAATAAGGGATATCAAATATACCGTCGTTAATACCGAAGAAGACGCCCTTTTATTGGAAAACAACCTGATAAAAGAGTGGAATCCAAGGTACAATATTCTACTGAAAGACGGAAAAACCTACCCCAGCATCGTTGTAACCAACGAATTTCTGCCCAGAATCTTCCAAACCAGGAAGATAAACAAGAAATTTGGCACATATTTTGGCCCATACAGCCACGTTCCTACCATGTATGCACTCCTGGATCTGATAAAGAACCTGTACCCATTAAGAAGATGCCATGAAGCTATTACTCCGGAAAGCATAGAGAAAAAGAAGCACAAGGAATGCCTGGAATATCACATAAAGAACTGTAAGGCACCATGTACAGGCCGTCAAAGCGTTGAGGAATACCTGAAACATATTGCCGAAGCAAAGGAAATTCTGAAAGGCAATACAGCAGAACTGCAACGTTCCATGATGGCAGAGATGAAGCAACTGGCCAGCGAACTAAGGTTTGAAGAAGCAGAAGTTGTGAAGAAGAAATACATGTTGCTGGAGAACTACAGAAGCCGCAGCGAGGTGGTCTCCAACACCCTTCACAACATAGACGTCTTTAATATAGAAAGCGATGAGAGAGTAGCCTACATCAACTTCCTGCACGTAACAAATGGCTGTATAAACAAGGCATTTACCTTCGAATACGAAAAGAAAATGCAGGAAACAGACGAAGAGCTTCTGGTTATGGGAATAGTTGAAATGAGGCAAAGATATGGTAGTGAAAGTAAGGAAGTTATAGTTCCGTTCCCCGTGGAACAATTCACGCAAAGCTTTAAGTTAACTGTTCCACAGAAGGGCGATAAAAAGGTGCTTTTGGACCTTAGCAGACAGAATGTTCTACAATACAAAAAGGACCGAATTAGCCAGGCAGAAAAGCTAAATCCCGAGCAGAAAACAACCCGTCTGATGAAGGAGCTACAGGACGCCTTACAGCTTCCTACCCTACCCATGCACATAGAGTGCTTCGACAACTCTAATATCAGCGGAACAGATGCTGTTTCAGGCTGTATAGTATTCAAGAAATGCAAGCCCAGCAAGAAGGATTATCGCAAATACATTATAAAAGAGGTGCAAGGACCTGACGACTATGCCAGCATGCAAGAGGTAGTAAGACGCAGGTACAAGAGGATGATAGAGGAGGAAAGTCCCCTACCCGACCTTATTATTACAGATGGCGGAAAAGGGCAAATGGAGGTCGTAAGAAAGGTCGTAGAAGACGAATTAGGACTGAAAATACCTATTGCCGGATTAGCCAAGGACGACAAGCACAGAACCAATGAATTACTGTACGGATTCCCTCAGCAAGTGATAGGATTAAAGACAGACAGCCCTCTGTTTCGCCTACTGACTCAGATACAGGACGAAGTACACAGATATGCCATTACCTTCCATCGCGACAAACGCAGTAAGCATCAGATTGCCAGCGAGTTAGATGCCATAGAAGGCATAGGCCCCAAGACAAAGGAACTGCTTCTGAAGAAGCTTCATAGCGTTAAACGAATCAAGGAAGCAGAGAGAAGTACTCTGGAGGAACTAATAGGACCATCTAAAGCACAAATCATATATAATCATTTTCATTAGTACTTCAAGCGGAGTACTCCAGTACTTCAACTAGAGTACTGCAGTACTTTAACCAGAGTACTAGAGTACTTTAAGGTAAGTACTAGGCAAGACTCGCCTACAAGAAACGATTGCATTACATACTATCCATGATTGACGGAAATTAAAGTCAATATAGAACGTAGTTTACATGAAGATTAAACTATATAAAAAATACGAAAGAGAAAATATAAAAAAAGCAAAAAACAGATAGGTATCAAATAATTATACTACCTTTGCATAAAGCAAAACGATTATATGAGAGCAGTCATACAAAGAGTAACACATGCAAGCGTAACAATCGAAGGCAACAAAAAAGCCGAGATTGGGAATGGCTTCCTTATCTTGCTTGGCATAGAAAATACTGATAATCAAGAAGATATAGAATGGCTTACACGAAAAATCATTGGTTTGCGCGTCTTTGATGACGAGAACGGCGTGATGAACAAGAATATCCAGGAAACTGCGGGCGACATTATAGTCGTTAGCCAATTTACCCTGATGGCAAGCTACAAGAAGGGCAACCGCCCCAGTTGGATTAGGGCTGCCGGTCACGAGGTGGCTATACCATTATATAATAGCTTCGTGGAGCAATTATCCAAGGCCCTTGGCAAACCCATTGGAACAGGCGAATTCGGCGCTGACATGAAGGTTGAACTCCTGAATGACGGGCCTGTAACTATTTGTATGGACACAAAAAACAAGGAATAAAAGATGAAGAAGTTTCTTTCTTATCTAAGCAGTCTTGGAATTATATGCATACTCACAGCAATCGTATGGGTACTTATAGCAAAAGGCAATTTATGGGTAGTACGCTTTGCGCCAACCAGATACCTGCCATTAATAGGAATAATTATTCAATTTCCATATAGTTGTTATAAAATGTGGCACTGGGAAGAGTACGAAAAAGAAAACAGAGTTAATGCCGTGGCCGGTCATGTATGTTTGGCTGCATTACTTATTTTTCTTTGGGCGTTTTTAGAGATGAAAGTACTATGACGATACGTGAAGCACAAGATAAAGTAGATCAGTGGATTAAGACCTATGGCGTTCGTTACTTTAACGAGCTGACAAATATGGCTGTCCTGACAGAGGAAGTGGGAGAACTGGCCAGAATTATGGCTCGCAAGTATGGGGAACAGTCGTTCAAGGAAGGCGAAAAGCAAGACCCCAGTGAGGAAATGGCCGATATCCTGTGGGTACTAATCTGTCTGGCCAATCAGACGGGCGTGGACCTAACGGAGGCGCTACAGGAAAGCTTTGAGAAAAAGACAAAACGAGACAGAGAGAGACATATAAACAATCCCAAGTTAAAACAATAAAAGACGAACATAATATGGAACAGAACAAGTATGAAGAGGCACTTGCCAAGTATAATACGGCTATGAACGATGAGGAGATTGCGAAAAAAGTTGCCCAAATCATCGCTGAAAAAGTACCTGAGAATGATACACTGGAGGTTAAGAAATTCCTGTTGGGAAGTGTGGAACTCACAACGCTGAAAACGACAGACAGCGAGGAGAGTGTGCTGAAATTCACGGAACGCGTAAACGACTTTGACAACACCTACCCTGACCTGCCCCATGTGGCAACCATCTGTGTATATCCCTGCTTTGCCAGCATTGTAAGCCAGAGCCTGGAAGTAGAAGGTGTTGAGGTTGCCTGTGTAAGCGGCTCATTCCCATCATCACAGGCCTGCATCGAGGTAAAGACTGTAGAGACAGCTTTGGCAGTCAGAGACGGCGCCACAGAGATTGATATCGTAATGAGCGTAGGCAAGTTCTTGAGTGGTGACTACGAGACAGTTTGCGATGAAATCAGCGAATTAAAGGCTGTTTGTGGCGAAAAGAAGATGAAGGTTATCCTGGAAACCGGCTTGCTGGGAAGTGCAGAGAACATCAAGAAGGCAAGTATCCTGGCTATGTATGCAGGAGCAGATTACATAAAGACCAGTACAGGCAAGGAGAAACCTGCCGCAACACCTGAGGCTGCTTACGTAATGTGCCAAGCTATCAAAGAATATTACGATAAGACGGGAATTCAGATTGGCTTCAAACCTGCCGGAGGTCTGAACACAGTTCATGATGCTCTCGTATATTATACAATAGTAAAAGAGGTGCTGGGAGAAAAATGGCTCACCAACCAATACCTTCGTTTAGGAACAAGCCGATTGGCCAATCTACTCTTGAGCGAAGTTGTTGGCGAAGAAGTGAAATTCTTCTGATTTTTGCCCTCTCTACAATGCAAAATACACGTGCAGATGGCAAGGAAGAGACAAATAAGTAATTCTCGCGACGCCAGATTCTGCCCTATTTCGTTGTAGTTCAAAAGATTGAGTACTGAAAATCCTGTATAAGAATTTACCTAATCTAGAAAGAAATGAGAAAAATTGCTGTTTTGCCCCTCGTTTTGGGCTGCATTTTACTATCATCATGCGTGGTAAGCAAGAAAAAGTATGAAATTGCTGAAGCAGGAAGATGGGCTGCTCTTTATAGCCGAGACAGCTTGGCAGATCTTCTGGGTCAAAGCCGAGACAGCTATGCCGTACTTGACAAAAAGTACAATGGTCTGCTAAGAGACACTACCCTACTGAAAGGAAGCATTAGAAACTACCAGGCGTTGTTGGCCAACAATCAAGACGAAAACAAAAAACTGATAGCTTCTCTCTCTGATCGCGAACGAACAATCGTTGAACTGCAGAATGTCATCAACGAGCAAAACCAGAAAGTGAAGAACTTGCTGAATAGTGTTAAAGATGCTCTGAAAGGATTCAGCAGCGACGAACTGACTGTCAGACAAGAAGGCGGAAAGGTCTATGTGGCTATGAGCGACAAGTTGCTCTTTGAGTCAGGAAAGGCTGTTGTTAACAAGCAAGGACAAGAGGCACTGGGCAAACTGGCAGAGGTGCTGAATAAGCAAACAGAGATAGAGGTAATGATAGAAGGACACACAGATAACGTACCTATCAAGACAGCTATCTATCAAGATAACTGGGACTTAAGCGTTATCCGTGCTACAAGTGTAGTAAGAATCCTGACAGAAACCTATGCTGTTAACCCCTTGCAGATTCAACCCTGCGGAAGAGGCGAATACAAGCCGGTTGCTGATAACGAAACTACAGAAGGAAAGTCGAAAAACCGTCGTACGGAAATTATTATGGCTCCCAAGTTAGATAAGCTCTTCCAGATGCTGGAAAACAATTAATACTTACGCTCAGCTACGAAGCTGACAAGCGAATGCAGGGATTCTACGATAGCAGGGTCCCTGCTTTCGTCTATAAGGCCATCTGCCATCATACGGAACTCGTTCATAGCCCAGTAGGCATACTCTATACCACCCTGCACTACAGTAAATTCAACCAGTTCCTCTATATCCTGCTTAGTAGCTTCTCCACGTCTGACTTTCAGTGCCTTAGCCAGCATATCCTCGTTTTGGGTCTTGTTAACCACATGAATAACAGGAAGGGTCAACTTGCCCTCTTTCATATCATTGCCAGCAGGCTTTCCAACGTCAGTCTTAGAATCATAATCAAAGATATCATCCTTTAGCTGGAAACAAGTGCCAACCAAGTGTCCGAAACGACGCATGCGCTCTGCCTGTTCCTCAGAACCTCCAGAAACAAGGACTCCCAACTGGGCTGCAACAGCAAAAAGGCTGGATGTCTTCTTGCGGATAACCATATAGTAAGAGGCTTCGTCCAACTTCTCTGTATCCAGATTGGCAAGCTGTAGCAACTCGCCATCGGCTAATGTCTCACCCAGATTGGCTACCACATCAACCACCTTTGCATCACCCGTTTGGGCTGCATGATGAAGGGCTCTGCTAAGCACAAAGTCACCTACCAAAACGGCTATCTGATTCGTCATTAAAGCATTTACGGAAGCCTGCCCACGACGTCTATCGCTCTCATCCACCACATCGTCATGCACCAAACTGGCCGTATGCAGCAACTCCAGAGCCAACGCAACATCGTAAACCTTCTGGTTCACCTTCCCAAAAAGACTGGCAGAAAGAAACACAAGGGTTGGTCTTACCAGCTTACCCTTCTTCTGTAAAAGGTGATTTAGGGCTTGTTGCAGCAATGCATTCTCGCTTTGCAGCGTAGCAACAAATTGCTCCTTGTATTGCTCTAAAAAGTCAGCAACAGGTTTTTGTAAGTCCTCTAATGAGTTCATCTAATACACTTTTGAGCTGCAAAAATACATAAAAATGATGACCATTTCACTTTTTTTCCATAATTTTACCGAATAAAATTCAATATTGTATGCCCAAACTCTATCTTTTAGACGCTTACGCCCTTATTTACAGGGCTTATTATGCCTTTTTAAAGAACCCAAGAATAAACTCTAAGGGAGAAAACACATCTGCCATCCTTGGCTTTGTGAACACCCTGGAAGAAGTCATACAGAAGGAACAGCCCACTCATCTGGGCGTTGCCTTCGACCCTTCGGGGGGCACATTCCGACACGAAGCCTATCCTGAATACAAAGCCCAGCGCGAGGAAACACCAGAAGCTATCCGCTTTGCTGTACCTATTATAAAAAAGTTGCTGGCAGCCTATAATATTCCCGTTCTGGAAGAACCTGGGTACGAAGCAGACGATGTAATAGGAACCCTTGCCCATCAGGCAGACAAACAGGGGATAGAGACCTTTATGATGACGCCTGATAAGGATTACGGGCAATTAGTAACAGAGCATGTTAAGATGTACCGCCCTGCCGTCGGTAAAAGCGCAGAAGAGATTCTTGGTCCTGCCGAAGTAAGCCAGAAATGGGGTATCTCCTCCCCTACCCAAGTTATTGATATACTCGGACTTATGGGCGATGCTGTGGACAATATTCCTGGCTGTCCCGGTGTGGGAGAGAAAACAGCATCCAAGTTGGTTCAGGACTTTGGTAGCATAGAAAATCTGATACAGAATACAGACAAGCTGAAGGGCGCGCTAAAGGAAAAAGTTGAGAATAACATAGAGCAGATAAAAACCAGCAAATGGCTGGCGACAATCAAGACGGATGTCCCCATACAATTGGATATGGATCTGTTAAAGGTGGAGGAACCCAATCACGAAGCCTTGCAGAAGATCTTCGAAGAGTTAGAGTTCCGCACCCTCATGCGCAAGAAGATAACCTCCCCCACTCCAGCGCCCGTTTCAAAGCCCGAGAAGAAAGGCGGAGCCATTCAGGGTGACCTCTTCAGCGGATTCGGAGACGAAGGTGAAGCAGCAGAAGGTACAGAAGAAACGGTCATCGACAACGGCATGCTTCGCTACAACGTAGAAACCACTGATTACCAATTAGTTGACACGCCAGACAAGATTGATACCCTTGTTGCTATTCTGCAAGGAGCAAAAGAGATCTGCCTGGATACAGAGACCACCAGCACAGACCCCATTCAGGCTCGTCTGGTAGGCCTTAGCTTCAGTATTCAGGAAGGCAAGGCCTGGTATGTTCCCGTATTCGGAAACCAAGAGGCAGTAGAACGTTTCCGCCCTATCTATGAGAACCCCAATATAATAAAGGTAGGACAGAACCTGAAGTACGACCTGCAGGTACTGCAGAATCACGGCATAGAACTGCAAGGACGCATGTTCGACACCATGATTGCCCACTACCTGCTCCACCCCGAGATGCGACACGGAATGGATTATCTGGCAGAAGCTTACCTGCACTATCAGACCATCCATATTGACGAGCTTATCGGAACAGGCAAGAAGCAGAAGTCTATGGCAGATCTGAGCCCAGAGGAAGTCTATGCCTATGCCTGCGAGGATGCAGATATCACGCTGAGACTGAAGAACTTATTTGCTCCAGAGTTGGAGAAGGAGGGCTTGGAAGACCTCTTCTGGCAGATTGAAATGCCACTGATGCCCGTCCTGGCCTATATGGAACGTAACGGTGTGTGCATAGATACCAAGGGACTGAAGGAAACCTCTATCCTATATTCTGAGGAGATGCAGCGCATAGAGGAAGAAATCTACCAGTTGGCAGGTGTACATTTTAATATTGCCAGTCCCAAACAAGTGGGCGAAATCCTCTTCGACCAAATGAAGATTACCAATAAGCCCAAAAAGACGAAAACAGGACAATATGCTACCACCGAGGAGATTCTGATAAGCCTGAAGAGCAAGAATCCTATCGTTGGTAAGATTCTGGAATACAGGGGATTAAAGAAATTACTCAACACCTATATTGATGCGTTGCCCCTCTTGATAAATCCTGATACAGGGCACATCCACACCTCATTCAACCAGACGGTTACCACAACAGGCCGTCTCTCTTCCTCGAATCCTAACCTGCAGAATATCCCTGTCAGGGACGAACAGGGTAAGGAAGTCAGAAAAGCCTTCATACCTGAGGTAGGGCAGGAGTTCTTCTGTGCCGACTACAGCCAGATAGAACTGCGTATTATGGCTCATCTAAGTGGAGACGAAAACCTGATAGAAGCCTTCAATGCAGGACAGGATATTCATGCAGCTACAGCAGCTAAGATATTCCATAAGAGCTTAGAAGAAGTATCCAGCGATGAACGTCGTAAGGCCAAGACTGCCAATTTTGGTATCATCTACGGCATCTCAGCCTTTGGCTTGGCAGAACGGATGGATGTCTCCCGAACAGAGGCTAAGGAACTGATTGACGGATACTTCCAGACCTATCCTGGTGTTAAGGAATACATGGAGAAGAGTATCGCTATGGCACGCGATAAGGGCTATACAGAAACCATCTTTAAGAGACGCTGCTACCTGCCAGATATCAACTCCAACAATGCCAATGTGCGGGGCAATGCAGAGCGTAACGCCATCAACTCACCCATTCAGGGAAGCGCGGCCGATATCATAAAGATAGCCATGATTCGCGTTTACCAGCGTATGAAGGAAGAAAAACTCCGTTCTAAGATGATACTGCAGGTACACGACGAACTTTGCTTCACCGTCGTTCCTGAAGAGAAAGAACGTCTGCAAAAGATTGTAGTAGAAGAGATGCAGGCAGCCTGCCAGATGCGAGTGCCTCTTATAGCTGACACAGGGTGGGGTAGTAACTGGCTGGAGGCTCATTAAGCCCTCCTTGCCAATTCCCCCATAGGGGGA
The DNA here is from genome assembly GCA_002494215.1 of Prevotellaceae bacterium UBA7028. The sequence continues at coordinate 12,837 of DLBF01000154.1, forward strand.
AAGAAATACAGAAAATTTGGTTATGTAAAATTAAAGCGGTAATTTTGCAGCCAATTTAAGATATAGAACAAGATGAAAGCAGGTATAGTAGGATTGCCCAACGTAGGCAAATCAACACTTTTCAACTGTCTGAGTAGCGCTAAGGCTCAGGCAGCTAACTTCCCCTTTTGTACAATAGATGCCCAGTTGGGACAGGTAAGTGTGCCCGATGAGAGACTCACCAAACTGGCCGAGTTGGTTCACCCTGGACGTATTGTCCCCGCTGTCTGCGACATTGTGGACATAGCCGGACTTGTCAAGGGAGCCAGCAAAGGCGAAGGCCTGGGCAAC
>DLBF01000207.1:0-11626 GCA_002494215.1 Prevotellaceae bacterium UBA7028
GCTGTGCTTCTTTGCCATGGGGTTTGTGGACCTTGTGGGAATAGCCAGCAATTATGTGAAGGCCGACCTTGATCTCAGCGATTCTATGGCCAATACCCTGCCTTCGCTTGTATTCCTTTGGTTCCTAATCTTCAGCATTCCCACCAGTCTGCTGATGAACAAGATAGGGCGTAAGAATACCGTGATGCTCAGCCTCGTCATGACGCTGGCAGCTATGGTGATTCCCGTCTTTACGCTTGACTTCGGTATGCTGCTTGTTTCCTTCTCCCTGCTGGGAATAGGAAACGCCATTATGCAGACATCGCTCAACCCGCTGGTGGACAGCGTGATGAAGGGCGGTGCCTCGGCCAGCACGCTGACCTTCGGGCAGTTCATCAAGAGTATTGCCTCCTTCCTGGCTCCCATTATCGCCTCTTGGGGCGCTACCACCAATGCGTTCGGTTTTGGCTGGAGGGTGCTCTATCCTATCTACTTGGGCGTGGGCATACTGGCTACCCTGCTGCTCTTCGGAACAGAGACCCCCTCTGACTCCCCCGTGGAGGGGGAGGAAAACAAACTGCCTGTAGGAGAGCAGTTTGCTGGATGTTTTACTTTGCTCAGGAATCCTTTTGTGCTCCTTTGCTTCTTGGCTATTGTATGCCACGTGGGAATCGATGTGGGTACCAGTGTTACGGCTCCCAAGATTCTGATGGAGAGATTGGGAATCACGCTCAACGATGCAGCCTATATCGCTACGGTTTACTTTGTTGCCAAGGCCGCAGGAAGTTTCAGCGGTAGTTTCATCATGAAGTTCCTGAAGGACTGGACTTTTCTACTCCTTAGCGTCCTTATGATGGTTGTAGCTGTCTTTGGCCTGCTGTTTGGTAAGGATAGTACCGTTATCTACGCAAGTGTTGCGCTTATGGGTTATGGAAATGGAAATCCCTTCAGCATCATCTTTGCCCGTTCCTTGGCTGCTGTGCCCGACAAGAAGAATGAAGTTAGCGGACTCCTTATCATGGGTATCTGCGGCGGAGCAGTCTTTCCTATGTTTATGGGAGCTGCCAGCGATGCGGTAGGTGCTCAGTCGGGGGCGGTCCTTGCCCTTTCTGTTGGTATCCTTTACCTGTTATTCTTCTGGATGATGGGCTTAAGAATTAGAAGATAAAAAGCGAGACTATTTCTTCTTTCGTCTGTTAACGTTGGGTAGTGTGCGTTGTAATTGCATGGTGTTGCCCATGAGCTTTTGAACGGCATCTTTAAGATAGATGTTTGTGTTCTTTTCTTGCTCTGTGACCTCTGTATCGTACTTGGATTTGTTGGTTGACCAGAAGGTTGTGTCCTTAAAGACCACGCGTTCCTCTTCCTTTGTACGTTTTACGATGTTGTTGGCAACCCATAGCGTTGAGTCGAATCCTGCCATGTCTATGGCGTGAATCATGTTCTTTCCCACCCGGACGGAGTTCTTGAATTGTAGCTTCTTGTCGCCTAAATTATAGAGTAGTTGACGGATCTTTACGCTATCTTTGGTGATAACATCCGACATATTGGAGATTTCGGTAAAACCATGGTCGTGACGATAATCTACGTGCATGGTGTAGTTTACGCTTGTGTATAGATATTTATCGCGTGCTTGATCGTAAAGTACTATCTGCAGACCATGCATCTGACCATCGAAACGAAGCAGGCGGCATCGCTTGCGGTCAACGTAGAGTGTGCCGTCTAGAACGGGATGTGATATGATGGCAGGATGGGCAGAAAAACGTATCTTATTGATTTCTGTTCCGTCTTCTTCGGTTAATTTCACACACGAAATGTCGTAAACGTCTTTTATTCTGTGGAATGCGAAGTCGGCAGGAACAAAGGCGTTACCCCAGATGTCGTAATTGACCAGAACAGGCGATAGGCGCAGGAAGACGTGAAGGTTGGTTCTGCCAAGACCGGTTAAACTGGGACCGCTGACTTTTCCATCCTGTAGCTGGCCTCGACTTCCGCTGTGGAAGATGATGTCGCGAATCTGCACGCACGACTTTGCACTCATGAAGGCTTCTGCCAATTCGTCTGTCCCCGGATATTTAATGGCCATACGGAAGAAATACTGACTCTCAGCTTTCTTATGTTTTTTGGCCTCGCGTTGCATCTTTTCTACCAGTTTGTAGATAAGGTTATCTCCTCGAGTAATGGTAACCTCATTAAGCATGGTAGAGACGGATTCCATACGGATGACGGAAGGTAGTTTCGATGCCTGGAAGGTGATGCGTTTGTAACCTATGCATGTGATACGAACGGTCTCGGAAGGAAGACATTGCAGGCAGAACTCGCCCTCGTCGTTGCTGATGGTTCCGCAGTTGGGAGATACATATACGCTGGCATATTGTATGGGCTCTCCTGTGTCAGCATCCAGAATAATAGCGCCTACGGAGTCAAGCTTCTCCTGAGCAAGGATGAGGCCTGAAAGTGTTAATAATAATATGGAAAGAATATATTTCATCAATTCGCAATTAAAAAGTGATCGAGATGTTGAAATGTCGAGATATCGAATCCCGAAATGTCGAAATATTTTTCATTTTTTGTCTCTAATCTCTAATCTTTACACTCTAATCTCTACACTCTAAACTCTTATCTCTCACCTATCCTCTGGATAGCTGATTCCTGTTAGTATCTTGCCAGCAGGTGTGATTCCCTCAGCACTTACGGTAATGCTGGTTGAGTTACTGTTGTTCCAAAGGGTGATGTCGGCACGTCCTTTCTCGTCCAGCTCGAGATTTGGGTTCCAATAGAGCGTACGCCTATAATCATGTGTGTCGGGCAGCGGGCGGTTACGATAACAGGGATTGTAAAACTCTTCGCTTATATCATAGCCTTGCAGAACAAAATGTCGATCGCGATAGGTCAAGCGTTTGCCTTTTGTTAGCAAGTTGTATCCTACATCTACTGTAGGCTGGTCGGTTCCCATATATCGTTTGTTTCCCTCCATGCGAGGTGCATAGTCGGTGATAATCTTAACAGATTCCAGCGAGTGCAGGTAATCCAAACTCTTGGTCTTCTCGTCTAATCCGGTATAGGAGTAAGCAGCGGTGTTAGTGGTACTCCAACCATGACCAGAGGCGTATTGTAATAGGGGAGCCCCATAATACATGGGTCTTTTATAATATGGCCAGTCTCTGAATTTCTGTCTTACAGTCTCCAGGTATGTCGTGTATCCTCGATACATATTCATGTCTCCCACCAACAGATGTACAGCCCAACTGGAAAAATGATTCTTCCCGGCATACCATCCTGGAGTGAGACCTGCATCCACGCACTCGTTGAATGTTTGGTACGCATCGCGTACTATGGCGGGGTGAGAATCATCATACGGGCGCAGTCCGCCACGCCTGCTAATTGTAACTGTTGCCAGTGTGCGTCCCTCTCGGAGGCTGGGCATCAAGGCAGTTCCCTTCCTTGGTGGTGCCACGTGGGTGTGATAATAGCTAAATGGCTTACAGAATCGAGGATAGTAAGGTGTCAGGCGGACATAGAATTCGGGATAGTCGGTCTCGGATGCCTTTACCCATTGATGCTCCAAACTGGGGACAGGCTTGCCTTTCTTCAGCAGTTTCTCCCGCTTACGGAGTAAACGGCGCCCTTTTCGGGTGGTAGATAGCGGTTCATCCCATTTGGTGGTGTCTGAGGCTGCCAAATCCAGTGTACATTGGTTATAGAAGGCGGGGAATTCCAATACGAACCTTCCTTTATGGGTGGTGAGTTCGCCATAGACGCTTTCTACGCCTATATCGGTTGGCTTATGGTATTCGGCATGTACGCGGACTTCGCGACGTAGGTTGCCCTCGTCGTAGTAGTTGCGTCCGTCGAATGTGCCCGACTCATTATCCTTCAGAAGAAAGCTATAGACATTGTGCTTGTCGCGTGCTTCGCCTGCATTTCCCAACAAGGGGATGGTACCTTGTAGCTTAGGGTTCTTGCTTAGCGAGAACCCTTCTCCTCCCTTGGGTCGGGCGAAGCCGTAGGTCTTGACTTTCTGTTCTGTATCATAATCATAATATCCTCGTCTATTAGGATCTTCGTTTTCTCCCCAACCGTCAATGCCTTCGCGTCCGATGGGCTCATAATGGTAAACGGCGCCAAAGTAAATGGGCGTTTTCTCGAATGGATGATTGATGCGGAAGATGCCTGGGGTGGCCATCGTTATCCAGTTGTGACGCCTCCATCCTTGTACCATTAGCAGGAGGTCGAGGTGGCGGCGGTGTGTCTCGTCGTCTTTCTCGAAATAATAATGAGGCTGTTCCACAAAACCGCGAATCTGGCTGCATAGCAACATTTCGGTTAGCATGTTGCTGCTATCGTATAGATATTCTGATGTAGCCGCGTCTCTGACGGCCAGCGAGATGGTTGAACCTGCGGCTAAAGGATTCTCGACGGAGAGATGGATGGAGTCGAAAGGCTCGTATAAGGGTTGTATGCCGGAGAAATGTACAGCCGAAGCTTTCAGGTCCTGTGGATGAAGGATGAAGCAGAGACGGTCGCTGTACACACGTCCCTGTGCGTTGTAAACCGTTATCTGTGCAACACCGGTAGGAAGGGAGTCTGTTGGGATGCTGATTTGAGTATCCTGTGCGCGGAACTTCTGGAAGTGATGCAAAGCTCCTCCTACGGTTACGGTAACGCCCAATGTTTCGTTAGCAGCCTCGCCACGAGGTTGTAATGTAAGTAACAACTGATGTTCCGTGACATCTGCACGAACAGCACATCCGTGTTTCTCGGCTTTGGGCATACGTTGACGGATTACTTGATTGTCGTCGGTGGTAAAGACGGCTGTGTAGATGACACCAGGTTCATAGTCGAATTCCAAAGTGCCGCGCCCTCTGTTCTCTGTCCGTTGCTCCTGCAGGAGTTCTCCGCCTCTTCCGTACAAGCGCATGATACCCGAGGTATGCTCGCCGTCGGCTTCGTTGGCTTCAAAAGCTACGCGTGCATGTGTACCTTCTACTATCACACCGCCTTCGGGGTATAGTTTCACAACGGGAGACGCCTTTTTGGCTTTTGTTCGGAAGTAGCGCATGAGAGGCCGTTCTGTCATGTCGTGGATAAAAAGGCCAGGCTTAGAAGGCTTGTCGTAGACAGGGAAAATGCGGCTGTATAGTTTCTCGTAGTCGCGGAAGAACTCCTTGGCCATCTTTTTGTTGAAGAACCATTGTTCTGCTGGCCATGTATGTGGATGTTGATACTCACCCCAGTTGAGTTGCCAGCGTGTGTAGGCGCGTAGTTCGTAGAAGCCGCCGTAGAGCGAATCGTTGAGAACAAAGGAGCCTGTACCTTGTCCGTCCTTCAGTTTTACCAGATGACGTTCCAGCATGTAGCCTTCTTGATTCCACAGCTCGGTGTATAGCAACTGGCTGAGGTTGGTTAGTTTTCCTGTATCACTCCGACGGACGTAAGCCTTGAAGAAAAGCGTATCTCCTGCAAAGTAGCAGGTGTTGTCCATGTGAACAAATACTTCTTCTTGGGGTATGTTCTTCCCGAAGAGTTCGAGGTGGTTCTTCCAACCTTCCAGAGAAGAGGGGAGGGCAGGTGCCTCCTTGCTGTCTTGGAAGAGGTCTGTGAAGTTCCATTGCAGGCTATCCGCTTCATCGGCATGAGCGTGGGAGAGGGCTGTCAGGACAAGTAAAAAGAATAGAGCCCCTCTTTTCACTCTCCTAAGGGGAAAAACTTTAGATAATGATGAAATGGGGAAGTATGTTGTTTTCATTTTTCTGGTTGTTTTTTCTGGAAATACTGTTTTATCTGCTTCAGGCTGGCTTTACCCTCGATGTAGATGAGGGTGAGGGCCTGTCCGTTGTTTCTGTAGAGGATGTAAGAATGCATACCTTTGCGCTGTGGCAACTCGTAGAAGCTGTGCGCTGAGGTTTCTTCTTGGGTTATAGCCTGTGCAGCATCTGTCTGAACTAATGACGTGATGCGCTGACGATCGGCAGCTGATGGATTCTTGATTTCCAGACTGTGGAAGAGACTTAGGTGGAAGTCTTTCAGCCTTTTGCCGCTCATCACCACTTCAGTGGCGTTTTTCTTTATTGCCAGTTCGTCGAAAGCAGCCTGAATGGCCAGTCCCTTCTGGGCCCACAAGAAGGGATGTGAGCTCAGTAATAGCAATATGACTGTGAGTAACTTTTTCATGGCTCTTTACGGGTTGGTGGGTGAAAACATTTCGGCCAGTTGCTGTTCCATCAACTGGGTTGCATCGGCTTCGACGGTCTGACCGGCAATGCGCACGCTGCTGATGTCCTGCTGCTGGTATTGGTGCCAGCCAAGGAATACTATGGCGCTTAGGCAGGCGGCAACGGCCAGCGCACGGAGGAAATATCCGGTGCGTGGGGGCTGCTGGGTCTTACAGACATCCAGGTAGGAGAGTGTGGCCCTAATCTCGTCGAAACGGGCATCCTGAGACTGGCTGGTACAAAGGAAACTACGCAGCTTCCTTTCCTCCTCCTCGGTGGTTTCTGCCAGGAAGTAACGTTCTGTCATTTCTTCCCAATAAGATAAGTCGTGCTGTGTCATTTCTTTGTTTTTTTATATGTTTCTCTGATTATGTTTCGAGCTCTGCTCAACTGCATCCTGACGGCGGCTTCCTGCATTCCCAGCGTATGGGCTATTTCCTTGTACGTCTCGTCGTTGATGTCGTGCCGTGTAAGGATGTCTTTTTGCAGCGGTGTCAACTGGGTCTCTATCAGCGTTTTAACCTGCAGGAAGGTTTCCTTTGCATCTGTGTCGGGTGGCGACTGAACGAGGTTCGTTTTTTCGAGCGATGTCTGCGGATGGCGGTTCTCTTCGCGCCAGAGACTTATTTGCCGATTGCGTACCGCAGTCCTGAGCAGTTTCTCGCCTTCCGCTTCTGTTGCAGGGTCGTATTGGCCAGCCCAGAGCTGACAGAAGGCATCGTTGAGAGCATCTTCACCTGAATGCAGGATACCGAATTGCAACCTCTGCTGCAACTTCTGGTAGGCTATTGTCAAGTAGTTCTTGCTCATCTTCTGCATGCTCTTCACTTTAGTAACGCACAACTTTTCTATTTGTAACAGAAAAGTGATTATTTTTTTCTGAAAATTGTCCCAAAGGTATGTTTTTCCTTATAAAATTTACTACTACACGTGGGAAAAATTACAGCCACGTGAGGAAAAGAATATTTTCGGGTAATATTTTGGATGGAATACATCTTTTTTCATAAATTTGCGGGCAGATTATGAAGTATATCACTTTACCAAAATCATTGGAGGGAGACACACACCTTTCGTTCTATTTGGCCATGGAGGAGTATGTGGCACGTAACATAGACGAGCCGGATTGCTTCTTTATGTGGCAGGTGGAGCCTACCGTTATATTCGGAAGGAATCAGGTTATGCAGAACGAGGTGAATGTACCTTACTGCCGTGAGCATGGTATAGAGATTTTCAGACGCAAGAGCGGCGGCGGTTGCGTCTATGCCGACAAGGACAACATTATGCTTTCCTTTATCACCCGAGGCGACAATGTGCCGTTTACGTTCAACCGCTTCATGACCATGGTGATCTTTGTGTTGCAGCAGCTGGGCGTTGAGGCGGCAGGAACTACGCACAACGATGTGATGATTGGCGACCGCAAGGTTTGCGGAACAGCCTTCTATCAATTGCCAGGACGCAGCATTGTGCATAGTACGATGCTTTACGATACGAATATGGAGCATATGTTGAACGCCATCACTCCATCGGCTGAGAAACTGAAGAAGAATGGTGTGGAGAGCGTGCGTCAGCGCATCACGTTCCTGAAGGAGCACATCAGCCTGAACATAGAGGAACTGAAGGCGTTTATACGCCGGACGCTCTGTGAGGGGGAGCTGCAACTGACAGATGCCGATGTGGAGGGTATCCGCAAGATTGAGCAGGAGTACCTGAACAAGGAGTTCATTCAGCGGATGTAAGGGAGCCCGGCGGGGGCGGTTAAAAGATTAAAAGGTTAAAAACCCTCAACCGTAAACTAACAATTCGTTAACTGAAATAAAAACCTTAAATAGTAACAATAAATAATGAAGAGAACTTGTCTTTATGAAAAGCATGTGGCACTGGGTGCCCTGATTTCGCCTTTCGGCGGTTTTGAGATGCCTATACAGTATGCTGGCATCACCCCCGAGCATATGGCTGTACGCGAGAAAGTAGGTGTCTTCGACGTATCTCACATGGGTGAGGTTACGGTGAAGGGTAAGGATGCCGAGCGTTATGTTCAGCATATCTTTACCAACGACATCGCAGGCGCGCCTGTGGGTAAGATATACTATGGTATGATGTGCTACGAGAACGGTGGTACGGTCGATGACCTGCTGGTGTACAAGATGGGCGAGAATGACTTCTTTCTGGTTATCAACGCCGCCAACATAGATAAGGACTGGGAGTGGATGCAGGAGAATGCCAAAGGCTTCGACATAGACCTGCAGAACCGTAGCGAGTTCTACGGGCAGATTGCCGTTCAGGGACCGGATGCAGAGAAGACAGTTGAGCAGGTTCTGGGGCTGAAATGCTCGGAGCTGACGTTCTATACCGTTAAGACCATTGGCGATGTGATTGTCAGCCGTACAGGCTATACGGGCGAGGACGGATTTGAGATCTATGCCTCTCATGCCTATATTCAGGAGTGTTGGGACAAGCTGATAGCAGCCGGTGTTCAGCCTTGCGGTCTGGGTTGCCGTGACACGCTCCGCTTTGAGGTGGGTCTGCCCTTGTATGGCGACGAGTTGTCGGCAGATATTACTCCCATTATGGCAGGATTAGGCATCTTCGTGAAGTTGGACAAGCAGGAGTTTATCGGCAAGGAGGCTTTGGCTAAGCAGAAGACTGAGGGACCTGCAAAGAAGATTGTGGGCATAGAACTGGCAGACAAGGCTATCCCCCGCCACGGCTATCCTGTACTGAACATGCAGGGAGAGACCATTGGAGAGGTGACTACGGGTTATCATACGCTTTCCACAGACAAGAGCGTATGCATGGCACTCATTGATGCCCAGTATGCTAAGTTGGATACCGAGGTGCAGATTCAGATTCGCAAGAAGGTGTTCCCCGGCAAGACAGTAAAGAAACAATTCTATAACAAGAGTTACAAGAAGTAAAAGCCCCCCCCATCCCCTTTTAGGGGATGAATATTCTAATTCAAAATTTATAAATTCAAAATTCAAAATTGGGAATCCTGAGGACTCAAGAACTCAAGAACTCAAGAACTCAAAAACTCAAGAATTCAAAAAACTAATAATCTCAATATTATGGCAACAGTAATTGAAGGACTCTACTATAGCGAGTCACACGAGTATGTAAAGGTAGAAGGTAACGTTGGTTACATTGGTATTACGGATTATGCTCAGCATGCATTGGGTAACGTGGTTTATGTGGACCTGCCCGATGTAGATGATGAGGTAACAGCAGGTGAGGAATTTGGCGCAGTAGAGAGTGTAAAGGCTGCCAGCGATATCATTTCACCTGTTAGCGGAACTATCATAGAGGTTAACGAGGCGCTGGACGATGAGCCCGAACTGCTGAACAAGGATGCTTTCGGAAACTGGATTATCAAGGTTGAACTCTCTGACAAGAGCGAACTGGATGGCCTGATGGATGCCAAGGCATACGAGGCATTTTGTGAAAATTCATAATTCACAATTCATAATTCATAATAGAGAATAATGTTTAAATACTTTCCTCATACCGATGCCGACCTTCAGGCGATGTTCCAGAAGGTGGGCATCAAGAGTCTTGACGACCTCTACGCCGAGGTTCCCGAGCAGATTCGCTTCCGTGGCGAATACCAACTGCCCGAGGAGATGAGCGAGATTGAGGTTCGTCAACTCTTCGACAAGCTGGGCGCTCAGAACAAGCAACTTACTTGCTTTGCCGGTGCCGGTGTCTATGACCATTATACCCCAAGTGCTATTCCTCAGTTGCTTAGCCGTTCTGAGTTCCTGACCAGCTATACACCCTATCAGGCTGAGATTTCTCAGGGTACGTTGCATTATATCTTTGAGTATCAAAGTATGATGGCAGAACTGACTGGGATGGACATCAGCAATGCCTCGATGTACGACGGAAGCACAGCTACTGCCGAGGCTGTGATGATGGCTGTGGCAGCAGGTAAGAAGCAGAATAAGGTGCTGGTGAGTGAGACTATCGACCCCAAGGTGCTGGCCGTCGTTAAGACGTATGCTCACTTCCATGGCATAAAGATAGAGATGATTCCTGCCAAGGAGGGCGTAACCGATCTCTCATCTCTCAACTCCCAACTCTCAACTGACGTTGCCGGCGTGCTGGTACAGCAACCTAACTTCTACGGTATCGTAGAGGATTACGGGGGCTTTGCCGATGCTTGCCACAATCAGAAGGCACTCTTCATCATGAACAGCGTGGCTGCTGACTTGGCTGTCCTGAAGACTCCTGGCGAGTGGGGCGCAGACATTGCAGTAGGTGATGGCCAAAGCCTGGGTATCCCCATGCAGTGGGGCGGTCCTTACGTGGGTTATATGTGCTGCACAGAGAAGCTCATCCGTAAGATGCCGGGGCGTATCGTCGGCATGACACAGGATAATCGCGGCCAGCGTGCCTTCGTGCTTACGCTGCAGGCTCGTGAACAGCACATCCGTCGTCAGAAGGCTACCAGCAACATCTGCTCTAACCAGAGCCTGATGGCATTATGGACAACTGTTTATATGTCCCTTATGGGTAAGCAGGGCTTGAAGGAAGCTGCTGAGCTTTCATACGCTGGAGCACATTACCTGTGCGACGAGCTGCTGAAGACTGGCAAGTTCAACCTTGTCTATAATCAGCCGTTCTTTAACGAGTTCGTGGTTCGCTATAACGGAGATGTTGATGCTTTGCAGAAGCGTCTTGTCGAAAACGGCATCTTTGGCGGTGTCAAATTGGATGCCGACAAGTTGATGTTTGCCGTTACCGAGAAGCGTACGAAGGAGGAAGTTGATAACCTTGTAAAGATTGCTGCCTTATGAATAACAGATTATACGGAAATTTGATTTTCGAGCTATCGCAAGAGGGAAGAAGCGGTTATTCTCTTCCTAAGAATCGTTTTGGCAGCTATAGCGTTCCTGCACAACTTTGCAGAAAGGAAGATGCTGCGCTGCCCGAGTGCGACGAGATGACGGTGGTTCGCCACTATACCAACCTGAGTGCCAATAACTTTGGCGTTGACAACGGGTTCTATCCATTGGGCTCTTGTACCATGAAGTACAATCCCAAAATCAATGAGGAGATGGCCGCCCTGCCACAGTTCCAGCATCTGCACCCTGAGCAACCTGCCGAAACGACAAGGGGTGCGCAGGCTTTGGTAACACTGTTGGANNTACAATCCCAAGATTAACGAGGAGGTGGCTGCATTGCCGCAGTTTGCCAACCTGCATCCCCTTCAGCCCGCAGAAACTACGCAGGGTGCCGAGGAGGTTTGCAAGCAGTTGTGTAAATCGCTCTGCGAACTGACGGGTCTGTATGCCTTCACATTGAAACCCTTTGCCGGAGCTCATGGTGAGCTTACAGGTCTGATGGTTATCAAGAAGTACCACGAGAGCAGGGGCGATGAGGCTCGCCGTCTAGTTATAGTACCTGATTCTGCCCACGGAACCAATCCTGCCAGT
>DLBF01000207.1:11676-11825 GCA_002494215.1 Prevotellaceae bacterium UBA7028
CCACGGAACCAATCCTGCCAGTGCTGCTGTATGTGGTCTGGATATCGTAGAGGTGAAGTCGCTGAGCGACGGCACCGTAGATGTCGAGGCGCTGAAGGAACTATTGGCTCAGCACGGTTCAGAAATTGCTGCTATGATGATGACCAACC
>DLBF01000121.1:0-4197 GCA_002494215.1 Prevotellaceae bacterium UBA7028
AACTCTAAACTCTAAACTCTCATCTCTAAACTTTAACAACGAAGTGCTTGCAAAAGCGTGTCAACTGCTTTCTGGGGTTCTTTCAGCTCATCCAACAAGGTAACAAACTTACTGCCTATGATGGCACCTGCGGCATTTGCCTGTGCACTTTCAAGGGTCTGTTTGTTGCTTATGCCGAAGCCTATCATGCGCGGATGCTTCAATCCCATCTGGTTCACCTTATTAAAATATGCCTGCTTAGCCTCGTCAAATTCTTTCTGGGCACCTGTTGTAGCTGCCGAGCTGACCATATAGATGAAGCCGTCTGTGTTATCGTCGATGAAGCGGATACGCTCGTCGGAAGTCTCGGGTGTGATAAGCATGATAATGCGGATATCATACTTGTCGGCAATGGGCTTCACCTCTTCCATATAGTCGCGGAAGGGTAGGTCGGGAATGATAACGCCATCTACATCAGCCTCCTTGCAGTTACAGAAGAATTTCTCGTAGCCCATCTGGTAAATGGGGTTCATGTAGCCCATCAGTATAAGGGGCAGTTTTACACCTTCCTTTCTTACCTCTGCAACCTGACTAAAGAGCTTGCGCAGCGTCATGCCATTGCGTAATGCTTTGGTGGCTGCATCCTGTATGACAGGACCATCTGCCATAGGGTCGCTAAAGGGGATTCCCACTTCAATGAAGTCGATGCCGTTCTTCTCGATAGTCTTGATGATTTCTCCTGTACTTTCCAGCGTTGGGTGTCCGGCACAGAAGTAAAGTGAAAGAAGTCCTGACTTCTTCTCTTGAAATATTTGGTTGATACGATTCATCGCGATTATTTTCTGTTTTACGATTTACAAAATACGATTTATTTACTATTGGCCTATTTCTCCCTTGCCTTTGGAGAGGGTTGGGGAGAGGCCTTTTACGAACTTGGCTAACGCCTGAGCGTCTTTGTAAGCAGGAGCTGACTCAAAGCGTGAGTTCAGGTCGATGCCTACCCATCGGGGGTGACACCATCGTCTTACTTTCTCCTCATCACCCGGACCTATTCCCCCGGAAAGCAGGAAGGGAGTATCTCCCTTGTAGTGCTGCAGGATGTCCCAGTTGAACTGCTCACCGCTGCCGCCCACACACTTGCATTTGGTGTCAAAGAGGAAGAGGTCGGCGATTCCGTCATATCGTGAAGAGTGAAGCGTGAAGAGTGAAGAATCACCTTCACCTATGCTGAAGGCCTTGATAATGGGCAGCCCTGTTTGCTTCTTTATGGTGCGGCAGAAGTCGGGAGATTCCTGTCCGTGCAGCTGTATGGCATTCAGGCTGAAGTCCTTTGCTTTCTGCAATACTTCCTCCTCCGTAGGATTAACGAATACGCCTACCCTGGTACACTGGGGCAGGTAGGAGGGGACCTCGGTAACGCAACGCTTGGAGCCTTCCCAGAAGATGAAGCCCATCATGTCAGGCTTCACCTGTTCTTCTACTGCGCGTATGTTTTCGGGCTCGCGCATGCCACAGACCTTTATTCTCAATTCTTAATTTACAATTTTGCTATGAATTCGCTGAGCGCCTGGCCCGGATCGGGTTGCTTCATGAAGTGTTCACCCATCAGGAATCCCCTGTATCCGGCGGCACGTAGCAGCCGTATGGTTTCAGGGTTGCCTATACCGCTTTCGCTGACCTTTACCTTATCTTCGGGCAGACGTACTATCATGTTAAAGGAGTTCTGCACATCTGTATGGAAGGTACCCAGATTGCGATTGTTGATACCCAACATATCTACATCCAGCTCGGCATAATCCAATTCCTCCAGTGAGTGCATCTCTAATAGCACCTCCAATTTGAGTTCATGTGCAAGGGCTGCCAATGTCTTCACCTCCTGCTTCTTCAGGTCGGCAGCTATTAGCAACACAGCATCGGCACCAATCTCGCGTGCTTGGAAGAGCTGATATTCATCTATGATGAAATCTTTACGCAGAATGGGGATATTTACCAAGGGGCGTGCCGTCTTGACAAACTGCATGCTACCGCCAAAGTATTTCTCGTCTGTGAGGATGCTCAGTGCGGCGGCTCCGTTCTGCTGGTAGGATGGGGGGATGACCTCAGGTTTTCCCTCTTCCTTTATCCATCCCTTGGAAGGGCTCTTGCGTTTGAACTCTGCAATGATGCCGTGCGCATCCTCGGTGAGCGCCTTACTCATGCTTCTGCCTTCCACACCCTCAGCCATCATCTTCTCTACGACGGCATACAACTGACGGGCAGGCACCTGCTCCTTCTGCCCGGCTACCTCAATGCGCTTATGGGCAACTATTTCCTCCAGAACGTCTTTCATTTTGCTCAATTCTTTAGTTGACAAGTTGTTCGTTCCCCTCGCCCACGGGAGAGGGGTTAGGGGTGAGGCTTATTTTAAGAATTAATCTCCACAAACTTGCGGAAGCACTCCAGGGCTCTGCCGCTCTCCAGCGACTCACGAGCCTTCTCGATGGTCTCCGTAATGGTCAGCTCTTCCTCCATCAGGCTGATACCGCAGGCGGCATTGGCCAGAATGACGTTCTTCTGCGCCTCGGTACTCTTATTCTGAAGTACACTGTCGAATATCTGCATCGCCTCCTCGGCAGTTTCTCCGCCGTAGATATCAGAGGGCTTAACATATCTCAGTCCCATCTCCAGCGGGGTATATACTTTCTCGAAGTAGCGGGTGTTGATTTTAAAGCCGCTTGTCAGCGAAATCTCATCATAACCGTCATAGCTGGTTATCACACCGTAGTTGTCACCGATCTTCTGATGGATATTGGTGTATAGGCGCAGCTGCCCCTGGTTGGCTGTACCGTGCAGCGAGTTCTTGGGGCGGCAGGGATTAACCAGAGGGCCCAGCAGATTGAAGAAGGTGGGGATGCCCAAGGCCTTGCGGGCAGGAGCAACATGCTTCATGCCGTAGGCAAAGAGCGGAGCGTGCAGATAGCAGATGCCTGCCTCATCCAGCGAACGGCGCAGAATGTCCTCGTTGTCCGTAAACTTCACACCGTGTCCTGCCAGTACATTGCTGGCACCGCTGACACTGGTGCTGCCCCCGTTGCCATGCTTTGTAACTTTGTAACCGGCTCCGGCAATAACGAAGGCCGAGCAGGTACTGATATTGAAGGAGTTCTTGCCGTCGCCGCCCGTTCCCACGATGTCCAGCGTGTTGTAATCATCCAGATTCACCCGCTTGCCCGTT
This sequence comes from Prevotellaceae bacterium UBA7028, assembly GCA_002494215.1. The sequence continues at coordinate 3,194 of DLBF01000121.1, forward strand.
TCCAGCAAGCCGTCGCGAAAGCCCAGCATCTCATCCACCGTAATGCCTCTGGTCTGCAGAGCCATCAGCAAGGCTGCAATCTGATGCTCATTATACTTTTGCTCGGTAATACCCAGCATGATGGTGTGCGTATCCTCGCGTGTGAGGGTTGCACCTTCTATGAGTTGTGAAAGGTATTTCTTCATTTGTGTTCAAGCCAGTTCTTTATTATCGTCTTACCTGCCTGGGTCAGCACACTCTCAGGGTGGTACTGAATACCATGAATGTCATATTCTCTGTGTCGGAGCGACATGATGTAGCCCTCCGGGCTGGTACTTGTCACCTCCAGGCAGGCAGGGAACCCGTCGGTATCCACTACCCAGGAGTGGTAGCGTCCCACCTCGATGGTCTTGTCCAGTCCGGCAAAGATATAGTCATCTGCACAGATGTGCGTAGGAGTGGCTACCCCGTGAAATACGCTGCTCAGGTTGGTGAGCTTGCCGCCGAAGACCTCGCCTATGGCCTGATGTCCCAGGCAGACACCCAGGATAGGCTTCTTGCCGGCATACGTACGGATGACATCCAACAGCAGTCCTGCCTCGCTGGGGATGCCGGGGCCGGGCGACAGGATAATCTTATCGTATCCCTCCAATTCCGGCAGTTGGAACTTGTCGTTTCTGAGAACTGTCACTTCAGCCCCCAGCTCCTTCACCAGATGGGAAAGGTTATAGGTGAAGGAATCGTAGTTGTCTATGATAACTATCTTCATGAGTTCATGAGTTATTGAGTTCATGAGTTGTTAGAGCTCCTCGGCCTTCTCTATGGCTTTGCGCAGAGCACCCAGTTTGTTGTTCACCTCCTGCAGTTCGTACTCCACATCGCTCTTGGCCACGATGCCGCCTCCCGCCTGGAACCACAGTTCGTTGTTGCGGCTCACGAAGGTACGGATGGTAATGGCCTGATTCAGGTTCTTATTGAAACCGATGAAACCGATGCAGCCACCGTAGGCACCGCGGTTGTGCGGC
>DLBF01000121.1:4252-10853 GCA_002494215.1 Prevotellaceae bacterium UBA7028
CACCGCGGTTGTGCGGCTCGTACTTGCTTATCAGCTGCATCGCCATCACCTTGGGCGCACCGGACAGGGTGCCTGCGGGGAAAGTGTCTATGAATGCCTGGATAGGATCAGCCCCCTCGTCCAGCTCGCCGCTGACACGGCTGACCAGATGAATCACATGGCTGTAGAACTGCATATCCTTGTAGAAGTCCACCTTCACATTATGGCAGTTGCGGCTCAGGTCGTTTCGTGCCAAATCCACCAGCATCACATGCTCGGCATTCTCCTTCGGGTCGTTGCGCAGATACTCGGCATTCTTGCGGTCGGTCTCGGCATCGCCAGTACGCTTGGTGGTTCCTGCGATGGGGTCGATGTATGCGCGTCTGCCTTCAATACGGCAATGTGTCTCGGGGCTAGAGCCGAAGATACGGAACCCGCCGAAGTCGAAGTAGAACAGATAGGGGCTGGGATTGATGCTGCGCAGTGCACGGTAGAGCTTGAAGTCGTCCCCCTCATAGCGCTGCCTGAAGCGGCGGGACAGCACAATCTGAAACACATCGCCCCTCATGCAGTGGGCTATACCACGACGTATATTCTCGCGATGCTCGTCATCGGAAAGCGTACTCCAGAAATCGCCAACGGGTCTGAAATCGTATGTCTGGTAAGGGCGGTTGTTAACGTCACGCTCCAAAACATCCAAGTCATCTTCTTCGCCATCGACCAGCATTTCTATAAGTGTGAGCTCGTTGCGGAAATGGTCGAAAACAATGACATCCTTGTATAGGATATATATAAGGTCGGGTGCATCGTTTTGTGTCTGCGTCTCGTCCTTGACATTGATATTCTCGAAGTAACGAACGGCATTGAACGAAGTGTATCCATACAAGCCGCAATAGTTGCTGTCGGGGCCTGTAATATCAAATGACTCTATAAACTGATTAATCAGGTCGGCTGATGTAAATGTCTCGTTTATAGACGTTTCTGTAATTTTTCCGTCCGGGTATTTGCAGATACCCTTCCCATGTTCTATGCTAACACTTCCTATGGGATGAACGGCTATGAACGACTTGGCATTCTCGCCCCCGTGATAGTCCGAACTCTCCATCAAGGCACTTTGTGGATAAGCATCCCTCAGTTTAAGATAAGCGCTGACGGGTGTTATCAGGTCGCCGAGAATCTTCCGGCTGACTGTATGGTAATTATATTGCGTCATAATCAATCTCGTCTTTATGAGAAAGGTAGGTGGATAGGTCTTTGTCACCGCGTCCGCTTACGGTCAGTACCACCACATCCTCCTTCTTGAACTTCATTTTGGGAAGAATGGCCAGGGCATGGCTGCTCTCGAGGGCAGGGATGATACCCTCCAGGCGGGTCAGTTCAAATGCTGCCTGCAAAGCCTCATTGTCATTGATGGAGAACACTTTGGCACGGCCTGTTTCATACAGGTTGCAGTGCATGGGACCTGTACCGGGATAGTCCAATCCGGCACTGATGCTGTATGGCTCGATAATCTGGCCGTCCTCGGTTTGCATCACCTTGATACGGCTTCCATGCAGGATACCCGTGCTGCCCACATGCAGCGACGCTGCTGTCTGCTCCGTATCCATACCCATACCGCCGGCTTCGCCTAATACCAGTTTCACACGTTCGTCATCCAGATAGTGATAGATGGTACCGGCGGCATTGCTTCCGCCGCCCACGCAGGCTATCAGGTAGTCGGGGTAGTCACGTCCAATCTTCTCCTTTAGCTGGAACTTTATCTCCTGACTGATAACGCTTTGCAGCTTGGCCACCATCTCGGGGTAGGGATGAGGTCCGACCGTACTGCCTATGATATAAAAGGTATCGGCGGGATGGCAACACCAGTCGCGGATGGCTTCATTGGTAGCATCCTTCAATGTCTTGTTACCACTCTGAACGGGGAATACCTCGGCACCCAACATGCGCATACGCTCCACGTTGACATGCTGTCGCTCTACATCCAATGCACCCATATAAACACGGCAAGGCATATTCATCAGGGCACATACGGTAGCTGTGGCAACGCCATGTTGTCCGGCTCCTGTCTCGGCGATGATACGTGTCTTACCCATCTTGCGGGCCAGCAGAATCTGGCCTATGGCGTTGTTAATCTTATGAGCTCCGGTATGGTTGAGGTCTTCACGTTTCAGGTAAAGCTGGCATCCGTATTTCTCACTCATACGACTGGCGTAATAGAGTGGGGAAGGACGACCGACATAGTCGCGTAATAACTGATAATACTCTTTCAGGAATTCCTCGCTTTCAATGATAGAGAGGTACTGCGCCTTCAGGTCTTCTACCGTTTTATATAGAATCTCGGGGATGTATGCACCCCCGTACTGACCATAAAAGCCTTCGTCATTAACCTTGTATGATTTCATCTTTTACCTTATATACATGAATACCGATGCAAAGTTAATGCATTTTCTTTTGATAGCAAATATAATGTAATCAAAAAAGGCTGATTTCTTGTGTTTTGTGAGAGAATCAGCCATTTTCGTTAACAATCTGTTATGGAACCGTGAAAGGATAGACTTTCAGATCCTGAAGATTCCCTATTGGTGTCTGTGCTAAGTTTAGCAGAATGTAGTTTCCTTTCTCCAAAGTTTCTAACGGCTGGCATATGAAACCATCGTTTCCGTCGGACTTGATGGAGAAGTCGGCAGGCTCCAGCCTTTTGTATTCGTTTTCGCGCACATTGCTCTTGGGCAGCTTGCGATAGTACTTTCTGCTTTGCAGGCGGATAAGGGCATAATCAGCCAGCACCTCGTCTGTTGCCGGTATAATATGGAATAGGGGAGTGTTGCCGTCTGTCTGCTGAGCGGCGTGAGCGCCATTCAAGTAGTGGACAAACTTGTCCTTCAGCTTAATGTCAAAAACCGTCCATCCCGGCTTTAGCTCGGTTTGGGTTTGCTCGACATCAATCTCCAAGAAGGAGTCTTGTACCTTTAATTCAACCTTCTGCGCGTGCAGGCAGATGGGCAAGGTTGATAATATGAATGCCTTTAATATCTTCATGACAGGTGCAAAATTACAGATTTTGGATGAATTTACAAAAGATTGTTTTGATAAGTGAAAGAAAATTGTTTCCTTTGCATGAATAAATTTCGTAATTTGTACGTAATAGACTTTATATTATGACCATTGCAATTGTAATTTTGATGTTATTTGGGTATGCTCTTATATGTTCCGAGCATATTACCAGAATTAACAAGGCCACGGTTGCCCTGTTCTGTGGTGTTTGCGGATGGATAATGTATATGTGCGTAGGTCCACATTACATTCAGTCTTTGCATGGTATTGATTTTCAGAATTACTTGGGTGATGGAACCTATAGCGTACGGGCGGTGAACGAATACATCTATCAGCATGTGTTCGTTAAGCACATGGTGCAGTTGTGCTGTATCGTGATGTACCTGCTTGCCACGATGGCCATTGTCGAGGTGCTTGCCACGAACGAGTGTTTTGATTTCATTGTAGATTGGTGCCGTGCCAAGACCAAATGGCGTCTGATATGTACCCTGGCGGCCTGCAGCTTCTTGTTGAGTGCCAACTTGGATAATCTGGCTTCGACGGTGATAATGCTTACCGTCTTAAGCAAACTGGTAATCAATCCTCGCCAGCGTTGTATTCTGGGTGCCGTTGTGGTGATTGCAACCAGTTGTGGCGGATGTTTTGGCGTTATCGGGGATGTAACTTCTTTGATGATATGGACTCGTGGTGCCGTTACCCCGACTAATTACACGGCAGCATTGATAATACCCACGATTGTGGCAACAATCATTCCTACCTATCTTATTGGAAGGATGCTTCCCGAGCATGTCGATTTGAAACGCCCCAGAGTCTATTTCCGAGGCGATGATGCCGCCATGCCTGTATGGCAACGTGCCATCATGTTGTTCCTGGGTCTGTATGGACTGTGGTTCGTGCCTACATTCTATCGCCTGACCATGTTGCCTCCCTTCTTAGGCGCATTGTGCGTGTTGGGCATACTTTGGGTGGTAAACGAGTTCTTTAACCACAAGCGCATTGCCTCTGGCCAGCCAATTACGCTCTCTGGCAGCCGTCCTCTTCAGTACGAGATGATCCAGATGATAATGTTCTTTATTGGTGTCAGCCTGTGTGTCGACCTGCTGGTCGAGGTTGGTGCCATGGGTCATATTGCTGTTTTGTGCGATACTTATATTCATAACATCTATCTGCTCTCTGTTGTAGTCGGCTTTGTTAGTGCAGTGATGGATAATATCGCCTTGGTAATGACTTCTATTTCCATATTCCCCATTATAGATGTACAGAATTCCATGCCCGATTATGTCGCAGCCTTTGCGCAAAACGGACAGTACTGGCACCTTGTTGCCCTGAGCGGATGCGTGGGCGGTTGTCTTCTTCCCATAGGTTCTACATCTGGTTATGCGCTGATGAAGCACGACGGAGTGGGTATATGGTGGTATTTTAAATTCATCACGGGAAAGGTATTCGTTGGTTGGATTGTATCCTTGGGCGTATACTTCCTGGTTGATTATTTCTTGAGATAATTTTTTGCATGAAATACGATGTTTCAAAACTCGGTGTTGAGTTCTTGAATCCTATGCAACAGGAGATGTTGCAGATGGTACGTAAGGAACGTCAGCTGGTGTTGCTTAGTCCTACGGGCTCTGGCAAGACGCTGGCTTATATGTTGCCTGTGCTGCAGCTGATGGACTCCAAGAAGGATGTCCTGCAGTCTTTGGTGCTTGTACCATCCAGGGAGTTGGCCATTCAGACGGTGGATGTGGTAAAGCGTATCTGTTCCGAGGTACGTGTGCTGGCATGCTATGGCGGCAGGCCTGCTATGGACGAACACCGTCAGATAAACGGACTGCGTCCTCACCTTATCATTGCCACACCGGGCAGAATACTGGATCATATCCGTAAGCAGAACATCAGTACCGAGTCAATCGTTAATCTGGTTATCGACGAGTTCGACAAAAGCTTGGAACTCGGATTCCAAGAAGATATGCAGTCCATCCTTGGTGAACTGAAGAACATTGAGCGTCGCATCCTGCTTTCTGCTACCGAATGTCCTGCTATTCCTGATTTTGTGGGCACGTCGGATTATTGCCGTCTTTCCTATCTGGACGAGGACGAGCCCGTCTCTTCCCGCATCTCCATACGTTGCGTTCTTTCCCCCGAGAAAGACAAGCTTGCCACGCTCAAGCGTTTGCTTTGCACTTTGGGCGCGCAGAAGAGCCTTGTCTTTGCCAATCACAGGCAGAGCGTGGAACGTATTGGCGCATACTTGGCATCAGAGGGCATTATGGCCAACATCTTCCATGGTGGTATGGAGCAGCGCGACCGCGAACGTGCCCTGTACTCTTTTGTGAACGGTTCCCGTAATGTCTTTGTGTGCACCGATCTCGGTTCGCGCGGTCTTGATATCCCCGATGTTGATAATATCATTCATTATCATCTTCCCATTGACGAGGAGTCGTATATTCACCGGAACGGACGCACCGCCCGTTGGGAGAACGTTGGTAATGCCTATCTGTTGTTAGGTCCGGAGGAAACGTTACCTGAATACGCAGCGCTTACCGATGGTGAATTCCTGCTCCCCAAAAGCGTACCCCTGCCGTCTCTGCCTTTGTGGTCCACTATATATATAGGTAAGGGTAAGAAGGATAAGATAAGCAGGGGAGATATCCTTGGATTTCTGTCCAAGGTGGGAGGCCTTGACGGTAAACAGATAGGACGTATCGATGTCTTGCCCCAATGGTCGTATGTGGCTGTTCAGCGCAGCGCTACCAAGGCTCTCCTTGCCCGTATCAAGGGACAGAAGATCAAGGGCATCAAGACTATCTTTGCTTTGGCAGAATGAAGACCCACCCCCGACCCCTCCCTCTATGGAGGGGAGTTTTTTTTCAATTAAAGATTATCGGTTATCGAACCTCAGCCATCAGCCGTCAGCCCTCTTACATCAGCCATCGCTTAGCGTCTCGTTATTTCGAAATAAATTCAATAAAAAAAGTAGGCATCTTATCATAACGATAGATGCCTACATATTTTGTGTGATTGATTGTTGGCCTTCGCAGCCTTCAATTCTTAATCCTTCTCTCTTAATTCTTAATTAAAAATTTTCAATTTACTTCAGCACTCCCAACTGCTGGAAGACTTTCTTCAGCTTCTGAACTGAGAGGTCAACCTGCTTGTGAGTGTGGGTTGCCATCAAAGCGTAACGTACCAATGTGTCCTGAGGACCGCAAGCAGGTGGAATTACGGGGTTGATGAAGACACCTTCCTCGAAGGCCATTGCTACAGCCATGAAGGTCTTGCGTGTGTCTCTAACATACAGGGGGATGATGGGGCTTTCTGTCTCACCAATCTCGAATCCCTCTTCGCGGAAACGCTTCAGGGCGTAGTTGGTAACATCCCACAGAGCTTCCAGGCGCTCGGGCTCAGACTTAATGATGTGCAGAGCCTCCAGAGCAGCTGCTGTAGCGGCAGGAGTACAACTTGCGCTGAAGATATATGTTCTGGCTGTATGACGCAGAGAGTCGATGATGATCTGGTCTGCTGCGATGAAACCGCCAATAGAAGCCAGACTCTTGGAGAATGTACCCATAAT
>DLBF01000041.1 GCA_002494215.1 Prevotellaceae bacterium UBA7028
TTGCATTTTCCAGGTGCATGAACGTGCTTGATGGGTAGGGCGAGGATTATCTGTTCTGTCAATAGCCAACGCATATCTATCTGTGCGCGCTCGCGCGAAACAATGACCACGTCGTCCGAGTAGTCGTCTTCTTCGCCAAGGCGCACGCTGAAAGTGGTTTCCGAAGCCACGGGCTGATCCATCGCATCAAGGCAAAGGTCGCAGACCACGGCCACACGACCCTCGGCTGACGACTTCACGATGAACACTTCGCCGCAACGCTCTATATCGAGCCCGACGGAAACGTCACCTCCCAGTATCTCCGTCTGGTCTTCGGCCTCAAAGAAAGCATCATCAAGCCTCATGCTCAGCAGCGTATGCCCCTGAGCAAGGCCCAACAAGTCTATCATATAAGGTTCGTGACCACACATACGGGCTGCAAAGTTACGAATAAGTGAGTAAAGAGCAAAATAAAAAACCTTTTTTTATTTGCTCTGTCGAACGACAGTAACTTCGGCGAAGGCCAGAGTTACGAATAAGTGAGTAAAGAGCAAAATAAAAAACCCTTTTTTATTTGCTCTGTCGAACGACAGTAACTTCGGCAAAGGCCAGCGGCGGAATTTTACCGATGCGTCCGTAAACTTTCTCCAAGAGCTCCGGAACAATGCTACAGGATAGCTGGAACACTGCTCCAGAGCCTCTGTAAGGTTACTACAAGGCTGTTGGAGAAAGTTTACGGCACTTTTCCCGTTTTCCGCCTGCACTTTTCCCGCTTTCCTCCTGTTACGTACACTGCGCTATTTGCGCAGTGCCCCCCGTCAGAAGTTCACCACATACTGCTGTTTATACATCTTTCTGTCGAAGAAAACCACGCCGCAGTAGTACAGGTCGAAGCTCACGCCGGCCACGTCGCTGTCGATGATGCGCTGCCACAGCTGCCGCGCGCGTGCCGACTCGCCTATCTCCTCGACAACGAGCACCAGCCTCTCGTCGGCCAGCGGCAGCAGGGCATCCACGAAGGCATCGGCTCCGTCGTCGGCACAAAGCAGCAGAAGGTCCACTCGCCCCAGGCCGAGCAACCGGCTGCGCCAGGCGGCAACGCTGCTGCCATTCCCCAGCCCGACGGTGCGCAGCCTGCGGCAGCCGCGTTTCATGTAGGCGGCATAGAGCGGCGACGTAGCTCCGTAGCAGGCCACCACCTCAGGCTGACGGAAATTGGCCAGACGGAAATAGAACTCGGCCAGCTTGCGAGTCACGGCATCGGCTTCAGCATAGCGCTGGCGCAGCTCGTCGTAGGCATAATAGGGATAGTGCTCGCTCACCACGTAGCGGATGAACGAGTAGGCCCAAGGCGACTGCACACCGAAGCCGCGCGAATGGCTGCACCGGCGGAGCCATATCCACAAACGTTTAAGCCTGCTAACCTTTCTCATCACAGTTGATTGTGCTGCAAAAGTAATCATTTTTTCACGGCATCGGGCATAATCCGCTGCTCAACTTGCACAAGCAGCGGCTTCTCCGCCTGCCACCAGGACGACAGGCAACAAAAAAGGGCCCCACGCCAAACAGCGTGGAGCCGAACGATGAATAAATTGTTATGTGCAAACGCGCTTCACAGCGCATATATAATGCAAACTTGCATTATTCCTATTATCTATCCCAGAGGTTATACCGGCGGTAGCCATAGCCCTCGTCCTCGGTATCCTCTTCCATGTAGTCAGTTCTACGACCGTCCACCCAGTCGTTGGTGCTCGAAAGCGAAGGGTTGGGGTCTGGCTTGATGATGTCTGTACCGTCCTGCAGCAGGCGGTAAGTGCGCACATTAACTACTTCGGTCAGAGGCGCTATATATTGCTTTTTCATATCTTTGCTTAGTTTTTCGTATTCAACATCATTTATTTCACTTCACTACAATCTTTCTGCCGTTGCGAACGTATATGCCACGGGGCAGCTCACTGAGCTTTCCGCTGTTGCTCACGAGACGTCCGTCGAGCGTGTAGATGCGGCTGTCGCCTTCGGCAACGGTCTCCACTCCGTCAATGGCGGTGGGAACGATGTCGTCGACATCCACAAAGACGGGGTTCAGGATGGTGTAACGGCTGGCATTGCTGCCTAACGGTACAGCGAAGGTTGCGCGGAACGGCTTGGTGCCGGCTCCGCTGGTTGACAGGGCGCGGAACTTGTTGTTCTGGTAGCTGTAGTTCATGTAGTTGCCGTCTTTCTGATAGCGCAGGCAATACTCGTAGTTGCCCACCAGTCCGGTCTGCTCGGTGGTCTGGCCGCCCGAAGCAGGCTGCACGGCTATGCCGCCATCGGGCTTGTAGAAGTCCTCCAAAGCGGCGTAGGTCTTTCCCGGAAGCGTTCCGGCAACGACGATGTAGCCCTTGCCGGCCTCGGTGGTATAGTCGGTAGGCTCAGCCTGAGTAAGGTCCCAGGTGTTGAGAGTGATGTCCGAGTTCACGTCGCTGATCACCTTCACGTTGGCAAGCTGGGTGAAGCCGGCGGCCTTGAGCTGCGAGGTGGTGAGCGAGTAAGGCAGGAAGATGGTGGTGTGGTTGCCGGAAGTGAACTTGCGGTCGTACTTGGCTCCTATCATCGTGAACGGAACGGTGGCTCCGTAGGTGTTGCAGGCCGAGCGTATGTAGGCTGTCTCGAACTGCGTGGCATCCGACTCGTCGTAGAGATACAGGTAGAGTCCGCTCCAGGTGGTGCCGTCCTCGTTCTGCGAGATGGTGTTGCGCGACTGGATATGGTCTACTGCATCCTTGCTCACCGTTCCGTCGGCAGCCTGCACGTCGGCTATGCCTTTGCGAAGACCTATCACCGTGCGGTTAGATGCCTTGATGATGGCGTTCGGGTTGCCCGCGTTGCGGTCGAAGAACGAGAAGGCGTTGTAGGTGGCGCGGTTGGTCATGTCAATCTCGCCATCCTTTATCGCAGATGCCGATGTCTCGTCGTTGGGCAGCTTGGTCCAGTAGTGGCCTGCGGTGTTGGCATCCTCGAGCAGGATAACGTCGGCAAGGTCATACTTCTTGGTTGCGCCGAAGGTCGGGGTGAGGGTGATGTCAAGGTTGCCTGCTGGCGTGGGAGTGCCGCTGGCCTCGATTTTCATCCAACCGTAATCGCTGTTGATGGGGAGAATGTTGGGGTCGTCGGGGTCGGGTCCTTCGGTATAGCGGTCGTCGACGCGTCCGTTCTTGTTGACGTAAGACTTGGCACTGGCACTCACGAAGTCGAAGCTCTGGGCTTCGCCCTCACCAACCTTGAGCGAGATCTTAGCATTCTCTTCGCCCCAACCGCGCACGATAGCCTGCACGGTGTAGGTTTCTGAAGGATCAAGTCCAACGATGCGCTGGGTAATCTCTTTGTCAACAATCTTGCGCAGACCATTTTCCGTTTGACCGTTCCAGCTTGAGATACTTGTTTCTTCCTGTGCATCGGTCAGTGGGCTTGTAATTACGCCGCCCCATGTCGGGTCGAGCAGAATGGTCTTGTCGTAAGGAACGGCATCCACATAGTCCTTGCCGTTGGGATAGTTGGTAACTTCCACTGTGGTTGTACCGGGAGTTTCGAGGAACAGGGTGTAATCGCTGTCTATCTCGTGAACTTCGTCTGTAAGATTTCCATTCTTGTCAAACGTCTTACGTCCGCTTGTGTAAGCATCTGTTGTTTTTCGATTGTCAGACGCACCATCAAAAAAGATGATGTGAACAGTACCGTCGGCATTAGTCAATGGAATGTTGAAACCGTAAAGATCACCACCATCCGCACCACTTTTGACAAGTCCCATACGCTCGCTATCAGATTTCCATTCTGTTGGTTCGTAACCATCACGATACGCATGACAATATATTTCATCCGACCATCCGTCTGGCTTATGAAGAAAAACCGCATTATCGCCTCCTATTGCCGACGATATATCTACAAGCTTATTGTTAAATGTTGTAATATCTCCCTGGTCATTCTTGACATTAGTACCTGAAGAAGTATATATGAATGACTTGTTGCCTGTAGAGACATAGTCCCATGTTTTCCATTGATTTGCATAATTTTCGGCAGGCTTTCCAGTTAGATCTTTATCAACCTGAGATATTATGAAACCAATTTCTTCGCTCGGGTCGCGCAGACGCTCGTAGGGCAGCGACAGATAGTAGTACTTCTCACCGTTAATCTCAAAGGTACGGTTATCTGTGAGCAGCGTACCGGGAAAGTCGGGTGTAAGCTTAACGTATGGGTCGCGCTCATGCACACCAATAGTTGTATTCTTATAATATTGCCATGTACTTCCTTCGGGATTGCCAGCTGCGGGGCGTTCACCCGTGGCTGTTACATACTCACCCGTTTGCGGATCTTTTTCTAAAGTATCATCGCTGTATTGGTGATACCAGTAAAGGGTTACGCCATCACCATCTACACTATGTTCTTTGTCTTGTTGGGCTTGCAATTCTGCATCAAGAGTTCGGTTCCATGCATAGATACTCAGAGTGTAGCTGTCATCTACCTGAACAAATATGTTAGTGGCATCCTTACCTCCGGCTTGTGTTACCGACTGAGACATTGTACCGTTGTGGTAGTAGTTCACATAGTTCTCAGATGTAGAGTAGGTGAATTCGAAATAGCCCACGGCAACATTGTCCAGCTCATCTACCACAGCTACGTAGCCAGGTGTACTGAGCGAGAAGCTGCCTGAGCCGTTTGTCAGGTCGATAGCCTTCATGCCGTCGTCGGTGTAGGTGGCGGCATGAGCAGCCGCTTCGGTGGCATAGCCACCCTTCCACTTCATTCCAACCGACTGGTTGATGTTGGTGGCGGTGACGTTCACCTTATTAATAAAGAAGCCTTCGGTGGGAGCGATGGTGACAGACGGGTTAATGTCGCTATATGCCGAGAACACGTAGCGGTAGATCTTGGCTGCACCTGTTAGGTTGCCGCCATCATCCACAGGCTGAGCTTTCACATAGACGTAGCCTTTGCCGTCGCCGGCAGCATCTGTGGTCCACGAGGGAGTGGCAGAAGCATCGTCGGCATATTGCATCTGCCATGTAGAAGCGTTCTGAACGTACTGCATCTGGCGGAATACCTCAGCCGATGTGGAACCGGTCTTGGGACCTTGGCTGGGCGTAGCACTGTTGATGGCAGTCAGGTCGTAGCCCCAGGCATACTTATACCGTGTGGCGTTCTCGAGAATAGAGTTTACCACAAGGTTGTTGCTGCCCACATTATAATTGTAGAAGGTCACTCCACTCTCTGTTCGGAGCGTGTAATGGCTTTCGTCGGCCTGGCCGTCGGGCACGAGCATAATGCCAGGAGTGGCGCTTTCGCTGACAAGCTCAAGCGTATACCAGTATTCGGGCAGCGAACTGAACTCCTCGCCCTCGGCAGCCTTCAGATAGAAGCGCACGGTGTAGGTGCCCGATGGCTTGAGGAAGTTGATATTAGTACCTGTAGAGGCACTGTAGTTGTAGTTCACATGATTGTAGAGCTGAGTGTCACCGTTCTCGCAAGTGCCGTCGGCAGTGGGCGCATAACTGTCCTCACCCCAGTTGGTTGCCTTGTTGTTATTGTTCAGGAAGCGCATATACTTGTTAGTATAGAAAGGTATGGTGCCTTTCCAGCAGGCTTCCTCGTCATTGTAGGTCAGCTGGATGCTGTTGGTGGTGCTCCAGTTGCTGTAAGTACCGCTAAGTTCGGCGGTGCTCACGGCGTTACCGGCTATCCAGATTGTGATAGGAGTGGTGACATTGCTGCCCGATGCACCAACAAGCTGATACTCGTCCTGTGTGGGGTTGAACATCACGCCGTAGGTACCGGTGGCATACTCAAACACAAGGTTGGGCTGGCCGTCACCAAAGAGCGAGGTGTTCTTGGTATAGGTGTTCGACACATTGTTCTTGTTGCGCTTGAACCACTTGTCGCCAAGCAGGAAAGCGAACTCGCCGTTCTGGGTGAACGTGGTTGTGCCGAAGAACTTCTGGTTGTAGCCGTGGTAGTTGCCACTCTTGTTGGCGTCTTCCTTACGCGAACAGTAAAGGAACGCATCTACCGTCCAGTTGGCATCTGCCGACACCCGGTAGATAACCAGTTCGTTGGGATGGCTCTCATAGCGCCAATGCGTGGGAACGCCCGTCGTTGCGTCTACAGTGATGATGAAGCGGTACATACCGCCGTTGTTGCTTATCTGCCAGCCTTTGTTGTCGCTGTAGAGGTCTTTTTTTGTACCGGCGGAAGAATCGTCATTGCTCAGACCATAAAAGTACGTAGCATTGTTCCATCCGTATGAATTGTACGCAGCTCCGTTAGTAGGCACATGAGCCAGATAGAACGTAGAACCGTTCATGTCTGCCCATAATGTTTTGTCCTTGCTGTCGAAGCTGGCCTGCGCATTGGCTTCTGCGTCGCTGATGTCATTGCCTGTATCATAGCGGTTCACACCTGCCAAAGTCTTGTCGTCGGCATGGAGGTCTATGTAGTACTCATTGCTGCTGCCGGTAACAGGCAAGAGCTTGTAGCGAAGCTTGGAGGGGGTAACGCCATCATAGCGAGCACCGTAGATATAATAGCCTGCATTGTTAGGGCTATTGGTGAACACCTCATACTTTACCTTGCGCACACCATTGTCGTTCTTGAACCAGAAACGGTATTTCGTTGCTCCAATAGTAGGCTGTATGCGCCAATAATTATCTGTAGTAGTCCCTGTATTAGCTGTCACATAGTCTGCCCCAGCTGTAAGAGTCGTTCCAGCTGTCGTTGGATATGCTACTTTGTCTGTGCTGTTAGACATGGTTTCTATAAAACGGAAATCGAATCCATTGCCATTATAATCCCTACAGCCATTTTCCACTTGCTCTGCCGTAAAGTCTATATACCAGTCGTAGCCAACTTGGATTAGAGGATAAGTCTTGTCACCCCACGCATTCCCAAGAATAGAGCCAACGAAATAAACATTGGATGTAGAAAGCTTTGTAAAAGTATAAGTTTCAATGCCTACGATATTCCCATTGTCAATAACACCAGCTTTAACAGTTGTGGTGGCAGCAAGGGAAATATAGCTTCCGCTGCTGATATTAGTACTGCTGGTTGTTGGAGTGGAACCATCAGTAGTATAATAGATGTCGTTACCCGTCGACGAGGTAATCGTTACATTCTGCGTGCCCTCGAAATCGCAGCCTGCTGGATTGAAGGTGACGGTGGGAACTGCCGTAACCTCAACACGCGCATAACGAGTGCCATATTCATTCTTATACCATACCCTATAGTTTGTCGCTCCTGATACAGCATCTACTCTCAGAAAACGGTTGTTGTCTGATCCAATGCTTGACTTGAGCTGTTGATAAGACGATGTAAGAACAGAATATGAATCAGCAGCATCATTGTTTGCATAAGAACTATAAACCTCACCTGTTCCAACCTTTTCTTGGAAGCGGAAATCAAAGTATGTTCCGTTATTGTGATTGCGCAACAAATCATTAAACTCTGAACTTGTAAAGTCTATATAGTATTCATTACCATTTCGCGTGAGCTGATGGGCTGTGGTTGTTCCCCAAGTATTGTCATTAAAGCCCCCAACATAGACACTCATAACTGCATCAGCCAAAGCTGACGAAGAACTGTATGCGGTATAACTCTTTGTTGATTTGTCATAAACATAGTAATAACTATCCGTGATTGGTTGTATCTCACCAGTTTTATCGGAATCACCATTTGTGTTAAAGATAACATTTACATTGTTGTTTGTCGTAACAACAAACTTCTCAAAACTGATACCATCGAGAATCTCTTTGCTTATGACTACAGGACATGAGGTCGAACTGCTATTGTAGCTCACTCCCGGGTAGGTTGTACCCGTTATGCCAGTGCCCCATATATGAGCCTTTATGTCTGATGGGTCTGAGCAATCTTTGTGCGCGACATAGAATGTCACGTCGGCTTGAACGCCTATCGGTATAGCTAATAACAAGACTACCGACAAAATAGTTAATAATTTCTTCATATTGGTTTTATGTTTTGTGTTTATATCTCTTTCATCGAACCACCACAGTAGCTATAACAGCAGTGCAGCATATTGCGCGAAAACCATCAGGGTCGTCAAATAGCATCAAACAGCAAGCCCGCTGACACGACAGCATGGAGCCATCGCGGTCAACGGGTTATCTTTTGTTTCCGAAAAAATATCAGCTGATTGGCTGGAGAAGCAGCAGAACTGCGTCAACAGGGAGTCACAGCACGTAGATATACCCCCCCCGATAAAATCAACAGCAATCTGCAGAATGCGCTGGACAATGTCAGAAACATTGCCAACAACACTTGAAAGTACATCCACGGCTGCGTGAAGCACTAAAGCAAGCAAGTTGAATCGTTGATAAATCAGGTACGTTGCCATTACTTTTCTTATCCTTTCATCTGCTAAAGAGGGTAAACAGTGTCTTAGCAGTATCAACAAAGACGGCAACATATGCTTAAATAGCCATTATCCTATCCTGTAAATAACTGCACATTCACCTTTCTCTTCATCATTTGACTACAAAAATACCTATTTTATACCATATAACAATATATTCGCAAATAAAATATAAATAAAAATGAGCAAACGATAGCACAGCAAGCAGCCATCAACAACATCATATACGCACAAAAAAAGAGGAACGTATCTCTTCTTCCGAAGAAACACGTCCCTCACTCGTAAAAGGAGGCGGCCACCTACTCTCCCACATTGCATTGCAGTACCATCGGCGCAACCGGGCTTGACTTCTCTGTTCGGAATGGGAAGAGGTAGAACCCCGGCGCAATAACCACCTGAATATCTTATCGCCACACGAAAAGACAAAACACAGAACCAACTG
>DLBF01000125.1:0-33732 GCA_002494215.1 Prevotellaceae bacterium UBA7028
CTCGAAGCGCAGCTTCAATTATGAATTATGAATTGAGAATTATGAATTAAAATATATATATGGAAGAACTGATTTTAGAACTGAAAGAACAGATTATCGAAGTACTGAACCTCGAGGAACTGACTCCTGAGGATATCGACCCCAAGGCTCCGTTGTTCGGAGCTGGCGGACTGGGTCTGGACTCTATCGATGCGCTGGAACTGATTGTATTGTTAGAGAAGCGCTACGGCATCCGTCTGGCAAGTGCAGCCGAAGGTAAGAGCATCTTTACCAGCGTAGAGAATATTGCCCAGTACGTAAGTCAGAACAGAAAGAAGTGAAGACAAGCATTGCCATAACAGGAAGTGGAATCATCTGTGCCTTGGGTACCGATAAGGAGTCGGTGCAGAACTCACTGTGGGAAAACAGAACGGGCATAGGCGAACTGCGCTATCTGCAATCCCAACACAAGGAACTGCCTGTGGGGGAAGTCAAGATGTCTGACGCAGAACTCAGACACGCCCTTGCCGTAGCGCCACAGGAAGAGGTCAGTCGTACTGCCCTGCTTGGAGCCTACGCACTCCGTCAGGCGTTGGAAGATGCCAGCCTCTCTCCTCAATCGCTGAAAGGCAAGCGTGTAACCCTCATCTCTGGCACTACCGTAGGTGGGACAGAAGCTACCGAACAATACTCCTGCGGCAACAATACACAGGCTATTGCCCGCATGGTGGGTATCGACTGCGAACAGAGCACCATCTCTACCGCCTGTTCATCGGCTCTGAATGCCATCATTCTGGGAACAAGGATGCTGCTCTGCGATGAGACGGACATAGTCCTGGCAGGCGGAACGGAGGCGCTGTCTCTGTTCCATCTGAACGGATTCAACAGTCTGATGATTCTTGACCATGATGTCTGCCGTCCGTTTGATGCTACCCGCCAGGGGCTTAACCTTGGCGAAGGAGCCGCCTATCTGGTATTACAACGAACGCCTGACGCACACCTGCAGGGCAGCAATATCCAAGCTTACATCACGGGCTGGGGCAACAGATGCGACGCTTTCCATCAGACCGCTACTTCCGAGAATGGCGAGGGAGCCTTCATGGCTATGACAGAGGCGCTGCAGATGGCGCATCTGAGGCCTGAGGAGATTGATTACGTAAACGCCCACGGAACGGGCACGCCCGACAACGACAAATCCGAGAGCACGGCCCTGCGTCGTGTCTTTGCCGCGAACATGCCGCCTGTATCCAGTACCAAGTCCCTTACGGGTCATACCACCTCGGCATCTGGCAGCATCGAGGCAGTGATTTGCCTTATTGCCATGCAAAGTCGTTTTATCCCAGCCAATTACGGATGGAGCAACAGCACACCGGATTGCATCAATCCTGTGTCGAGGACTATGCAGAAGGAGCTGCACCACATATTGTGCAACTCGTTCGGATTCGGAGGCAACGACTCTTCTCTGATCATCTCAGACAAGGAGATTTCCCTTGACGGTGTCCCCCAAAAGGACTACATGCTGGCAGGCGAGAACGAAATCACCCAAGAGGAGGAGTTGAAGGAGTTGCGCGAATACATCTCGCCCATGGAGTCCAGAAGAATGTGCAAGGTTATGAAGGCTGCCTTCCTGACATCCCTGCGTGCCATACAGAAGGCTGGCATCACCAAGCCGGATGCCATTATCGTGGCCACACAATACGGAATGCTGGAGAACGGCGAGAAGATTCTGAACACCATCCATGAACAGGGAGAGGAGAGCATAAGCCCCACCCTTTTCATGCAAAGCACGCATAACACGCTGGCAGGAGCACTGGCAATCCATCTGGGCTGCCACGGATACAACATCACCTACTCGCAAGGCGCGGAATCCCTCCAATGGGCGCTGCGCGATGCCCAGAGGCTTATCCGCGAGGGAAAGGCCAGCAGCGTACTGGTGGGACTTCACAACCACGTACCATCTACGTTCAAGGCCGTGCTCGACCAGCAAGGCATCACGGAGCCCTACGAGATATACTCTAAAAGCATCATTATAAAATCCGCCTTATGAATATAAGTCTGTTGTCATTGGCCCTCATACAAAGTTTCCTGCTGGCCATGGGGCAGGTAATGCTCAAGTTCGGCCTGCTCAGGATGGAACCCTTCGGCTGGAACCTTTCCTTCTGGCGCTCTGCGCTGGTGAACTGGCAGTTTGCCCTCTGCGGACTCTGCTTCGGTGCTGCCAGCCTGCTGTGGATGTACATCATCAAGCACTATCCCATCAGCACGGCATACCCGTTGGTCAGCCTGAGCTACGTGTTTGGCATGGTTGCCGCCATAGTGTTCTTTCACGAGCATGTTGACATAGGCAAATGGATAGGCGTCCTGCTGATAATGGCGGGGTGCTACTTTATAACAAGATAAAAAGCCCCCTCCAGCTCCCCCTTTGGGGGAGTGACAGTTGTGAATTGAGAATTGAGAATTGAGAACGCCGAAGGGGTCGCGAGCGAAAGCGAGAACGAAGTGGCAATTATGAATTGTGAATTATGAATTATATCATCCTAACGATACTATTTAGCCTCTGCAGCATTACATCCGCTCTGGCACAGACAAGCGCCATAGACGAGATTAGCAAGGCGTCTCAGGCTGTCGAGACGGTGCAGGCCGACTTCACGCAGACCAAGCGCCTGAAGATGCTGAATGATGCCATGGTGTCAAAGGGCAGGATGTGGTGCACACAACCCAACCGCCTGCGATGGGAATACACTACCCCCTACGCCTCGCTTTTTATTCTCAACGACGACAAGGTTTTGTTCAAGAATAGCAAGCGCAGCAACACCCTCAATGCCAACCGGCACAAGAGAATCCGGGAAATGATTCGCATCATGATACCCAGCAATCTAGGTAAGGTATTATCACAGAAGAAAGACTTTCACGCAACCGCAGAAACGACTGGAAATCAACATATTCTGACACTCGTTCCCCAGAAAAAAGAATTAAAGCAGATGTTTGCTCGGATTGTTCTTTACTATGATCGCAAGCAGGCGGTTGTTACCCAAATAGAGATGTTCGAGAAGAACGGAGACAGCACCACCATCCAGCTCTCCTCGATAAAGAAAAACATTGTTATCAACCCATCAGTGTTTACCCTTAACAATGAAGCTAAGAAATAATCTTTATAATATAAAAGATGTGCAACAGACCTCGGAGAGTGTCACATACGGCATACAGCTCAACAAGAATTGCATCATCTATCAGGCACACTTCCCCGGCATGCCCATTACGCCTGGCGTGTGCATAGTACAGATAGCAGAGGAGCTGCTGTCGGAGCATTTGCACAGGCCCCTGCAGCTTACCTCCATCAGGAACGCCAAGTTCCTGGCTATCCTCCAACCAACGGACCACATTGTGCTGGTGCGCCTCTCTGCCATCAAGGAGGCGGAGGGTAAGGTCAGCGCCAAGGCCGTGGCGGACGATGGCGAGGAGACGATATACGCCAAAATCTCATTCACCTGTAATGACGTCTGAACAGAAGCATACGGCCAACACAGCCAGATTGCTGCACGAAAGGGGCATCTGCGCCATAATACCTACATACAACAATGCAGGAACCATTGCTGATGTGGTCCGCCGTACCCTGCTGCAATGCCAGGATGTTATTGTGGTGAACGACGGCAGTACCGACGGCACGCGCGAGTTGCTCCTGCAGACAGAGGGCATCACCTTGGTGGATTATCCAAGGAACGCAGGCAAGGGTACCGCCCTGAAACGCGGACTTCGCAAGGCCATAGAGATGGGCTTCTCCTATGCCATCACCCTGGATGCCGACGGTCAGCATTTCCCCGAGGACATCCCCTTGTTCCTCGATGCCAACCAGCGCCACCCCGAAGCCATCATCTTGGGTCAACGCAAGCTGGACGGCGTAGAAAGGTCGGGTGGCAGCAAGTTCGCCAATGCCTTTGGCAACTTCTGGTTCTGTGTGCAGACCCTGCATTACGTCCCCGACACACAGACGGGCTTCAGACTTTATCCCCTGCACAAGCTGCACGGGCTCTCCCTGCTGACTTCCCGATACGAGGCAGAGCTGGAGCTGCTAGTATCTTCCGCCTGGAATGGCGTAAAGATTGTCTCCGTGCCCGTGAATGTCTATTATCCGCCCCGTCAGGAGCGTGTATCGCACTTCCGTCCAGGGGCCGACTTCACGCGCATATTCATTCTGAACACCTTCCTGTGCCTGCTGGCCTTTGTATGGGGCTATCCCCTGTACCTGCTCAGGTTCATTGATACCGCATTCCGTACAGCCTTTGCCCTGACGGTTTATCTGGTGGGACTGTGTATCATCATACCCCTCTCCCTGATCTATGTGCCCATAGCCAAGCTGTTCCACCTAAGCAGTATGCCATTGCATACGCTGCTGTACGTCACGGGAAAGGTGGTTTCCAAGCTGCTGTACGTGGCCAGCGGAAGGGTGAGCATCGTCAACACCCCTGCCGAGACCTTCCGCAAGCCTGCCATCATCATCTGCAACCACCAGAGCCATCTAGACCTGATGGTGTTGCTGGGGCTGACGCGCAAGATGGTATTCCTGACCAACGACTGGGTCTATAACAGCCCTTTCTTTGGCTATATCCTGCGTCATGCCGAATACTACCCCGTCTCTATGGGATACGAACAACTGAAAACCCGAATCAAGGACCTGACAGACAGAGGCTACTCCATAGCCATCTTCCCCGAGGGCACACGCTCTGAGGATTGCCGGATAGGAAGGTTCCACAAGGGGGCTTTCCAGTTGGCCACCGACTTAGGGATAGACATCCTGCCCCTGCTGCTGTATGGTGCCTGCAAGGCGCTGCCCAAGAACAGCAAATATATGCGCAGAAGTCCTATTGTACTGCATGTAGGAGAGAGAGTTACTCCGCAGCAGCTCAATCAGTTAGGGGATACTGTAATGGACCTCGCTAAGTGGTTCAGAAAATTCTATATAAACAAATTGTCTGCTCTGAGTAACAACTATGAATCATAGGCTCTTACTTACCATACTGTTTGCGACAATCGCAACAGCCAGCTTTGCCCGGATAAATATCTGGGAGGGCACTTCCTGCCACAAGAAGGTATGGCTGACACCCTACCCTGCCAAGGGCAGGACGGACATTGCCGTCATTGTATGCCCTGGCGGAAGCTATTTCTGGCACGATATGGATGCCGAGGGACGCTGTGTGGCAGAATGGTTGCAGGCAAACGGCATATCGGCCTTCCTGCTGAAATACAGAACGGCACAGACGCCAGCCTTTGTGCTCAGATACAGATACCTGTTCAGGGGCGTCAGATACCCCGATGCGCAAGCCGACCTCCAACAAGCCCTGTCCGTGGTACGGAGCCGTGCGGCTGAACTGGGCATAGACCCCGCGAAAGTGGGAGCAATGGGATTCTCGGCAGGCGGACACTTGGTGATGTCGGGTGCCGAACTGTTCCCCGCCCAGGAACGTCCGTCGTTTGTGGCCCCCATTTATCCCGTTGTAACGATGGTGGAGGATTGTGTGCACAAACGCTCCAGAAGGGCTTTGCTGGGCGATAGTCGCAAGAACAACCAGCAGCTGCGCGAACTACTCTCGCTGGAGCGGAACGTCCCTGCCGACTGTCCGCCCGTCTTCTTGGTGAACTGTCAGGACGACCCCATTGTGCAATACAGGAATGCCGAGCTGCTGGATGCTGCCCTGACGGAGCGAGCCATTCCGCACCGCTATCTTCAGTACCAGACAGGGGGGCACGGATTCGGGGCCTCCCAGACCAAGGGGACACCCGAATGCAGGCAGTGGAAGGATGCGTTCATGGATTGGATAAAAACATTGTACAAGAATGGCTGACATCATCTTCAGGATATACGACTATATGCGCCGTCACACGCCGATGTGTGTGACCACCCTGTGCGTCTCTACCGCATTGCTGATACTCTTGGTGTCCAGGGTACGCTTCAACGAGGACATTTCGGCCTTCCTGCCCCTTGGCGAACAGTACCAGGAGTCGCTGCAGGTCTATCAGGACGTATCAGGTGCCAGCAAGTTGCTGGCTATCTTCCAGATGGAGGATACCACGCAGACAGACGAGGATGCCCTTGTCTGCGCCATGAACGACTTTGGCGAGTACCTTTCCGCAGCGGATACGTCAGGCATCATACGCGAGGTTACGGCACAGGTGGATTACGACGGCATCTCGGCCGTTACGGACTTTGTCTATCAGCATATTCCGCTCTTCCTGACAGAGAACGATTACACGCGGATGGATAGCCTGCTGGCCGTTCCCGGCTATACCGGGAAGCAGTTGCAGGAGGACCTGACCATGCTGATGTACCCCACCTCGGGGCTCCTGAGTGCCAACCTGCAGCGCGACCCGCTGAACTTATTCACACCTGTTGTTTCCGAGCTGATGGGCAGCTGGGGAGCGGACGGCTTCCAGCTGTACGACGGCTATATCTTCACCCACGACATGAAGCGGAGCCTGATGGCGCTGACCTCGCCCTACGGCAACAGCGAGACACACAACAATGCCCGCCTCATGCAGATGCTCGATGCCGTAGCCGATAGCGTGCAGGCACATTCCCCGGCCGTATCCGTCCGCTACATAGGCGGTCCCTCCATAGCCGTGGGCAACAGCACGCAGATCAGGCAGGACAGCATACTGTCCGTCAGCCTGGCGGTGATACTGATTCTGGCCTTGCTGTACTATGCCTTCCGCAGCCTGCGCAACATCCTGCTGGTTGTGCTGTCCATATCATGGGGCTGGCTCTTTGCACTGGGCCTGCTGTCCCTATTTCATCAGAACATATCCCTGATAGTGGTGGGCATATCCAGCATTATCGTGGGCATAGCCGTCAACTACCCGCTGCATCTGATAGCCCATGCCTCGCATACCCGCGACACGCGGCAGGCACTCTCCGAGATTATCTCACCCCTTATCATTGGCAACATCACCACCGTAGGAGCCTTCTGTGCTCTCATTCCCTTGCAGGCCGCTGCGCTGAGGGACTTGGGCATCTTTAGCGCCCTCCTGCTGATAGGCACCATCCTGTTTGTGATACTATGGCTGCCACATATCATCCATATCAAGGCTTCCCAACAGAGCCCCCGCACTCCCCTGCTGGATTGGATAGGCAATATCAGGTTGGAGGAGAAGAAGTGGCTCGTTGTGCTCATGGGTATTCTGACGCTTGTCTTCGGATGGTTCAGCCTGCGAACGGGCTTTGACGTGGATATGAGCCATATCAACTACATGACTGCCAGTCAACGCTCCGATATGGAGTATCTCAGGCAGCTGACGGAGGGCAGCAGCAAGGGCCATAGGAGCATTTATGTAGTCAGCAAGGGCAGCTCCATCGAAGAGGCGATGGACAACTCCCTGCAGATTCAGGACAAGCTCAGGGACGTTGCCGAGAGGTTCAGCGGCACTTCCCTATCCTCGTCGGAAAGGTTCCTTTGTTCCAGGGCTGAACAAAACAATAGGATTCACAGATGGGAGAGGTTCGTAAGTGAACACTCGCACTTGCTCGGTCAGCAACTGACGCAGGAAGCAACCGCAGCAGGGTTCAGTGCCGATGCCTTCGACAACTTCCACAAGATAACAAGCAGGCAGTACCAGGCGCAGGACTTCCCGTTCTTTAAGCCGCTGCAACATGTGTATGCCTCGCATCTCAGCACCGACTCCTTGTCAGGCTGCTATCGCATTATCGACATCGTAACAGTCCCTGCAACGTCCACAGACTCTGTCAGCCAGGCCATCAGCGCCGTGCTGCCGTCCACCTCGTTCTGCTTTGATATCGGAGGGCTGAACAGCACCTTGGCCAACAATCTCACGGACAACTTCAACTACGTGGGATGGGCCTGTGCCCTTATCGTCTTTCTGTTCCTGTGGTTCTCGTTCGGCAATATCAGGCTGGCGCTGCTGTCCTTCATGCCGATGGCCGTCAGCTGGATATGGATTCTGGGCATCATGGGGCTTCTGGACATACAATTTAATATAGTTAATGTAATACTGGCAACGTTCATCTTCGGCCAGGGCGACGACTACACCATCTTTATGACCGAGGGCTGCCTCTACGAACGCACGCACGGCCGCAAGATGCTGGCTGCGCACAAACGCTCCATTGCCCTCTCGGCCCTGATCATGTTCATAGGCATCGGCACCCTGATATTTGCCCGCCACCCTGCCCTCCGCTCGCTGGCAGAGGTCACCATAGTGGGCATGTTCTCCGTAGTCCTTATGGCCTACGTCATACCGCCGTTGTTTTTGAAAGTGAAGAGTGAAGAATGAAGAGTGAAGAATTAAAATTCAAAATTCAAAATTTACGCTAACCCCTAACCCCTAACCGCTCAATGTTCAATGAAATAAAAATGAAAGAAAGAATAAAAGAATTATTGGAAGACATGCTGCCATTGGTGGACTTGGAATCCGACTTCCTGTTTAGCGACCTCGACTCGCTGGGAGTCACAACCATCCTAATGACACTATCGGCAGAGTACGGCATAGATTTAGAGGCGAAAGACGCCACACCCAAGAACCTCAGGAACCTTGACAGCATAGCTGCTATGGTGGAGGAGAAGCTGAAAGTGAAGAGTGAAGAATGAAGAGTGAAGAATCTGTTTTAGAGATGCATTGTATAGAAGATTATCTGAATCTTTGGGCAGAAGAAAATCCTGCCAAGCCGGCAGTTATCTGTGACGGGGAAACGCTCACCTATGGGCAGTTGTGGCAGCAGGTGAAGGAACGCAGCAGGGAGTATCAGCAGGCGGAAGGCAGTGCTGTGCTTGTCCGCAATACCCAGAGCATTGACTTCCTGATTCAGTACTTTGCCACACATCTGGCAGGGAAAGCTGCTGTACCCGTAGAGGAAGACTGTACCCCCAACCGCCTCGGCTCCATACAGCATCAGATTAACGCGTGCACCATCCCCGTGGACGTGGCAGATATCCTCTACACCACAGGCACTACAGGTCAGCAGAAGGGCATTATGATTAGCCACAAGGCCATCGTGGCAGATGCCGAGAACCTGATTTCCGCCATGCAGTTCACGGAGGATTTGCTGTTCATCATCAGCGGACCGCTCAACCACATAGGCAGCCTCAGCAAGATATGGCCCACCATCATGGTAGGTGCCACACTCTGCATCACCCCGGGCATGAAGGATATGAACCTGTTCCTGAACGCCTTCCGCCTCCCCTATCCCAAGGTTGCCACATTCCTGGTTCCCACCAGCATACGCATGCTGCTGCAGTTTGCCCGAAAGGAGTTCTCCGGCATCGCCGACAAGATAGATTTCATAGAGACAGGAGCCGCTCCCATGGCGCAGGCTGACATGGAATCCCTATGCCAACTTCTACCACACACCAGGCTTTACAACACATACGCCTCCACCGAGACGGGAATCATCTGCACGCACAACTACAACTCGGATTACTGCGTGGCAGGCTGCCTGGGCCGCCCCATGCTTCACTCCTCCGTCTTTATCACCCCCGAGGGTAACGTAGCCTGCCAGGGAGCCACCCTGATGGAGGGCTATGTTGGCGACGAAGGTCTGACGCGCAATGTGCTGCACGATGGCACACTTTTCACCTCCGACTGCGGCAGGATTGACGAGCAGGGGCGCCTGCATCTGACGGGTCGCATGGGCGACATCATCAATATAGGCGGCTACAAGGTCAATCCCATCGAGGTAGAGGATGCCGCCCTGTCCTTCCCTGCCGTTGCCGACTGCATCTGCACACCCAGCCCCCACCCCGTTCTGGGCACGGTGCTAAGGCTGTTTGTAGTACCAAAGGACGACAAAACAATCGACAAGAAAGAGCTGGCAGCCCATCTGACGCAAAAGCTGGAGCACTACAAGGTACCCCAGCTCTTCAGCATCACAGATCACATAGAAAGAACCTACAACGGTAAGCTGAACCGCAAGTTCTACCTATAGTTTTGTGTATTTTCCCTATCCGCCTGATGGAAATACGAAAAAAACATGTAAATTTGCCGCGTAAAAAGATTGGCATATATAATTAAAGATAATATGAGAAGATTTATCACCCTTCTTTCATTGCTGTTGACAGTGCTTAGCATCATGGCAGAACCTATCACTCCTGCCGCTGCCCGTCAGGCTGCTGCAAGTTTCCTGCAGAAACATGGTGTCCAACTACAGAACGAGGTCATGCGTGCCCCACATCGCGCCCTGGGTAAGGGCACCGCAAGTAGCGAGGCCAGTCCCTACTACGTATTCAATGCCGAAGCGGGAAAGGGATTTGTCGTAGTCAGCGGAGACGACTGCGTAGGCGACAATCTGGTATTAGGCTATGCAACAAACGGCAGCTTTGATGCCAAGAAGGTAAACGACAACATGCAATGGTGGCTGAACGAAATGGAGAGCCAGATTACCAGACTCAGTCAGCAGAATGCCAAGGCAAAGGCAGCACCATTGCACAACGACATAGATACACTGGTAACAGCTCTCTGGGATCAAGGCACCAGCCCCTACGACCCACAGAATCCCTATAACAGATATTGCCCCGAGAAAGATGGACAATTGTGCATTACAGGCTGTATGGCAACTGCCCTGGCGCAGGTAATGTATTACCACAAATGGCCCCAGGGACCGATAGCAGCACCTGTTCCCGCCTACGTATCGGATGACGAAAAGATTTATGACGAATTACCTGTTACAACATTTGAATGGGAAAACATGGTGGACGACTATACAAAGGAAACCACGGATGCCCAGCAGATGGCTGTTGCCAGACTGATGCGCTATTGCGGACAGACGGTGCAGATGACTTATACCCCCGATTTTTCTGGTGCCATGTATTACGACGTGGACATGCTTACCCAATTGTTTGGCTATGACCAAGGGGTATATGCGGCTCATGCCGAAGACTATACAGTGAGCGGATGGGACGAACTAATCTATAACGAACTGAAGGAGGGGCGTCCCCTCGTTTATTGCGGTCTTGCCTATGATGGTGGACATGCCTTTGTCGTGGATGGTTATCAGGCCATGAACGGCAGCGGCTACTACCATGTCAACTGGGGCTGGGGAGGCTGGTATAATGGATACTTCAAGATTGCGATCCTGAATCCCGCCGACATAGTACCAGGCGTCACCAGCACAACCGCTGAGGGTTATAACTGGGAGCAAGAAGCACTTATAGGCCTGCAGCCCGCAAAGGGCCCCGCAACCGATTACGGCCGCTACCTATTAACCACAGGTTGGCATTATAGCTTAGATGATCTCTCGGATGCTTTCGAGGCCTGTAACACATCATGGCGTCCTGGAACATACAGCATCTACCTGGCAGAGGAGATGCCCGACGGCACCCTGGACTTCCATAATTACGCCTTTGGCTACGATTATGAATTCCCCGGCTACGATATGGCTCACTGGACGTCATGGCAGAATCTTACATACCCAGAGGTCGAGGGACTTGCTCCGGGCAGCCACAAAATGGTCCTCTATAATAAGGAGGCAGGCACCAACGCTCCCTGGAAGCCCCTCTTCGGTCCAAGCAAATACATAGAGGTCGTCGTTAATGCCGAAGGGAAAGTAGAAGAGCGCATCTTCCATCCTTTAGGCAAGCTTTCCGCCTCTGCCGCAGACATTAGCATCGACGGCATAAAACAAACGGGATTAAAGCAGATTACCACAGCTACCATAACAAACAACAGCGACGAAGATTTCACGGGTGCCCTAAGAGCTCTGATATATAAGATGAACGGCTCCACGTTGGAAGAGTTTGAGAATAGTGTTATTGTCAGCATAATGGTCGAAGCCCACAGTACGGCAACCATCTCATTCCCGTTCTCGGTCGATACATCCGGACGTTATGTTATGGAGCTAGTCATACCCGATCAGGCCTATGATTTTGAGGGTTACGATAGTTCCGAGCTTAGCAATTCATCAGGCCATATAGGCACAAAGTTCTTCGACATCGAGGAGCTTCAGTTCAGGTGCGAAGAATTAGCATACAATCAGGATAAAGACCTGCAGGGGAATCCTATTTACAAACTGGACTTCAAGGTTGTTAACCAAACCGGCAAGACTTACGACTCTGTCATATATGCCGATATCTACAAGGTAAACGACGAGGATGAAGAGGAGTTGGTGGATTTCTCGGAAGACCTATGTAAGAGAATCTATCTCGAGACAGGCAACAGTTGTACCGACTACATATCTCTGCCAGAGCCTTTGGAACCTGGAGAATACTCCATAGACCTGCTCATGGCAAACAATATGCGAAGCTTAGATTACAGTAATCATTTCATCTTCGACACGAAGACCATCACAGTAGAGGAAGGAACGGGAATAGGCCCCTCTCCCCAGCCCTCCCCCAAATGGGAGGGAGCGGTTTACGACCTTGCAGGACGCTGCCTTAATTCAAATTTCAAAATTCAAAATTCAAAAGAAGATTCTTCACTCTTCACTCTTCATTCTTCACTTAAAAAGGGACTTTATGTCGTAGATAGGAAGAAGGTGATGATGAAGTAAGGAAAACTTCTAACCATAACAAGAAAGCCCCTGAGCACATTTGCTCAAGGGCTTTTTTAATGGTAAACGTTCAACGAAGTATCAGCAATATCTTACATCTTACATCAGACATCAGCCCTCTTACATCCTACTTCAGACTTCAGCCATCAGACTTCAGCCTTCTTCCGCGAATCAGAGAACCGTACCCTGAGCCATAACTAACTCATTGCCAGTGAAAAACCTTTCAGCATCGGCACGGCGGGGAGGGCTTTGCCGTTCTCCACTACCGCCATGGCGTAGCCTATCAGCAGCCAGTCCGTGGGACACTCCTTGGGCGATGCCAGCACCTTTCAAGAAAACCGTCTGAGTGATTACAGTATTACAATTACAGTTTTTCTCCAAAGGAGCTAATAATAGTTACTACTATATAATATAATATATATATTATATTATATAGTAGTAAAAGTGAATCACGACTTTTTCAAGAAACTGTAATACTGTAATTGTAACCACATTCATGGTGTATAATTTTTTTTATCGTTTTACACTTTTCAAAACGTCGTTTTATGGTATCATATTTTTTGACATTCCAAAATATTGCCGTACCTTTGCAGTGTCAAAAGAAAGAGATAGAAAAATGCTCCCACACGAGGCCGCAAAAATCCCCACGTGCACTAAGAAGATTTCCCTCACGAGAGCCCAACCGGAGAACTTTCTGCGACAAAGGAAATTTATTTACAAACCATTTAAAACATTTTTGCTATGTTGAAAGTTAAAGCAATTGAGAAACTACAGAAGATTGGCAAGTACGAAGGCACCCACCGCTATGTGATGCAGCCTGAGATGTATGCTCAGTTGGCACAGGACAAGGTGATTAAGGAGGCTGCTCTGCGCAGCGGCGTAAGCCGAGGTATCATGCAGGCATGCTGGGATGCAGCCGGCGAGGTAATCAAGGCATGGGCCACTGAGGGCCACAGCGTGGCACTGCCAGGACTGGGAACCATGCGCTTCGGCCTGCGTGCCAAGAGTGTTGCCACCGTGAACGAGGTAAAGGCAGGCCTCATTACCAGCCGCCGTATTATCTTCACGCCCAACACGGAGCTGAAGGACGAGCTGGCGGACACTACGGTGCAGATTACCTGCTACGACCGCAACGGCAACGAGGTGAAGCGTGTCACCAGTTCGGACGACGGAATTGTTGAGGATAACGAGAACAGCAGCCTCACCCCCGACCCCTCTCCCGAAGGCGAGGGGAGTCAGAACCAAGGCGGTAGCGACAACGGCGGTAACACCGGAGGCGGTGGCGGACAAAACTGATAAAGAGCGGGCCTTCGGGCCCCCTCTTTAATGAAGAATGAAGAGTGAAGAACGCCGAAGGGGTCGCGAGCTGGAAGCGAGAAGGTTTAGCTCGACGGCCCGAAGGGGAAAGTCAACGAAGTGGCAATTATGAATTAATCCAAAAGTTCTCGAATTTACTATCACTCGGATAAAGAAATAAAAAATCGATTTTATTTCGTTTATCTCTCGTTTAATCGTAACTTTGAGACCATCTCTCGAACTTACTATCACTCGGATAAAGAAATAAAAATTCAATTTTATTTCGTTTATCTCTCGTTTAATCGTAACTTTGCGGCCGATTTTTACAAAAAACACATGGTTAACAATTGGATTGAAAGCATTAAACAGAACCTTGCCATCGTTACAGCGCTTGGTGTCTGTGCTATTTGGGGTGAAACGTTTGTTTCAACAAAAATTCTGCTGGAAAGCGGGCTGATGCCATCCGACATCTTCTTCTACCGCTTTACCTTGGCATATATCTGTATCTGGTTCTTCTCGTACAAAAGGCTGTGGGCCGACAACTGGCAAGACGAACTTCTGCTGCTGGTACTGGGTATCATGGGCGGTTCGCTCTACTTCCTGACAGAAAATATGGCTCTGATGTACAGTACAGCCTCTAACGTAGCCATTCTGGTAGGCTCTACCCCTCTGATAACAGCCGTGCTGATGGCGATATTCTACAAGGACGAGCGCATGTGCACCAGACAGATGATAGGTTCGCTGCTGGCCTTCGGAGGTATGGCACTGGTAATCCTGAACGGACAGCTGATGCTGCACCTGAACCCCAAGGGCGATATTCTGGCATTGTGTGCCTCGCTGACGTGGGCCTGCTATTCGCTGATTATAAAGAAGCTGTCGAGACACTACAACTCCCTGTTCATCACACGTAAGATTTTCATCTACGGCATACTCACCATCCTACCCTATCTGTGGATAAAGAGTCCGCTGATGGTGGATATAAATGTTTTGAGCAAGCCCGCCGTATGGGTGAACTTGCTCTATTTAAGTGTTATTGCCTCCATGCTCTGCTTCGTTGCATGGAACTGGACGCTGAAAAGACTGGGCACCGTACGTGCCACCAACATCATCTATCTGCAGTCTTTCTGGACGATGTTCTTCTCCTACCTGATACTGGACGAGCGCATTACGCTGATGGCCATCTGCGGAACCGCCACCCTGATTCTGGGTATGTATCTGGCAGGAAAGGCCGCTACTTGAAAAGCTTCTGCGTGAAGATACTCAGGTAGATACGCCAGTTGCGCCAGATGTGTCCGTCTTCGTTCTCGAAATACTCATAAGGGTACTGCATCTTATCCAGGTAAGCTCGCAGGCCCTTATTTTGTTCATATAGGAAATCTGTCTTGCCAATACCTATCCAGTAGAGATGGGGCTTGGCCTTGAAGACAGCAGCAATCTGACCGCTTACCTCGGCACTCTCGGCTATCTGCTGGTCGATGGGCTTGTCGGAACCGCGGTCCATCCTGACAGCTGCCGAGAAAAGACCCAGGTAGCCGAACATGCCAGGATTCATCAGACTGATGTGAAAAGTATGGAATCCGCCCATGCTAAGTCCGCACATAGCGGTATTGTCGGCACCCTTCTTTACACGGAAATTCTTCTCGATGTAGCTCTTTATCTCAGGGAAACTTTCCTCGAAGCTGGCCTTCTGACGGCCACGCTGTGCTAGGGCAGTAAACTCGGGACTGGCATCATTGTCGGCATGTCCGTTGGTCATTACCACAATCATGGGAACAGCCTTGCCCAGGGCAATCAGATTATCCAATACCTGTGAGGCACGACCCAATGTAAGCCATGCATCCTCGTCGCCACCCATTCCGTGCAACAGATACAGGACGGGATAGCTGCCACCCTTCTCGTATCCTGCGGGGGTATAGATGCTCATACGGCGAGACATGCCCAGTGTCTTGCTATCATACCAGATCTGCTGGATATTGCCATGGGGCACATCGTGGTTTCCGTACAGATAACCACAGTCACCCTCTTCCTTACTTATAATAAAGGTACTCATGAAACTGCGTACATCGCGACTGCGGTGCCAGTTGGCAGGGTCTTGCAACTCTACCCCGTCGGCATAGAAACGATAGCTGTACAACTCTGGGGCAAGAGGTTGCGTGGTGAAAGTCCATACGCCATTCTCGCCCTTAGCCATCTCCTTGCGATAGCCGTCTATGCAGTCGCCCATCACCTCGACCTTCTGTGCACTGGGGGCATGCAGGCGGAGGGTTACGGTACCGTCGTCGTTCTTCTGGGGGGATACAATGTTCTGACGCTCGAAGATAGCCTGCTGGGCAAACAAGGCAGAAAAGCCAAAGGCAAAAGCCAACAGGGATAAGGTTGTTCTTTTCATAATGTTGTTCTCGTTTTTAGTTTGTTATTAAGTTAATTTATGCACAAAAATACGTAAATTTTTTATTTGTCCTACCGAAGGGATGGTTTCTTTTCTGATTTTACCCTGTTTTTTGGGGAAAAGTGCGTACCTTTGCAACCTGAAATCAGGTAACGGCCAACAAAAAAAATGGAAAAACTCTGGAATAGCAACTATCTAAAAGCGTGGAGCGCCAATTTCATGATATATTTCTCCTTCATGATTCTGACGCCCCTGCTGCCCCTGTACCTGAGCGAGGAATTCGGAGCCAACAAAGACCAGATAGGAATGGTGCTGAGCGGATATGCCCTTACGGCATTGTTGATAAGGCCCTTCAGCGGATTCTTTGTGGACAGCTTCCCTCGCAAGGCAGTCCTGCTGATTTGCTACTTCCTGTTCTTCATCCTCTTTGGCGGCTACATCGTGGCAGGCTCGCTACTCTCCTTCTGCATCATCCGAACCTTGCACGGTGCTCCCGTAGGAGCTACGACGGTTGCCAACAGCACCGTTGCCATAGATGTACTGCACCCCACTCGCAGAGCGGAGGGAATAGGCTACTACGGACTGAGCAACAACATGGCCACTGCCATATCGCCCACCGTTGGACTGCTTATCTATCAGTGGACCAACAACTATACATTCATCTTCTGCGTATCGCTGATGACGGCTGGAATAGGCTTGCTTATCAATAGTACGCTAAAGCTAAAGCCACGCGAGACTGCTCCCATACAAAAACCCAAGATTCAGCTGGACCGCTTCCTTTTATTAAAAGGTTGGAGCCAGGCTCTTTGTATGACCGGATTCAGCTTCTCTTATGGTGTTATCAGTACCTATCTGGCTATCTATGGCAAGGAGCAGCTGGGCATCACCACAGGAACGGGCATCTTCTTTGCCCTGCTGAGCCTAGGTCTAATGTCAAGTCGTCTGGTAGGCGCCCGCTCGCTGCGCAAAGGCCTTGTGACAAAGAATGCCACACACGGCGTGCTGGTATCGCTCTTCGGTTACCTACTCTTCGCTGCCGTTCACAATCCCATAGGATACTACGGAGCGGCGCTGATAATAGGTTTGGGCAACGGACACATGTTCCCTGCCTTCCAGACAATGTTCCTGAATCTGGCTCCCAACAGCCAGCGAGGAACAGCCAACAGCACCCTGCTGACCGCCTGGGACTTAGGTGTAGGACTGGGCATCATACTGGGTGGAATCATCGTGGAGCACACCTCCTACGATATCGCCTTCTGGGCTGCCTGGATTAGCAACCTCCTGGGCACCTTCTTCTACTTCACCTACGCCAGAGGCCACTTCGAGAAACACAAGCTGAGATAAGAAGACAGATTATAGATTATAGATGAGAGATTATAGATGAGAGATTCCGTGATTTCGTAATTCCGTAATTCCGAACATCTATCATCTATTATCTATCATCTCTCATCTAATTACCTTTTTTCCTCCCACGACATAGATTCCTTTCGGCAATTTTGAATTTTGAATTTTGAATTTTGAATTAAGTTTACGACCCGAAAGGTCGTAAACCTCTCCCTCCCATTTGGGGGAGGGCTGGGGAGAGGGGCCAATGCTGGTTGCCCCTCCTTCTCCAGGCATCGAAGCACCCAGATACTCGGCCCTTACCGTCTCGCGGAACACATCCACACGAATGTGGTAATAGCCCTCCTTCGTGATACTCCACTTGCGATCCTCCGTACCACCTGTACATAGCTGAGTACTGCCAAGCACATCCTCGTCCGAGGTAAAGGGGTGAAGCATCTTAGGTTCCCAGGCATTCTGCCCGCTGAACTTGAACCTACGAGGCTCTCCGAACTCGGGTCTTTCCTTCAGCTCGCCCGTCCAATCCCATGCACAGACCTCCTCAGGGTCGCGTGTGAAGGGCAGGAAGGTATAGGTTACCCATCCGCATTCCGTAGCGCCGCCTACAATGAACAACTCGTTCCAGGCTGTGAAGAGCTCGCCATGAAGGGTCTTGGCATTAAGGTCCACGGTGATGCGATAGATATCCTCGGTAACGGGCACCACCCACTGGGAGGCTGCACTGTCACTGCTAAGCGTGTAGGGCAACGTATTGTTGACCACATAGGAATCCTCATAGGTAGGTTTCAGATAACGCTTAATCGACCCCTGGTTACGTATCGCCAGGGTTCCTTGATAGAGCGTTCCCGTATATTTGAACTGTTTATTAGGGAAGGCCGTAAGTTCCTGAATTCCCCCAGGAACGGCACTGCCTACAGCAAAGAGACGAGACATATCCTGTGCCCCTGCAGAGAGGGAAAGGAATATAAACAGGAGGTTGAGTATATATTTCATAACTTAATGATTTTTCGGGTGATAACTTTACCATCAACATTAGCCCTGCAGATATATTCCCCTGCAGGCAGGGTAGAAAGAGTGAGCTGTACCTCGGAGGTGTTAGCGTAAACCTGTCGCAGCTGTTCACGACCACCCAAATCCACAATACTAATACATATCCGCTGGGCAGAGCGCGTGTCTCTCAGCTCCAGCAAAGCCTGTGCCGTATGATAGCGAAGGACAGGACCTTCCCCACCCTTCTGCGCTGCAATATCCGTTGCATTGGCATAAAGGCAGATGGTGCTCTCGGTGTTGCAGGCACGAGCAGGAAGTTGAAGGGTAAGACGGCGCAACACCTCGTCGTACGTCCATTCTGTAACCTCCTGACCATCTATTGTAACCTGATAAGGCTGTTCCTGCGCCCAGAACTGCACCTCCACATCGCGGCTCTCAGGCATACCCTCGTAACTTCCCTCCCTGGGAGCTATTGTCAGCGTTACAACATCGCCACCACGTTGCTGGCGGAAACGGGTAACGGCAAAGGCACCATTGCGGTACTCCTCGTTATCGCCATGATCCTCGTAGAAACGTCCTTCACCCTCGCCAGGAATCACCCACAGCACCAGTTTGTCGATAGGCTTCTTCAGATGCTGAACGGTTGGCTCGTAGGTGGGAATAATACTGCCCTGGCGGATGAAATAGGGAATCTCGTTGAGCGCATATTGGTCTGTAAAACGTGTATCGCCTTCGCGCATAAAGCCACGACATACATCAAACCACTCACCCTCTGGCAACCAGACATCGCGCTCGCTGGTATCATCGCTGCTGACGGGCGTGGAGATGGGAGCCACCAGCATCTGCGAACCAAAGAGATACTCATCTTCTGTGGTATAGGAGCGGTTCTCCTCGGGCCACTCATAGTAGAGAGG
This sequence comes from Prevotellaceae bacterium UBA7028, assembly GCA_002494215.1. Next base: position 19,400 of record DLBF01000125.1, read on the forward strand.
ACGACAGATAGAAACACCTGTATCGTATGCCTCGCGAGCGGCTGTATAAATATAAGGTACTAAGGAGTAGCGGAACTGGAAGACCTGATTCTGGAGGTTGAAGTTCGAGAACTTCCAGATACGGCGCTCACAGCTACTCTGACTGGAGCCGTGCGTCCTGAAGATAGGCTGAAAGGCACAGAACTGCATCCAGCGAAGCACCAATTCGGGGTCGGTCTTTATATCGTTGGGCTGCAGGTAACCGCCTCCGTCGTGTCCCCAATAGCCAAAGCACACGTTGGCCGAGGTGGCTGTGTAATACGATTCGAACTGCAAGGTTCCGAATGTAGCAAACGTATCGCCAGAGAATCCCAGCGGATAGCGGTGACTGCCCATTCCGCCCCAGCGGTGAAAGACCACAGGACGGCGGTCGGGACGGTTCAGGCGCATGTCATTATAAAAAACATGGTTCAACCAGAAGGTATGGCCCAGGCCCGCAATGTAGCTGCTAGTCTTATCCTGCTGCCAATCCAGCCACCAGAAGTCCACCCCTTCCTTCTCGCGTACCCGAATGATATTCTTGAAGAAAGTACGATAAAAGGTGCTGTCCTCCAATTGCCAGGGAACAGTTGTGGCATCGGCAGGAAGCCCCATATCATCACGAATCTTGCTGAAATTATCATCGCTGCTCCCTATTCCGTCGGCAGGATGCAGATTCAGGGCCGTGCGCGTGTTATGGGTATGCATCCAACTAAGCAAGTTCTTAGGCGTGGGAATGAGCGACTTGTTCCACGTCCAACCCGTCCATGAATTCTGATGCCAGTCGCAATCCAGCATCAGCACATCATGGGGTACGTTCTTGCTCTCCATATCCTTCACTATCTGCTGGAACTCGCTTTGTGAATAAGCCTGATACTTGCTGTACCAATAGCCAAACATATAAAGTGGAGGCAAAGGCTGGCGACCGGCAATCCTCACATAATCGCCCAAAGCATCCTTGTACTGATGGCCGTAGCCAAAGAAATACCAATCGAATGCCCTGCTGTCGAGGGGTGTATCTACCCAAGGAATATCATCCACAGAAGCACCGAAGGGGAAAGAGCGGCTGCCGTCTCCTCGCTTCGTCTGGGGCGATTCGTCGAGCACAGCCCATCCATCGCGCGAGAGCAAGCCTTTCTCCAACGACACACGATGCGTATCGCCAATATCACCGTCCAGCGTCCTCTGTGTTCCCAGCAGGTTCATGGCATCATCCTTGCCTGGATACCACAGGATGGTACGTCCGTTCATCCTGAAGGTAATGCCCAGGATCTTGCTGTTCTTCTGTGTAGCAGTGATGGCGGAACCTACCTTATACCGGAGCGTAAGGCTGTCCGTCTCTATAATCAGGTAACCGTCCTCCGTTCGTTGTGTGAAACGGGGAACAGGCAGCCGCCTGTTCACAACGGCAAAGGTGGCTCTGTCCTCAAACTTGGAGGTACTGCTGTACTGAATACGTATCAGGCGGGGCGTAAGCACCGTAAACCGGGCCCTGCCGCTCACCACAATGGCGGCGCTGTCGGCCTGGGGTTCCCATTGCTCATCGGCAAAACATAGTCTGCAACAAAGCAGAAAAACTAGGAAAATACTGTTTTTGGATAATAGTTGGTTCATCTTTAGGCTATTTTGCAGGGCAAAGTTACAAATAATCGGGAGCAGAACAAAAATTATGAATTAAAAACCGTAAATTTGCTCTCAGAATTCAAGAGGGCGTTCAGTCATGCAACAACAGATATTACATCTCCTCTGTACCGCCGGCAGTTGCCAGCTACATTTCTCGGGCCGCGAGCATACGCTTACGGCAGGCTGCTGCATGATAGTCATGGCCAGTCACGTAGGCAATGTCCGCCCCTCTGCAGATTGCCGGTTGTACCAGTTGCTGCTCCCTGCCGACCAGCAGGCCGGCTGTATGCCGCACAGCAGCTACGGTACCTGCGGATGGCTGCACCTGTTCATGCACCCCATCTTCCGGTTGGAGGGTGATATGCTTGCTATTCTGGAACATGATTTCCTGGATGTGGCTTTCCGCACAGAACATACGCCCCAGGCTTACAGGCAGGAGGCGGTCATGCAGGGTATGCGCACCCTTTACCTGGATGCCATGAATGCCCACGCAGCCCTCTTCGAACACGAGCAGGCCACCCAGCGGGCAGCCGACATCATGTCACGCTTCATTCAGATGCTGGAGGGCGGCAGCTACCGTCAGCACCGTACGGTAGCCTTTTATGCCGAGGCGCTTTGCGTCACGCCCAAGCATCTGCATAAGATATCCACCCAGGTAAGCGGACGCACCCCCAGCTACTGGATTCAGCAGTTTACGGTAATGGAAATCAGGCATCTGCTGATGCACCGCAAACTCACGGCTAAAGAAATTTCCGACAAGATGAATTTCGACAGCCTTTCTCATTTTTCACGTTATGTATCGGAACATTTGGGCTTTACGCCTAAGAATATAAAATAGGCCTCATGCCCCCCAAAGGGGAAATATTGGTAACACACTGCGAAATATTGGTTTGGCTTCGTGCGTACATTATTAATACCTTTGCGCACTGATTTATTAACTGGATTTACAAACCAACCTGAATATGAATATTCGTACTTTACTACTCTTAGGCGCAGGAATATCCTGCCTTACCCTGCAGGCTGAGAATGAAAGCCTAAGGGATACCACCCAGATGGACGAGGTGGTGGTCACCGGCACACGCAATGCCACCGATGCACGCTACCTGCCCCTTACCGTTACCAGTATCAGCAATGAGAAGCTCAACGAGCACTACCGCTCCTCTGTCCTTCCTACCGTGATGGAGCAGACACCCGGTCTGTTCTCTACCAGCAGAGGGATGCTGGGCTATGGTGTTAGTACAGGAGCTGCAGGAAGCCTGAAGGTTCGTGGCGTAGGAAGCGGCGCACAGCTGCTGGTGCTCATTGACGGACAGCCTCAGTATGCCGGCTTGATGGGACATCCCATCCCTGATGCCTACCAGACCATGATGGCCGAGAAGGTTGAGGTGCTGCGCGGTCCTGCCAGCCTGCTCTACGGCAGCAATGCCATGGGCGGAGTGCTGAACATCGTTACACGCCAAATGAACCAGGACGGCTGCAAGACCAATATCCGTCTGCAGGGCGGCAGCTACGGAACCGTTCAGGCCGATGGTGTCAACCGCTTCCGCATGGGTAAGTTCAGCAGCGTAGTCGGCGCACAGTACCAGCGCACAAGCGGGCATCGCGACAACAGCCAGTTTGAGCAGTTTGGCGGCTTTGCCAGGTTAGGATACGACTTCTCGGAGCACTGGAAGGCTTATGCCGACGCTAACGTCACACACTTCAATGCCAGCAACCCCGGACCCTCCTATGCTCCCCTGCTGGATAACGATTCTAAGATTACACGCGGACTGGCCAGCATCAGCCTGAGCAACAGCTTCAGTAAAACCAGTGGTACGTTGCGTGCCTTCTGCGACTGGGGTCACCATAACATCGACGATGGATATAACGTAGGCGGAACTCCTAAGACTGCCCTCTACAAACACGATGACTACATAGCAGGCATCACATGGTATCAGAGTGCACACTTCTTTAGTGGAAACACCGTAACAGTGGGAGTTGATTGGCAGCACTTCGGCGGCAGTGCCTGGAACGAAGACAAGATATCTGGCGACAAAACCTATCTGGTAAAGGATGCCGATGGCAATCTGGTCGAGAAGCAGCATGCCGACGAGGTAGGAACCTACGTAGATTTCCGTCAGGATATCTGCAAGTGGCTGACCTTGGATGCAGGACTGCGCGTTGACTGGCACTCTGTCGTAGGCACGGAACTAGTTCCTCAGGGCGGCCTCTCCTTCCACCTGAACCGCGATGCCGATATCAAGGCTTTGGTGAGCAAGGGCTTCCGCAACCCCATCATCCGCGAGATGTATATGTTCCCGCCCGCAACAACCGATCTGCTGCCCGAGAGCATGATGAACTACGAGATTGCCTACACCCAACGCATCGGGAAGCGCGCGCACGTAGGCGCCAACATCTTCTATATCAAGGGTAAGAACCTGATCAATACCATAAGGGAGAACGGACGCCCCCGCAATGTGAATACCGGCGAGTTCGAGAACTGGGGTATTGAGCTGTCAGCCGACTATGCCATCAGTGACAACTGGAGCGTAAACGGCAACTACTCCTTCCTGCGTATGGACAAGCCCGTCACCGGCGCTCCCGAGGGCAAGCTCTACATCGGTGCCAACTACCACAGTCAGAAGTGGACTGTATCGGCAGGTCTGCAGAACATCAGCGGTCTGTATATCAGCACAGGCGCCGATGCGCAGAAGGAGAACTTCACCCTGCTGAATGCCACCGTCAGCTATAAGGTACTGCCCTGGATGTCCGTCTTTGCCAAGGGGGACAACCTGCTGGCCGAGCGCTACCAGACGTATGCCGGATTCTACATGCCCAAGGCTACCTTCATGGGCGGCGTAAACCTCAGCTTCTGACAACTTTTTTTTGCCTGAGATTATATTTTTGCCTGTTTCGGTTGCTTTTCTTCTCATAAATTCCGTAATTTGCCATGGAATAAACTACGGAATCAGATGATAAGAATCAGTATAGCCGGGACAGGCAAAATCGTTGAGGAGGTGCTGAAAATGCTTCAGCACGAATTTGCGGGGAAGATAGAGGTAACAGGCATCTTCTCGCGCGAGGGAAGTGTGGAACATGCCATAGACCTGTGCCAGGCCTACGCACCCACAGGATTCGTGTACACTGACTATGCACGGATGCTGCAGGAGGCGGAGGCCGATTTTGTGTATATCGCCAATGCCAACCACGTTCATTACCAGTATGCCATGCAGGCCATCGAGGCCGGGCATAATGTGATTGTGGAGAAGCCCATCGCCGTGGACCGTGCCCAGACGGACCTGCTCTTTGATGCGGCCATCCAGCGCTGCGTCTTTTGCCTGCCGGCCTTCAGCCTGCTGTATATGCCGCTCTTCCGCCAGCTCACCGACCTCCTGCCCCAACTGGGAACCATCCGCATGGTTAACGGCTGCTACGCTCAGTACAGCAGTCGGTACGACCGATACATGAAGGGGGAGATTACACCTGTCTTCAATCCTGAACAGGCTGGCGGCTGCCTGCGCGACCTGAACATCTACAACCTCTGCTTCACCATCGGTCTGTTCGGTCCCCCACGCACCATCCGGTATGCCCGCAACTTAGGTTGGAACGGCATAGACATTAGCGGAACCCTGCTAATGCAGTACCCCACTTCGGTAGTCAGCATGGGAGCGGCCAAGGATTCAGACGGACTGAGCTTCGCCTGCATACAGGGCGAGAAGGGATACATTGAGGTAAAAGGCTCTGTCAGCGTCCTGCAGGAGTTCACCCTGCACCTGCGCGGCCAGGAGCCTCAGACCTTCCGGGCCGACCCCTCGCGCCACCGTCTCAGCTACGAGTTCGAGGAATTCTGGCGCTTGATAGAAGATCGCCCCAACTGCAACATCATCATCCCCTACGTCACCCGCGTAGCGCAGGAGATTGCCATAGCGTTGGAAAGAATGAGTGAAGAGTGAAGAATTCAACTTTCGGAAGTTCCCCTTCCTCAAGTTTCTTGGGAGCAAGGGGCAAGGGGCAAGAGATTTGAATGAGAGATAAAAGAGAATAATTAAAAGAGAAAAGTGAAAGAGTGAAAAGTGAAAAATATAAATCAACTAACCCCCTCTCCTTGGGAGAGGGCCGGGGAGAGGCTGCCAACCGCTAATTATGACTTTTGAATCAATAATCGCCCAAAGACTGGGACTTAAAGAGCAACACGTTGCCAATACCGTAGCATTGCTGCAGGAGGGTGCTACCATCCCGTTTATCAGTCGTTACCGCAAGGAAGCTACTGGTGGCATGACCGATATTCAGGTGGCACAGGTAAGCAATGAGTTGGACAAGCTTACAGAGCTGCAGAAACGCCGCGAGTACATCCTCAGCACCATAGAGACACAGGGAAAACTTACGCCCGAATTGGCTGAGCGCATACAGAATTGCTGGGACAGCACAGAGTTGGAGGACATCTACCTGCCATATAAACAAAAAAGACGTACGCGCGCACAGGTAGCACGCGAGGCAGGACTGGAGCCTCTGGCCAAACGCCTGATGCGACAAGGCCCGGAATCCCTCTCTTCGCTGCTGGCACATTATAAGGATTGTCCCATGGATCCATTGCAAGGTGCCCAAGACATCATTGCCGAATGGGTGAGCGAGAACGAACGTGCCCGTAACACCCTGCGTACCACCTTCAGCTTGCATGCCGTTATCAGCAGCAAAGTGGTAAAGGGCAAGGATGCCGAGGGACAGAACTTCCGCGATTACTTCGACTGGCAGGAGCGACTGGACCGCTGTACCAGCCATCGCTTGCTGGCTATGCGCAGAGGCGAGGCAGAAGGCATCCTGCGTATCAGCATCAGCGTAGATGATGAAAGGGCCATAGAACGTCTGAGCCGTCAGTTTGTGCGAGGCAACAACGAATGCAGCCAGGCTGTTCAGGCAGCCATTGAGAACGGATACAAACGCCTCTTGGAACCCAGCATCAGCAACGAGTTTGCAGCCTCATCGCGCCAGAAAGCCGACGAGGAGGCAATACGCATCTTTGTTCGCAACCTGGAGCAGTTGTTGATGGCCAGCCCGCTTGGTCAGAAACGTGTGATGGGTATAGACCCAGGTTTCCGTACAGGCTGCAAGGTTGTCTGCCTAGATGACCAAGGCAACCTGCTGCACCACGATGTTATCTTCCCCCACCCTCCCCGTAATGAACGAGTACAGGCTATGCTCACAGTGGGTAAGTTGATAGAGAAATACAAGATTCAGGCTATCTCCATAGGAAACGGCACGGCAGGGCGCGAGACGGAGGACTTCATCAACCATCTGGAACTGCCAGAAGGTACGGAGGTCTATAGCGTCAGCGAGGACGGTGCCAGCATCTACAGCGCCAGCGAGGTAGCCCGCGAGGAGTTTCCCAACGAGGATGTTACCGTTCGTGGAGCCGTCAGCATAGGACGCCGCCTAATGGACCCCTTGGCTGAGCTGGTGAAGATAGACCCCAGCAGCATAGGTGTAGGCCAGTACCAGAAGGATGTCAACCAAGCTGCCCTCAAGAAAAGCCTCGACCAGACCGTGGAGAACTGCGTGAACCGCGTAGGCGTAAACCTGAATACGGCCAGTAAGTTCCTGTTGACCTACGTCAGCGGCTTAGGTCCTGTCTTGGCACAGAACATCATAGACTACAGAAAAGAAAATGGAGCCTTCCGTACCCGTCGCGAATTGCTGAAGGTGCCTCGTATGGGCGCCAAGGCCTTCGAGCAGTGTGCAGGCTTCCTGCGTGTGCAGGGCGGCACAGAGCCTTTGGACAATAGCGCCGTTCACCCAGAACGTTACGCCCTTGTGCAACAGATGGCCAAGGATTGTGGCTGTACGGTAGAGAACCTGCTCTCTGACAGCGCCAAGCGAAGCCAGATAGACATCAACCGCTACGTCTCTGATACTGTGGGACTCCCCACCCTACAGGATATTATGGCAGAGCTGGAGAAACCTGGTCGCGACCCTCGCAAGCCGCTTACCCAGTTTGCCTTCGATCCCACCGTGCACGAGCTGTCCGACCTTCGCCCTGGCATGATTCTGCCTGGCATTGTCAGCAACATCACCAACTTCGGTGCTTTCGTAGATGTGGGCGTTCACACCAAGGGGCTGGTTCATGTCAGCCAGTTAGCCGATAAGTTCGTGAAAGACCCCACCACCGTTGTCAGCCTGCACCAGCATGTGATGGTACGTGTGATGGAAGTTGACCTGCAGCGCGACCGCATCTCGCTCAGCATGAAAGGCGTTCAACAATAACTCTATAAAACCTTTATTCATACATAAGAATAAGACTTTTTATTTACACATTATTCTACTTTCTCGTTCTTTCTGCCCAGAACCCTTACCTCCCCCTGTGGGAGCATGTACTTGATGGCGAGCCTCGTGTGGATGGCTCCCTCATAGACTTTGACCCCTCTGTGTATATCGAGGAGATTACCAACAGCACCCTGCGCTATGCCCCCTTGCAGTCAGGTTCCAAGAATACCGCCAGTGCAAGCAGCAAGGATGTACAGATACACATAGGCGCCATTGCCGATAACCGTGCTACCGTCCGGTTCACCTACAAAGGAAAGAACAAGACTTATCTGATAAACCAACAACAAACAAAAAAGAAGGAGCCGCTTGGCTCCTTCTTTTTGTTTATCTTACAACTTTCTTTCCATTCACGATGTAAATACCCTTCGGCAATTTTGAATTAAGTTTACGCCCTGCAAGGTCATAAACCTCCCCTCCATCCCGGGAGGGGCTGGGGGTGTTTTCGTTGACTCCCTCTATTGAAGTCCCATTACCCAGCGTTACCTCTACGCTGTTACTCCATGGACTAGGGGTAACGCCGTGCAAAGCGCAAACGCGGTAGGAATATTTACGCAGAGGGGAGAGACCAGTAAACTGGTAAGAGTTATCCTCTGTTTTTACAATGCTAACCTCGGAATCTATCATTGACACAACACCAGCATCTATCTGATTCTCTGTCACAGCTGCGTCGTATGCACACATCTCAGAGATATAGCAGCGAGCGTCGCACTTCAGTCCCCACCAGAAGCTTTCGGCTTCTACCGTGGTGGTAACAACATGGCGGACAGGCTCGCTTGTCAGCTGTATCGCATTGCCCAGATTTTGACCATCAACATCCGTTTCCTCGCCAATAAGAATATTAACAGGCATACTATCACTGCCGTATTTTCGTATGGTAAAGGACAGCGTCACCACGTGGCTCTTCGTTTTCATTAAGGGGGTATGGATGTTTCCTTCTTTTTTGGCAGCACCCAACTTTACCTCATCGCCAGGCGTGGTGTACAACCTTAGGCCCGTCCAACCAGACACTTTAGTATAAACGTCCATATCCTCACCCAAATCCGTCGAGCCATCCTTAGTCTTTCCGTTATTAAAGCCGCTGAAATCCTCGCTCAGCAGTGTCAACTTCTCCAATCCGTATTCCTGCTCTTCAAGATCTGTCGAGGTCAGCTCAACCTTATAGCCTGTAGCATCCTCTACTGCAGTCCAACTGGCAGTAAAGCCATCCTTAGTCACACTGGTAGCAGCCACATCTGTGGGAGTGTCGACGGAGATTCCTCCATTGAAGATAAAGCTTATCAAGCCATCGTCACTCTCAGTAATATTCTCGATGGGTTTTCCCATCAGCTTACGTCCGTCGATATTAGCGACATACAGGGAAGCCGCAGGAGAGGATGTATCTGTGAGAGCCGTTTTCCCACTTTTCCCTGGCCATGTATCACCGTCATTTGTAGCAGAAGTCAACCTGCCATCTGCAGGGATGATAGTCATACGCTGAATAGAGGAGGCGTTAACTGTATTATTCGTCCAAGCGTCTGAACTAAAGTAAACATGCAGCACCAATAAGCCGTGAGCCGGATTGTATGCGCCAAAGCCATCGTTCTGATAGTTGGCCAGCATGTAATACTCGTTTTTATTCTTCTCATTATATATAATGTAAGCCTCCGGAGCCTCATTGAGGGACTTCATTTCTCCTACCTTGCAAGGCTCACTCAATACTGTAGGAGTAAGCCATCCGCAGTACATGCGCTCGTAGCAGGTATAGGGAGCAGGACAACCGCCACTATTGGGTCCACTGTAAGAACCATAATCCATCAAATCCCAGGAGTCCATACCATAGTGAATTCTGTTTACATCATAAAAGTCAGGCAGGCACATACAATGGCTAAACTCATGGCAGGCAGTACCTATACCGGCAGGTTCGTTGCCATCATTTCCGTACAGTTCGGGACTCATGGCATAGGTATCTATTGTTACACCATCCAACACGATTGGCCCAGTTCCGTCTCCACTCAATGCACAATCCGTCAATCTACTCTCGTGAGGCCAGATGGTACTATCACCTGCATCAGCATGTTCGCCATATCCGGCATATACAAGGTAAACCTGATCTACTTCACCATCATTATCCCAGTCATATTTACAGAAATCAGCGCCCAGTCCATCTACCAGCCGACAAGCTTCTGCTGTCAGTTCACCAGCGTACTTATCATAACCGTATATATCATTCTCGCCGTAGTATGAAAGTGGCTTACTTACGGTAATAGGACCATAGACATCAAATGTCAGGTTGAACTGGCCATAGCTGCACTCGTAGAAGTAATCATGCACACTACCGCTGTTTCCTCCTTTGTCGAAGCCTTCCTCGTTAAAGAAACCGTCATAAAATTCATTCCCGTGTGCCTGATTCATTTCCTTGTCAGAAAAGTTAATCAGAATCACCAGTCCCTTCTTGTCACCGCTGATGGGATTCTGTTCTGCCCCCCACTGAGCACGATGCTTGCTGCCATTCTGAGACAACACACTGGGTGTTAAGTTCATGCCGCGTGCCTTTGCTCGTTCCACGCGGTGCTTGTTTCGGCGTGCCAGTCGCTCCTTCCACTGGTTTTCCACAGTACGGCGCTCTTTTCTTTGGAACATACCGTCAGTAGCCATTACATAGACGTTCTCGTCTGCATCTACGTAAAAGTGCATATTTTCGTCACCCACCAGCGTAACTTCCTTCTTTGTCCCGTCCGCCAGAGTGATTGTTTTCCTTACCCGTTGTGCCGGCACTGCCAATGCTATTGTTGATACCATCAGCAGGCAAACTGTCATAACTGTTTTTGTATTTATTTTCATAATCTTAGTTTTTTGACGTGCAAAGATATCATTTTTTATATGAAAAGCAAAAAAAACTACCATTTTTCTTTTCTCATCATCGAATACCATCGTACTTTTGATTTATTACTGCCTCACGTGGGAATTTTTACTGCCACGTGTGGGAGCAATTTTTTACCCCCCCCTTGACTCTGTAATGGTACGGCGATTTTGTGGGATGCCATTAGTCTTTCTTGACAACCACTTGATGTTCAAATTCCTTTCAAAAAAACGTGTTTTATTTCTCTATGTGCAGAAAAAATTGCAACTTTGCAGGGCAAAACACGCAAAAAACCTTTTTTACGAACCTTAAATTGTTTTTTTATGAAAAAAATTTTTTCATTCTATTGTTGTGTGCTGTTAAGTATAGCAGCATGGGGAGATGTCAGTAAAGTAAACGTTGGTGACATCTGGTATAACATCGATACTGATGCAAAAACTGCGGAAGTTACTTATCCAGGCAGTTCTGAGCCTGGCACAAGTCTATACGCTCTAACATCTGTCGAGATTCCCGCAACCATCACAGTAGATGATGTTACTTACAATGTTACCGCTATTGGAAAGAAAGCCTTCCGCAAGGTTAACAGCCTAACATCCATCTCACTACCAGAAGGCCTGTCGTCAATTGGAGAAGAGGCTTTTTACAAAACAAATATCACAGAAATTGGAATCCCAAACTCAGTTACAACGCTAGGGTACCAAGCTGTGGCATATTGTGACAATTTGACAACAATTACCCTGGGTCAGCATTGTGCCGATAACGATTGGGGAGCTTGGGCCTTTTGGCGTTCATCAGGCGCATATGACGTATATATGGTATGCGATGTAAAACCCACATTACATGACAATATAACATTTGATCAGGGGCACGCTTCCACCATACATATCTATCCAGAACTTATTGACACGTATAAGGCAGACCCTAAGTGGGCATGCTATAACATCGTAGGAGACCTTCAAAAGGATTACACCTATGCAGATTTGCAAAGTATAATTTCCTCTTCCAATAACATTCTCATAAACGAAGTAGGAACTGATCCAGGTTATTACCTGTCTTCAAGTGCTCAATCATTGCGCAATGCCGTTGAAGCAGCAGAAGCACTTACAGAATCAGCGACTCCTACTCAGATTAACAATGCCGTAAATGCAATAATAGCAGCAAAAGAGAATTTGACGGCAAATCCATTAACAGAAGGATATTATTACATAGAAAATGCAGAAAAGAAACAAATGTTATATGCAGATGCTGCATACGCAACTGAAGGAGGTTTAGGTATTCAGGACTTCAATGATTCAAAAGCCAAATTCTATTTTAGGCTCACGAAAAAGGGAAGTAACTGGTATATAAAATGTGTAAAGAACAATCTGTATGCAGGTAAACCTGTCAACGGAAATGCAGACAATGAGTATATCACACTAACCGAAGAGCCAGAGTTTGAGCAAGTAATTACTTATGTTAGTCCTGGAAAATTCAAGATTCAGAGCCTTTACGATGGAGAACATGCAAGTTATCCGTATTCTGTTTCTGGCGGCTGGGTATTGCTTTCTTCAGGCGAAAATGAGCGTACCTGCTGGTGTTTCCACCATGCTACCGTAGGAAAGGATGTTAATGGAATTCTTACAGAAGCTGAAGTTGAAAGCAAAATGAACAATGCCTTGAGTAATGACAATTCATACTTAGACCTAAGTTCATATTATTTTGTTTCAGAATATTTAATTCCCAATATGCCCGCCAATTCCAACCTTCTTGTTAAGGTTGCATCAGATTCCGGCATCAAAGGTGCAAATATTGTAAACGATGGTGTATGCCAGAGTCTTGTTCTGACTGACGGTCAGGCTTTCGGTTATTATAAGGATATTACAGCCACGACAGCAAGTTACAGCAGAAGCATCACCAACAAGTTCGGTACTATATGCCTACCCTATGCTGTAAGCAGCAATGAGAATGTTCAGTATTATACCCTCGACAGAAAGGAAGGCTCTACACTCTATCTGACAAAACAGGATGACATAGAAGCAGGTGTTCCTGCTGTATTCGAGAACCTGAGCGAAGGAAGTACACTGAACGCTACAGCCAGCAGTGTTACCGTAAAGGGTAGCGTTCCTGCTGCAGCTGACGCCACACTAAAACTGATTGGCACATTCGAAGAACTGGTAATAACAGATGCCGAAGAGTTGGCAAAGGATTACTACATCAGCGGCGGGAAGTTCCGTCAGGCCACCAACAAGCTTACTGTCAATCCCTTCCGCGCTTACTTCACAACAACTTCTGGCAACGAGGTTAAGATGTTCAATCTGTCTTTCCTGGAAGAAGAAGAAACGGGCATAGACAATGTTCAACGATCAACGTTCAATGTTCAATCCATCTTTGATGCCAACGGCGTGAAACTGACATCACTGCGTAAGGGCCTGAACATCGTTAAGACGACAGACGGAGGCGTTCAGAAAGTTATGGTTAAATAGTTTTATGTAATGTATAACCACATATAAATGAATAAAACAATGAAAAAGACATATATAGCACCCGAACTGGTTACTGTTAAGATAAACCTCACGTCTATGCTCTGCGAATCTAATTACATACCAGAAGGTGATTCACAAGAGGAAGGATGTGCTGATGTAAGAGAATATAAATTCAGCAACATATGGGATGACGACAGAAAGTGGTAAGCCACTTAAATGAGGAATGTCCCCTGAACGCAATCGTTCGGGGGACATTTGTTTAAAGCCCAGTGCCAGAATGACGCAGAAAAGGTCAATTTGACTGATTATTAGTATGTTGCACGAAACTTGTTGTATGTTTAGTGAAATTAATAAGAAAGGAGAATGATATGATGACACAGAACAACCAAAACACTTTCCTGCAACAATTTGCCCGCAACCTGGTTGACGAGGCACGTGCAGGTAAACTTGACCCTGTTATTGGCAGGGACGAGGAAATTAGGCGTGTGCTGCAGATACTCTCCCGTAGGACCAAAAACAACCCTATCCTGATAGGTGAACCGGGCACAGGTAAGACCGCCATTGTGGAGGGGCTGGCCCACAGAATACTTAGGGGAGATGTCCCTGAGAACCTAAAGGAGAAGCAGCTATACAGCCTGGATATGGGCGCCCTGGTAGCCGGAGCCAAATACAAAGGCGAGTTTGAGGAACGTCTGAAAGGCGTTGTAAACGAGGTGGTTAAGAGCGAGGGTAACATCATCCTATTTATAGATGAGATACACACGCTGGTGGGCGCCGGAAAGAGCGAGGGCGCCATGGATGCCGCCAACATCCTGAAGCCTGCCCTGGCCCGAGGAGAACTGCGTAGCATAGGTGCTACCACATTGGACGAATACCAGAAGTACTTCGAGGTGGACAAGGCATTGGAGCGTAGGTTCCAAACCGTTATGGTGGATGAACCCGACCGTCTGGCCAGCATCAGCATCTTGCGTGGTTTGAAAGAGCGCTACGAGAACCATCACCACGTACGTATTCAAGACGACGCCATCATTGCCGCCGTAGAGCTTTCTACACGTTATATTACGGAACGTTTCCTTCCCGACAAGGCCATCGAC
>DLBF01000125.1:33789-46970 GCA_002494215.1 Prevotellaceae bacterium UBA7028
GACCTGATGGACGAGGCTGCCGCCAAGCTGCGAATGGAACGCGACTCTGTTCCTGAAGAGCTGGACGAAATAAGCCGTCGTCTGAAGCAACTGGAGATTGAACGTGAGGCCATCAAGCGCGAAGGCGATCAGCCCAAGCTGGAGGCCCTGAACAAAGAAATAAGTGAGCTGCAAGAGCAGGAGAATCACTTCAAGCAGAAGTGGCAGGGCGAGAAGGACTTGCTGAACCACATCCAGCAGAACAAGCAGCAGATAGAAGGCCTGAAATTCGAGGCTGAGAGGGCCGAACGCGAAGGCAACTATGCCAAGGTGGCTGAGATACGTTACGGCAAGCTGCAACAGCTGGAAAAGGATATTGAGGCTACACAGCAGAAGCTGAAGGAGGCTCAAGGAACAGAGGCTATGCTGAAGGAGGAGGTGACTGCCGACGATATAGCCGATGTAGTAAGCCGCTGGACGGGCATACCCGTTAGAAAGATGATGCAGAGCGAACGCGAAAAACTGCTGCATCTGGAGGAAGAACTGCACCAGCGTGTAATCGGTCAGGACGAGGCCATACAGGCCGTGAGCGATGCCGTAAGACGTAGCAGAGCAGGTATGCAAGACCCCAAGCGTCCAATCGGTTCCTTCATCTTCCTGGGAACAACGGGCGTTGGTAAGACGGAGCTGGCTAAGGCATTGGCCGACTACCTGTTCAACGATGAGAGCATGATGACGCGTATTGATATGAGCGAGTATCAGGAAAAGTTCAGCGTGACGCGTCTGATTGGTGCCCCTCCAGGATATGTAGGCTACGACGAGGGTGGTCAGCTAACAGAAGCCGTCAGGAGAAAGCCCTATCAGGTAGTGCTCTTTGATGAGATCGAGAAGGCTCACCCCGATGTATTCAACACCCTGCTGCAAGTGCTGGACGACGGACGTCTGACAGACTCCAAGGGCAGGACGGTGAACTTCAAGAACACCATCATCATCATGACTAGCAACCTGGGCAGCCAACTCTTTGCCAACGCTCCCACAGAGAAACTCGAGGAGACAAAGCAACAGGTACTGCAGCTGCTTAGACAAACCATCAGGCCTGAGTTCCTGAACCGTATAGACGAGACGATAGTCTTCCATCCGCTCACGCAGGGCGAGATTAAGCAAGTGGTTCGTCTGCAGATAAACGGCATCGCCAAGATGCTGGAGCAGAACAACGTACGCCTGAAGGTTACGGAACCAGCCATAGAGCTGCTGGCTAAGGAGGGATATGATCCTGACTTCGGAGCCCGTCCTGTAAAACGTGCCATACAGCGTCTGCTACTGAACGACCTGAGTAAGGCTATGCTGGGCGGAACGCTGCAAGCCGGAATCCCCATAGAGGTGGATGTCGAGGGCGACCATCTGACGTTCCACAACGTGGCACAATAAATGACAAAGAATGCTGAAGAAATACTTCATACATTACCCTACCCTGCTTAGGCTGGGAATACCCATTATGATAGGCCAACTTGGTACTATCATAATGGGTTTTATGGATACATTGATGATTGGCCGCCACAGCACAGAGGAATTGGCGGCTGCTGGCTTTGTAAATGGTATCATAGGACTGGCAGCCATCTCGGCTCTGGGCTTTTCCTACGGCCTTACCCCTGTTGTAGGGGCATTATTGGGAAAAGGTGAAACGGGCCATATCGCACAGAAACTGAAAAACAGCCTGGTGACCAATAACATACTGGCTGTTGCCATGATGGCAGCACTGGGCATACTGTATCTGAACCTGCACCATCTGGGGCTGCCTGGTCATCTGCTGCCGCTGATGCGCCCATATCTAATGCTGAACATCCTGAGTTTTATCCCCATGATGGCGTTTAACGCCTTCAAGCAATTCTCTGACGGCATTCAGGATACCCGCATGCCCATGTGGATTCTGCTGGGCAGCAATATGCTGAACGTACTGGGTAACTGGCTACTGATTTACGGCGTAGCAGGTCTGCCCGAAATGGGACTGACAGGTGCCGGAGTAGCTACGCTAATGAGCCGTATAGCCATGTGGGCTGCCTTTGCTGCAATTTTCCATCTGACAAGCAGATATAAGACATACAGTCAGGATTTCTGGAAGGCTCGTGTGTGTAAAACGGACCTCAAACAGATGTTCCGACTGGGATTTCCCGTCATGATGCAGATGGGCATGGAGACAGCCAGTTTCAGCCTTAGTGCCTTCTATGTAGGATGGTTGGGTACAACCAATCTGGCTGCACATCAGATAATGCTCACTATAGCCCAGCTATGCTATATGCTGTACTATGGCATGAGTGCTGCTGTAGCCGTTCAAGTAAGCTATTACAGAGGGGCTGGCAGACTAAGGGAAACACGCCACGTGGCTTTTGCAGGCCTGCATCTGAACCTGCTGCTGGGTTTGCTGACAGCTGTTCCCATATTGCTGCTCAGAAATCAGATTGGCGGATGGTTTGCCAACAGCGCTGAGGTGACTGCCCTTGTGGCTGCCGTTGTGATACCCCTATGCATTTATCAGTTCGGCGATGCCCTGCAATGTACCTACTGCAATGCCCTAAGAGGAATGGAGGATGTGAAACCACTTATATGGATTGCTTTCATTGCCTATTTCATCGTATCCCTGCCGCTGGGTTATCTGTTTGGCTTTACCTTGCATGGTGGCCTGTGGGGCATCTGGATGGCATTCCCCTTCGGACTGACCACAGCAGGCGTTTTATATATGATTAGATTTCTGAAAAGATGAAGATTGTAGCTAAGATACATACAGATTTCAAGACCAAATTTGGCGTTCCGCGTCAGAGCGGACTGGTAAAAGGACTGAAAGGACGCATCGTTTTCGAACCCGAGTTCCGTAACGCAGAAGCATTAAGGGGACTGGAAGGATTCTCGCACATCTGGTTGCTATGGGACTTCTCGGAAGCACATAGGGATGGTGAGAGCTGGAGCCCAACCGTTCGTCCACCACGCTTGGGAGGCAATAAGCGCATGGGGGTATGGGCCACAAGAAGCCCGTTCCGCCCTAACAACATAGGACTCTCGTCGGTACGTATCAGTAAGATAGAATTACACACACCAGAGGGGCCAGTTATCGAAGTGGAAGGGGCCGACCTGATGGATGGAACACCCATCCTGGATATTAAGCCTTATCTTCCCTTCACAGATTCACACCCCGATGCACGAGGCGGGTTTGCTGAGGAGCAAAACAGAAAGGCGGAACCCCTAAAAGTAGAGATTCCGTCTGATATAGCTTGTTTGTTTGATACAGAGAAACTGGAAGCCTTACGCGGTGTACTGGCTGCCGACCCTAGGCCTCACTACCAAGAGGACCCTGAGCGGACTTATGCCCTGGAGTTCGCGAACCACGAAATATTCTTCCATGTTCAAGACGGGAGCGTTGTTGTTACGAAGGCTCGCCCTATTTAACGGCTCATCAGGTAAGCCTTAAATTCGGCAAAGTCCTTACTCATAGGAATGCTCTGCTTCTGCCCCTTCATAAAGGCCTGCAAACGGGCAGGAATCTCTACGTCGGTGCCACAGATCTCATCTACTACTTGCTTGAACTTGGCAGGATGAGCAGTCTCAAGGAAGAAACCTACCTCGCCTTCATGCAAACCTTCCTGCAAGGCACGATAGCCACAGGCTCCATGAGGATCAAGCTGATAGCCCGTCTCTTTCAAGCACTCACGCATGGTCTGGGCAATCAGTTCGTCTGTATAGGTAGCACCTGAGATATCAGCACAAATGGCTGCATGGTCCTTGCCATAAAGGTCGTAGATACGAGCAAAATTGCTGGGGTCACCCACATCCATTGCGTTGGCAATAGTCTGCACACTTGCACGTGGATTATACGCTCCCGTCTTCAGATAATTAAAGAACACATCGTTGGCATTATTGGCGGCAACGAAGCGACTGATAGGCAATCCCATACGCTTACCAAAGAGGGCAGAACAGATATTGCCGAAGTTACCGCTGGGCACACAAGCTACTACGTTATCAGCAAGGCCCAATTTCTTGAGCTGAGCATAAGCATAGAAGTAATAGAAGCTCTGGGGCAGGAAGCGAGCCACATTAATGCTATTGGCTGAGGTAAGCTGCATATGAACGTTCAGTTCCTCGTCCATAAAGGCATTCTTGACAAGTGCTTGACAATCATCAAAGACACCATCCACCTCGATGGCTGTAATATTCTGACCCAAAGTAGTAAACTGGCACTCCTGAATAGGGCTTACCTTGCCCTTGGGGTACAGGACATAAACATGAATACCTTCTACACCCAGAAATCCATTGGCAACAGCAGAACCGGTATCTCCACTGGTGGCAACCAACACGTTGACAGTCTTTTTTCCCTCTTTCTGCAAAAAGTACTGCAATAGGCGTGCCATAAAGCGGGCACCTACATCCTTGAAGGCCAGCGTGGGGCCGTGGAAAAGCTCTAGGCTATAGATGGTATCTGTAACCTTTACCAGAGGCACATCAAAGGCTAAGGTATCATAGACAATCTTGCGAAGTGCATCGGCCTCTACATCCTCGCCAAAGAAACAGTCGGCTACCTGATAGGCTATCTCTTGGAAAGAGAGGTTCTGGATATTATCGAAGAACGACTGTGGAAGGGGATTGATACGCTGGGGCATATAGAGGCCCTTATCTTCTGCCAAACCTTTTACAACAGCTTTCTGCAATGTTGCAAGGGGCGCTTTTCCGTTAGTGCTGTAATAATTCATAATTCACAATTCATAATTCATAATTAATCTTGGCCAGATTTCATGAAAGTCTGGATAAACTGATCCCCTTCAAGGCTACCGTATGAGCCTTGCTTGGCCGCAGTTTCGCTGAATGTTTGCACACCGTCAGGCTCTATACCTGGATAGTAGATACAGAAAGGAATAGGTTCTGCGGTATGCGTACGCAGACTGATGGGCGTGGGATGGTCTGGTAGAACTGCTATGGAAACCTCTTCTCCAATAGTAGGCAGTGCCTCGAGGATAGGTCGTACCAGTCGGTTATCCAGATTCTCTATGGTCTGCAGCTTAAGCTCCAGATTTCCATCGTGTCCAGCCTCATCGCTGGCCTCAACATGAACATAGACAAAATCATCACCCTCACGCAAAGCCTGAATAGTAGCCTCTGCCTTACCCTCGTAGTTGGTGTCCCAAAGTCCTGTGGCACCCTCAACGTCCAACACACGCAAGCCTGCATACTTTCCAATACCACGAATCAAATCAACGGCCGTTATAACAGAACCTTTCTTGATTTGAGGGTAAGTGGTAGTAAGGGGTACCATACGAGGACGATATCCCCCACCCCAAGGCCAGATACTGTTGGCAGGGTCCATGCCACGCTGCTGGCGTTCTATATTCAAAGGATGATCTTTAAGCAACTCCTGACTCTTGAGAATCAAATCAACAAGCAATGAAGCTGTTTCGCTCCCCTCTCCTTCGGAAGTAGCATGAGGAAGGTTTTCTCTCCAAGGTTTTAAGGGGATGTCATGTGGAGGGGTACAATTCAACTGCTTATTACCTCCCTTTATCACCAAAAGGTGGCGGTACTGAACACCAGTATAGAAATGAATGCGGTCATTACCCAACTTCTCTTGCAGAAAACGGATAAGCACATCGGCCTCTTCTGTCTCCAAGCGTCCACAGGAATGATTCTTCAGCAGGTCGCCCTCCAGACATACCAGATTACAACGCATTGCCAAATCATCGGCAGCCAACTCTACACCTATGCTGGCAGCCTCCAAAGGGCCTCTTCCTTCATAGACAATATGCTGGTCGTACCCTAATATACTGCTATTGGCGACCTCGCTGCCAGGATGGAAACCGTCAGGAATAGTCTTCAGAAGGCCATTACGACCATGCTGCGCCAACCGATCGAGGTGAGGCGTAGCAGCATACTCCAGAAGAGTTTTACCACCTAGCTGGGGTACAGCCCAATCGGCCATACCATCGCCTAATATAATAAGATGTTTCATTTAATATGGATAATGGGTAATAGGAAGGAAGGCTATTAAGCCAAACTCATAATGTCGGCAAAGACGCCTGCAGCTGTTACGCTAGCACCTGCACCGTATCCTTGAATGAGCATAGGATACTCGTTGTAACGCTCTGTAGTAAGAAGAACAATGTTATTGGAGCCCTCGAGCACATAGAACGAGTGGTCACGATTGAACTCTTCGAGCGATACGCTGGCCTTGCCATTCTCGAACTTTGCCACAAAGCGCCATACCTTGTTCTCTTTTTCCAAAACAGCACGACGGGCCTCGAAATCGGCATCCAACGAGGGAAGGTTCTTCCAGAAATCTTCGATTGAACCCTCGAAGAAACGCTCGGGAATGAACAGACGAGTCTCTACATCCTCCTGATTAATCTCATAACCAGCCTCACGAGCCAAGATTACCAACTTACGGACAACATCCTTACCGCTAAGATCCACACGTGGATCAGGCTCGCTATAACCTTCTGCCTTTGCCATCTCTACCGTCTTACTGAAAGGAATATCCTTGCTAATGGTGTTGAAGATGAAGTTAAGCGTACCACTCAGGACAGCCTCGATTCGTAGAATCTTGTCACCTGAATTGCAGAGGTCGTTGATGGTACGGATAATAGGCAATCCAGCACCTACGTTAGCCTCGAAGAGGAACTTGACGCCACGCTTCTGGGCTATATGTTTCAGCTCGCTATAGTTGGCATAGTCACTGCTGGCTGCAATCTTGTTAGCTGCCACCACATTGATGTTATGCGTAAGGAAGTCCTTGTAAAGGCCTGCAACCTCTTCACTGGCGGTACAATCGACAAAAACGCTGTTGAAGATGTTCATACCTATGACCTCGTCGTGCAGACGCTGGGTATTACTGGGAGCAGCCTTCTTCAGGTTCTCGCGGAAATTCTCCAAATCCAAACCTTCACGACGGAACATAGCATTATGTCCGCTGGCAATACCTACCACATTCAATTTCAGACGCAGCTCACGCATCAGCTTCTCTTGCTGCTGGTGAATCTGCTCTATCAGACTACCACCTACGGTTCCTACGCCGCAGATGAAGATATTCAGCACCTGATACTCACTCAGGAAGAAGGAGTCGTGAATAACATTCAGTGCCTTACGCAGGTAGTTCTGATCGATAACAAATGAGATATTGGTCTCGCTGGCACCCTGTGCACAGGCAATAACACTGATACCGCTACGTCCAAGGGTTCCGAACAGCTTACCGGCAATACCTGGGGTATGCTTCATGTTCTCGCCTACCACAGCAACAGTTGCCAAGCCCTTCTCTGCTATCATGGGGAACATAGCACCGTCCTCTATCTCCTTTTGGAATTCCAAATTAAGAACACGACAGGCCTCATCGGCATCTACATCCTGAACACCGATACTGGTATTGTTCTCGGAACTGGCCTGACTAACCATAAAGACGCTGATGCCGTTATCTGCCAGACAGGTGAAGATGCGACGGTTGACTCCAATCACGCCCACCATAGAAAGGCCTGAAACGGTAATAAGGGAGGTTCCCTTGATACTACTGATACCCTTGATGCTGCGCTTGTCGTCCTTTACAACATCTTTGATGATAGAACCAGGAGCATCGGGGTTGAAAGTATTCTTGATAAGTATAGGAATATTCTTAATGCAAACAGGATAGATGGTGGGGGGATAAACCACCTTAGCTCCGAAGTTACAAAGTTCCATAGCCTCGACGTAACTCAACTCAGGAATCACATAGGCTGTACTGATAACACGGGGGTCAGCTGTCATGAAGCCGTCCACATCGGTCCATATCTCCAGTACACTGGCATCCAAGGCTGCGGCTATGATACTGGCTGTATAATCGCTACCGCCACGACCCAAGTTGGTAATCTCGCCACTCTCGGCATCCCTACTGATAAAGCCGCCTACAACACTGATTTGGGGAATAGTCTTCCAAGTCTCACGAACCAGTTTGTTGGTAACCTCGGTAGCCAGACATTTCTTTCCCTGCTTGACCTCGGTCTTTATAAACTCGCGACTGTCGAACCAAGCAGCACCCTTGATGAGGGTTGCCACAATACGGCTGCTGATACGCTCACCATAGCTGACAATAGCAGCCTGAGTCTTAGGACTTAGATCACGAATCAGATAAACGCCCTGATAAATGCTTCTGAGCTCCTCGAGACTGCTCTTCACTTCAGCCAACAACTCTTCCCGCTCCTTACCAGCAGGGATAATGGAATTTATCATCTCCTCGTGACGTTCCTCCATCTCCCAGAAACACTTCTGGTAGAGAGAGTCGCCCTCTACAGCCATCTGGCTGGTCTTTATAAGTTTGTCGGTAATTCCGCCCAGTGCACTAACGACCACTATAACGGGCTCATTCTGACTTTCAACAATCTTCTTTACATTAAGAATACTTTCTGTAGAACCTACGGATGTTCCACCAAATTTAAGTACTTTCATCCTATTTGATAAACTTATCTAATACAAAACCAGTGCAAAAGTAATAATATTTTTCAAATTAGCTGACGAAAAAAAAGAATTATTTGTACTTTTGCTATACATTATAAATGTATGACACGCGAACTCAGCCTAAGAATACTGCCCCAAGAGGCATATAACGAACAAAGTATTATGGCATACCTTCAGCAAAAAGAGGGTATAAAAGCACAAGCCATAAGGGTATTAAAACGTAGTATTGATGCCCGCCAACGGACTATATACGTAAACCTGACTGTAAGGATATACGTCAATGAAGAACCCGAAGAACTGCAGTACAAACCTATTGAATATCACGATGTCAGCGACAGACCTGAGGTGATTGTTGTAGGAGCAGGACCTGGTGGACTGTTTGCAGCCCTGAGGCTGATAGAATTAGGGCTACGTCCCATTGTCATTGAACGCGGAAAGGATGTCCACGAAAGAAAGAAGGATTTGGCCCGCATACGTCCAGAACAGCGTGTCGACCCCGAGAGCAACTATTCCTTCGGAGAAGGCGGAGCTGGTGCCTATAGCGATGGCAAGCTGTACACTCGCAGCAAAAAACGTGGCAACAGCGACAGAATTCTGAACATCTTTGTACAGCATGGTGCAAGCCCCAACATCTTGGTGGATGCTCATCCACACATAGGAACGGACCGCCTGCCTCGTGTGATTGAAAATATGCGCAACACCATCCTGAAATATGGTGGCGAAGTGCATTTCCAAACAAAAATGACAGGCCTCATCATCAAGGACAACGAAGTTGTAGGCGTAGAAGCCATTGATAATTCAAAATTAGACAACAACTCTCAACTCTCAACTCTCAACTCTCAACTGATAAAAGGTCCCGTAATCCTTGCCACGGGACACTCAGCTCGCGATGTCTATCGTTGGTTTGCTAACAACAATATCGAGATAGAAGCCAAGGGTATAGCTGTTGGCGTACGATTGGAACACCCATCTATGCTAATAGACCAAATACAGTATCACAGCAAGCAGGGACGAGGCAAATGGTTACCTGCTGCCGAATACAGTATGGTGCAACAGGTTGAGGGGCGAGGAGTATATAGTTTCTGTATGTGTCCTGGCGGCTTTGTGGTCCCTGCAGCAAGTGGCCCAGAACAGATTGTGGTTAACGGCATGAGTCCCAGTAACAGAGGAGGACGCTGGAGCAACAGCGGAATGGTGGTTGAGATAAGACCAGAAGATATTGAGGCCCTCTCCAATTCCCCCAAAAGGGAGAGTCTTAACTATCCCCTTGCTATAATGCATTATCAGGAAGAATTGGAAAAGCAATGCTGGCTACAGGGAAACCAGAAACAAACAGCACCTGCACAAAGGATGGCAGACTTCGTGAACGGACGCCTGTCGGCCGACCTTAATCCATCCTCCTACGCTCCTGGCCTGCTGGCCAGTCCGCTTCACTTTTGGATGCCCAAATTTGTGAGCAAGCGCCTAAGAGAAGCCTTCAAGATTTGGGGCAAACAGAAACACGGCTTCTTAACCAACGAGGCCACCGTCATAGGCGTAGAGACCCGCACCAGCAGTCCTGTACGTATTATCCGCGATGCCAACACGCTGCAGCATACAAGAATAGCCGGCCTCTTCCCCTGTGGAGAAGGAGCCGGCTATGCTGGCGGTATTGTTAGTGCCGGAGTTGACGGAGAGCGTTGTGCAGAAGCTTGCGCCGCCTACTTAGGTTAGAGGTTAGTGCATCCCTAAACGGCCTCTCCTACTTCGGAAGAGTTAGAGAGGAATTCTAATCTATCACTTAACCAGCACTTTCTTGCCATCTATCACGAATACAGCACCGTCCTTAAGGTGTGTAACCTTACGGCCAGCTATATCAAAGGCCGCATCAGCAGTCTTGCCAGTAGCTGACACGCCTTTTATGGCAGTAGGATCCTCTACGGTTATAGCTGTCAGATCTGTAGCAGGATGAGTCGTTGCGTCTGCCTCAGCAAACAAAATCTTATTGATACTGATAGTGCTGGGGTTACCCTTTACGGTGAACGACATCAGGTTACCGTTCTGATTTTTGAAAGCTGTACTTGCAGGACTGAAGCCAATAATACGGTACTTATCTGTGGGAGTACCCAACATCAACTGGTGATTAGACAATAGCGTATCACAAACAAGACCAGCCTCAGGAACGTCAGCTTCGCCCTCAAGGGCAACATCCATCTGGAAAGCGGTAAAATCCAAATCGTTTTCCTCCAAGCCAACCTTAAAAGTCCAAGTACTATCATTAACCTGGATCATTGACACAGAAACCTGATATGCACTAACCACCTGAACCATCAGGAACATCATGCATGAAATCAATATTTTCTTCATTTTCAAGTTAAATTTATCTCATTTGGCTGCAAATATACATACTTCCCTCGAAACAGCCAAGAAAGAAAGTTAGTATTTTACCTATCCAAACAGTTCGCGAACAGCTTCAGCAACTCTACGAACAGGAACAATCTCTATTTTATACTGATTAGCATTTATTCCCTTCATGTTATGGGCAGGAATAAGAATCCGCTGAAATCCCAACTTCTGCGCCTCTGCTATTCTCTGTTCTATACGTGACACCGGACGGATTTCTCCACTCAATCCCACCTCGCCCGTTACACACACATCCGTGTCTATAGGCATATCCCCGTTGCTGCTGAGAACAGCCGCTATAACTGCCAAGTCCAAAGCAGGGTCTGTCACACGCAATCCACCAGCAATGTTCAGAAACACGTCCTTCGTAGCTAACTTGAAGCCCACACGCTTTTCTAATACTGCCAACAGCATGTTCAGCCTTCTGCTCTCGTAACCCGTAGTGCTACGCTGGGCCGTTCCATATGCTGCTGTACTGACAAGAGCCTGGGTCTCAATCATAAAAGGCCGGACACCTTCTATAGCGCAGGCTATGGCAATACCTGAAAGACCTTCCCTGTCGTCAGTAAGGAGCAATTCGCTGGGATTGGAAACCTGACGAAGTCCATCGTGTTTCATCTCGTATATTCCCAACTCGCTGGTACTTCCGAAGCGGTTCTTGATACTTCTCAGAATACGATACATATAATGCTGGTCGCCTTCGAACTGCAGAACAGCATCTACGATATGTTCCAACACTTTGGGGCCTGCCAAGGTTCCTTCTTTGGTGATATGACCAATAAGGATAATGCTTACGCCCCCACCTTTGGCATACTTCAACAGACTGGCAGCACACTCACGAATCTGGCTGAGACTGCCTGGACTGCTTTCTACGGCTTCTGTCTGAATTGTCTGGATGGAGTCTATAATCACCAAATCAGGATTTGTCTGCTCTATCTGGGTAAAGATTTGTTCAAGAGATGTTTCCGTAAGGATAAGTAGGTCTGATTCCTGCCCCTCCACCATTGCGGGAGAGGTTTGTGGGCTAGTCCTTAATCTGTCGGCCCTCAGCTTTATCTGCCTAGCACTCTCCTCCCCGCTCACATACAGCACTTTCTTATCTGCCAAACGCAAAACTGTCTGTAGGACAAGCGTACTCTTACCAATTCCTGGTTCGCCACCCAACAAAACCAAACTTCCTGGCACTAATCCCCCGCCCAAAACACGATTCAGCTCAGCATCCCCCATATCAATACGAGGCTCTGAGTCGGCCACAATATTACGCAAGAGCGAGACGCCCTCTCCGCTTACAGAAGGGAGGGCACATGAACTAGTCTTCCAACCAACGGAAGAGGTCCGAGCGGGGCTTTTAAATTCCTTCATGGTGTTCCATTTGCCACACGAAGGACACTTACCAACCCACTTCAGACTTTCCTGTCCACAGTAGTCGCAAACAAACAATGTCTTATCTTTTGCCATAAAATATCATTTCAGTTTTTTCCAGTAAACGGATTTGCCTATAAAAGCGACAGAGCCCCTTACCGTCAAAGTCTTTTCGTCCTTAAAAGAAAGAGTAACAGTAAAATACCTGCCTCTGGTGGGGTCGTAAATCTTACCATCCTTCCAGGTATCCTTTCCATCGAACTTTACTTTATCTATAAGTACAATCTTGTCATTAGTGACTTTTCTCTTTGCCGGGTCTGGATTCTTAACATCCCTTCTCAGTGTACCGTCCGCCATCTTCAGATTCGAAACCCATACACACTGAGCACGATAACCATCTTCGTATTTGAAAATCTTGATTCTGGAATCCACACCATCATGCACACATTGATATTCGCCAATAACCTTGTCTGCCTGAGCGAAAACGGTGCACAGGCTAATGATAAGTAGCGAGAAACTCAACAAAATCCTTTTCCTCATAATACCACATTTTTAATTAGACCCCTTGTTAATGAAAAAGAGATTCAATATCATCACTGACCTTGAATCTCACCTTAAAAATCTAATACCATGAAAAACACTTTTTTGCTATGCAAGCGGTGCGTACGGGACTCGAACCCGTGACCCCATGCGTGACAGGCATGTATTCTAACCAGCTGAACTAACGCACCAGTTTCAAAATTCCGACCACAAAGATACAAGGATTTTATTAATGCAACAAACTTTAGCGAAACATTTTTCAATTTTGGCACAAAAAAAAGATTCAATATCATCACTGACCTTGAATCTTGACCTTAAAAATCTAATACCATGAAAAACACTTTTTGCTATGTGGCGGTGCGTACGGGACTCGAACCCGTGACCCCATGCGTGACAGGCATGTATTCTAACCAGCTGAACTAACGCACCATTAAGAAAAAAGTGAGCGGCAAACGAGACTCGAA
>DLBF01000167.1 GCA_002494215.1 Prevotellaceae bacterium UBA7028
AGGGCGACCTGAGCGAGAACTTCGAGTATCATGCCGCCAAACGCGAACAGGGACGACTGCTCAGCCGTATCCGCTTCAAGCAGCGCGTGCTGGAGTTTGCCCGTGTCATTGACAAGTCGAAGCTTGGCGGCGACGGCGTGGGCCTGCTCAGCAAGGTGGAACTGACCAACATGGGCAACAACACAAAGATGACCTACACCGTTGTTAGCCCACACGAGGCCAACCTGCCCGAGGGAAAGATTTCCATCAAATCACCCATCGCACAGGCCCTGCTCAAGAAACAGGTAGGCGACATCGTCGAGGTGAAAGTTCCCGTAGGCACCATAAAACTAAGGATAGACAACATAACAATCTAGTCCCTTTTTTATCATGCATAAAACACTTATTATGGCACTTTGTGCCTTTTCCGTTTTCACCAGCTCTATGGCCCAAGAGGGCAAGAACCTGAAAGAAGCCTACAAGGACTATTTCCTTATCGGCGTTGCCGTAAACCAGCGTAACATCTCAGACCCCTCGCAAAGCAGCCTGGTCAAGAGAGAGTTCAGCAGTATGACTGCCGAGAACGACATGAAGCCCGTTTCCGTTCATCCCCGGGACGGCGTATGGACCTGGGAGAGCGCCGACCGCGTAGCTAACTTCTGTCGCCAGAACGGTATCAAGTTGCGCGGACACACCCTGATGTGGCACAATCAGATGTGCGAATGGATGTTCTACGATGAGCAGCACAATCTGGTCGGTAAAGAGGTTCTGTTCCAGCGCATGCGAGAACATATACATACGGTAGTAAACAGATACAAGGATATAGTATATGCATGGGATGTCTTCAACGAGGCTATCAAGGACGGACCACGCGACCCCAACACGCCAGACCAGCCCCTGCGCGAGAGCACTTTCTATAAGATTTGCGGCAACGACGAGTTTATACGCAAAGCTTTCCAGTATGCACGTGAGGCCGACCCCAACGCCTTACTCTTCTACAATGACTATAATGAGTGCGACCCCACTAAGTGCGACCGCATCTGCGAAATGATAAAGGAAATGAAAGCTGCCGGAGTGCCCATAGACGGCGTAGGCATGCAGGGACACTACAACATCCACGGACCCTCTGCCGAGGATATAGAGGCTGCCGTCAGCAAGTATGCCCAAGTGGTGGATCATATCCACATGACGGAACTGGATATTCGCGCCAACTGGGAGATGGGCGGTCAACTAGAATTCAGCCAAAACAAAGAGGCGACAATAACCGAAGAGATTAAGAAGAAACAAGATGCCAAGTACAACGACGTTTTCAGCATTATGCGTAAGCATGCCGATAAGGTGGACTGCGTAACATTCTGGAACCTGAGCGACCGCGACTCTTGGTTGGGAGTTAACAACTACCCCCTACTCTTCGATAAGGAATACAAGCCAAAAAGTGCCTATTACATAGTCAGAGACTTTAAGTAAAGCTGGCCCCATCGCTTTCTCCTCGTAATTCTGTAATTTACATTTTTTAGCAGAAGTTTTCGCAAAAACCTTTCTCGTTAAATAGAAACTTATTATCTTTGTGACGTAAAAACCCACTTAAAGGGTAAAAAGAAAGATAAAAAAAACGATGAAAGGCATTACATGCAACAACGCCATTGAGGCCGAGGGATTCCGCGCCGTACTGCAAGAGGCAGGAATAGAGAGCACTATCTACGACGAGACGAACAGCAAGGTGGCCAGGGGTATCCTGGACAAGACTGTGGACGTGTTGGTGAAAGAAGAGGACATGGAACAGGCCAAGCAACTGTACCAGACATTCCTTGCCGAACAGCAGAAGGACTTCAAGCCTTGGTGCCCTAAGTGCGGAAGCGAGAACCTAACCATAGAGAAGCTTAACAATTCTACCACTCGCCATCTGCCACGCATACTGGCAACAGCATTGATGTCCATCCCCTTCGGAACTTGCAAAACCGAGAAATACGTCTGCAACGATTGCGGGCATAAGTGGAAAAGGTAAGGCACTTTCGGCCAGATAAAAAAACAAAACTTTGTTTTTATTTTATTTATCGCTCGTTTATTCGTACCTTTGCCGCCCAAATAGATGATTATGAGTAACATTGTAGCTATAGTAGGACGCCCGAACGTGGGCAAGTCGACACTTTTCAACCGACTTACACAAACCCGTCACGCCATTGTTAGTGACGAGGCAGGTACCACACGTGACCGCCAATATGGCAAATGCGAATGGGGGCAGAGAGAGTTCTCGGTAATAGACACCGGAGGATGGGTAGTAAACAGCGATGATATCTTCGAAGAGGAAATACGCAAACAGGTAACACTGGCAACAGACGAGGCCGATGTGATTCTCTTCCTGGTGGACGTACACAACGGGGTGACAGACCTGGACGAGGCTGTGGCCAGCATTCTGCGTCGTACCAAGAAGCCCGTGGTACTGGTTTGTAACAAGACAGACAATAA
Source organism: Prevotellaceae bacterium UBA7028 (assembly GCA_002494215.1). Next base: position 2,446 of record DLBF01000167.1, read on the forward strand.
CGAAACTTATCTGTCGGCCGAGTTCTATTCCCTGGGACTGGGCGACCCACAATGTATATCGGCTGCCACAGGTGGCGGCACAGGAGACCTGCTTGACCTCGTGGTCAGCCTGTTCCCAAAGGAGAGCAACGAGCTGCCTGACGAGAACATCCCCCGCTTTGCCGTGGTAGGAAGACCTAATGCTGGCAAGAGTTCGCTCATCAACGCTTTCATAGGCGAGGACCGCAACATCGTTACGGACATTGCCGGCACCACTCGCGACAGCATCTATACACGATACGACAAGTTCGGATTCGACTTCTACCTGGTAGATACTGCTGGTATCCGTCGCAAGAGCAAAGTAACCGAGGACCTGGAGTTCTATAGTGTTATGCGCTCTATCCGCGCCATAGAGAACAGCGATGTCTGCATTCTGATGATTGATGCCACACGCGGCATAGAGAGTCAGGACCTGAACATCTTCCAGCTGATACAGAAAAACCAGAAGAATCTGGTGGTAGTGGTAAACAAGTGGGATTTGGTGCCCGAAAAGGATACCAAGGTGATGAAGACCATGGAGGATGCCATCCGCGACCGTATGGCTCCGTTCACCGACTTTCCTATCATCTTTGCCTCTGCCCTAACCAAACAACGCATCTTCAAGGTATTGGAGACAGCCAAGGATGTATACCAGAATCGTGTTCGCCGTGTCTCTACCGCCAAGCTGAATGAGGAGATGCTGCCCTTGATAGAGGCTTATCCACCACCATCTATGAAGGGTAAGTACATCAAAATTAAATACTGCATGCAGGTACCAGAGACGCACGTGCCTACGTTTGTGTTCTATGCCAACCTGCCTCAGTACGTTAAGGAGCCCTACCGCCGCTTCCTGGAGAACAAAATCCGCGAGCGCTGGAACTTCTGCGGCACACCCATCAATGTGTTTATAAGGCAGAAATAGACCCTCACCCCTTAGAAAGAGGTGGTAGAAGAAAACATAAAAGTTTTAAGTCAAAAAAAACGAAATCGAGAGTGAATAATTCTCAATTCACAATTACACTCCCCAAAAGGAGAAGATGGAGGGAGGCCCTATCGGTTCTCGCGCTAGTATCGTTGTTCAGCTGTTCGCCAGAGCAGGGGGATACATTCACAAGCGAGAGTGCCCAGCAGGCCGCCCAACGCTACTACACCCTGTACACACAAGGCAAAGCCAAGGAATGCGTAGAAGGTATGGCCGATGCCGAATCTTTCTCTCCCGAATATAAAGAGATGTTGCAGGACGTATTTGCACAGGGGGCCAAAGAGCTTGGACGGAAAGGCAGCGTGGCACGCGTGGAGGCTACGTCAGATACACTCTACGTGGCAGACTCAACCGCCTACGTATATCTGGATCTAGTGTTCACCGACAGCGTGCACGAACAGGTAACCCTCCCCATGGTGTTCAAAAAAGGAGAGTGGCGATTAAGATAATTTAATTCAAGAGCCAAGAAGAATACATTGACAGACTATTTGTTCTTTTGAACTTTGATTTGAAAAAGCACAACAACCGATAACCGTTTTTAATAAACATATTATGAAAAAGAGAATTTACATTGTTTTGTTTGCCCTGGTGGCAACAATGATGGGCGCCTCTGCTCAGCAGATGCCTAACGTGCCGCTAGACCCAGCTGTAAAAGTGGGTGTACTGCCTAACGGTCTGACGTATTACATTCGTCACAACGAGTGGCCCGAGAAGCGTTGCGACTTCTACATCGCACAAAAGGTGGGCTCCATCCAGGAGGAGGAGAACCAGCGCGGTTTGGCTCACTTCTTGGAACATATGTGTTTCAACGGTACCACGCACTTCCCTGGCGATGCTCTAAAGCAGTATCTGGAGCGCATAGGTGTCAAGTTCGGAGAGAACCTAAACGCCTATACATCCTTCGACGAGACTGTATATAATATAAATAATGTAAATATGGAGACGGCAGGCGCCATCGACTCTTGTCTGTTAATTCTGCACGACTGGAGCCACGACCTGCTGCTGGAGGACAAAGAAATTGACAAGGAGCGTGGCGTCATCAACGAGGAGTGGCGTATGCGCCGCTCTGCCATGATGCGTATGCAGGAGGCAGCATTCAAGGACCTGTATGTAGGAAGCCGCTATGCCGACCGCATGCCCATAGGAACCATGGACATCGTTATGAACTTCCCCTACGAGGATCTGCGTTCATACTACCGTCGCTGGTACCGTCCCGATCTGCAAAGCCTTGTTGTCGTAGGTGATATCAACCCCGACGAGATAGAGCAGAAAATCAAGGATATGTTCGCAGACATAGCCCCAGCACCTGCTGATGCTGCTAAGCGTGAGGTGATTCCCGTTCCCGATAACGACGAGCCTCTGGTTTCTATCCAGAAGGACAAGGAGCAGACTGCCGCCTATGCCATTCTGTTCTTCAAGTACGACGCCACACCACGTGACTTCAAGAACAAAGTGCCATACATGATGGTCAGGTTCATAAGGAATGCCGTTTCAGGCATGTTCGCAGAGCGTCTTCACGAATTGGCACAGAAGCCCGATTGTCCTTTCTCACAGGCAAGTATTGATTTCGGAGAATACCTGGTTGCCAAGTCAAAGGAAAGCGTGAACGCAAGCATTGTTATGAAAGAGGGACAATACCTGCAGTCCATAGCAGCCATTTACCGCGAGTTGCTGCGTGCTAAGCGTGGCGGCTTCACCGAAGCCGAGTTCGAGCGATACAAGCAGGAATACCTGTCGCGCGTAGATGCCTCATACGAGGCACGCAACAAGGTACAGAACACCAGCTATGTGAACCAGTATGTCCGTCACTTCCTGGACAACGAGCCTGCTCCAGGCATAGAATGGATTCACCAGAACATGAAGCAAATTGTTCCCATGCTGCCACTGGATGCTGTTAACCAAGCATTTCCCAACCTGATCTCCGACAAGAACAGAGCCATCGCCTTGTTTATGCCCGAGAAGGAAGGCCTGCAGTACCCCACCAAAGAGGAAATTCTGAAAAAACTGGCTGAGGTAGAGGCCGAGGATATCGAAGTATTCAAGGAGGATGTTAATACTGACCCATTGGTTCCCGAACTGAAGTCTAAGGCAAAGGTGAAGAGTGTCAAGGACGACTTCTACGGCGCCAAGCTGATTACACTTAGTAACGGCATCAAGGTGCACGTGCTGGCTACCGACTACGCACCCAACCAGATTTCTCTGAAGGCCACCAGCTGGGGCGGTAACAGCCTCTACCCCAACGAGGAGTACCTGTGCGCTGGTAATGCCGACATGGTAAGCCTGGGCGGCTGGGGTTCTTTCTCTTCTACTCAGCTGAGCAAAAAGCTCTCTGGTATTCAGGCCAGAGTCAGCCCCTCTGTCAGCGATCGTACCGAGGGTCTGAACGGTAGCTGCGTGAAGAAGGACTTCGAGACCATGCTGCAGTTGACCTACCTGTGCTTTACCTCACCCCGCCGCGATGACGAGGTATTCCAGAGCACAATGGCCCGCTTCCGCGACGCTCTCAAAAACCAAGATCTGAATCCTCAGACTGCATTACAAGACAGTATAGCAAGTGTCCTGTACAACAATAATGTTAGAGCCAAGCGTATCCGTCTGGAGGACGTAGAGAACATCTCTTACGACCGCATCCTCGACATCTACAAAGAGCGCTTTGCCAATGCCGCTGACTTTGAGTTCTATCTGGTAGGCGACCTGAACATCGACTCCATCACTCCCATGCTAGTGAAATACCTGGGTGCCTTGCCCGTAAACAAGAAAATGGAGAACTACAAGGTTATCGACCGCAAGTTGGCAAAGGGCGAGCGCACCTGCATTTTCGAGAAGGAGCAGGATACACCTAATGCAACGGTGAACTTTGTTTACCATGCGCCAATGAAGGACAACCTGCGCAACGACATCATGGTGGATATGCTGGAGCAGTCTATGTCCATGTTGTACACCGAGACTGTACGCGAGGATGAAGGCGGAGCCTACGGCGTGCCCGTAAGTGCTTCACTATCTGACTATCCCGAGGAGATTGCCACCGTACAGATTAAGTTGCCCACAGCACCTGAAAAGATGGAGCGCATGACAAAGGTGGTCTATGACGGCATAGAAAAGATATGTGCAGAAGGTCCCTCAGAGAATTACCTGCAGAAGATCAAGGAGTATATGGTTCGTTCTCATGCCGAGAACCTGAAGAAGAACGGCTACTGGATGAGTCAGCTCTATACCCGCACTCGTTACAACCAAGACTATGTGACAGGCTACGAGGAGACTGTTCAGAACGTCAGCGTTGCCGACCTGAAGGAACTGGCACAGAAGATCTTCAAGAGTGGCAACCGACTGGTAGTCGGCATGACAAGCCCACAGAAGTAATTAATCTCTAAGATACAGAAGAAGGGAAGTTGCAAATTGCAGCTTCCCTTCTTATTATTTATGATTCGTATTCTCTTCTTTTGTCCGTAAGGAGCGGACTTCGAGTCCGTCCCGTACGGACTCTGTGTCCGTAAGGTTCGGACTATATCAACTATTAGCCTCCTTAACTTTGCGGAACAGGTCGCTGGCAAAGATAAAGGAGTTGAGGCGCTCGTTGGTGCTGGTCATAATCTGGTCTTTGTTACCCTGCCATTCCATACGACCCTCACATATATAAATAATGTTCTCACCAATACCCATAACGGAGTTCATATCGTGAGTATTGATGATGGTGGTCATCTTGTACTCCTCGGTAATGCTATGTATGAGGTCGTCAATTACCAGACTGGTCTTGGGATCGAGACCCGAGTTAGGCTCATCGCAGAAGAGGTACTTGGGATTAAGGGCTATGGCTCGGGCTATGGCCACACGCTTCTGCATACCACCGCTTATCTCGCCGGGGAACTTAGCCTCGGCACCTGACAGGTTCACACGATCTAAACAGAACTTGGCACGCTTGATACGGTCGGCTTCGTTCTTGTCGGAGAACATATCCAAGGGAAACATCACATTCTCCAAGACCGACATAGAATCGAACAGGGCAGCACTTTGAAATATCATACCCATCTCCCTGCGGATAAGTACCTTCTCGCGCTTAGTCATCTTAACAAAGTCACGTCCATCGTACAGGATTTCTCCCTTATCGGGCTCAAAAAGTCCCACAATATTCTTCATCAACACCGTCTTGCCACTACCGCTCTGACCAATAATTAGATTGGTCTTGCCTTCCTGGAAAACTGCATTGATATCCTTCAGGACCTCTCTGTCCTCGAACGACTTATATAAATGCTTTACTTCAATCATTGAGCATTGATCATTGAACATTGAACATTGGCTAAGGTCTAAAGCCTAAGCCACTACGATAGCAATGGCGTTAAGAATATATCGGCAAAGAGGATAAGCATGCTGCTACGTACCACAGCATCTGTGCTGGCCTTACCCACATCGAAGGAACCACCCTCGACGGTATAGCCGTAGAAGGAACTGACACTAGCTATGATGAAAGCAAAGACAAAGCTTTTAATCATAGACATCCATATAAACCACTGACGGAAGTCGTGCTGCAAACCTATGGTCAGGTCATCCACGGAGACGATGCCCACAAGGGCACTGGCATAAGCTCCCACGAATCCGGCTGCCATACTGAATACAACCAAACAAGGAATCATAGTCATAAGACCCATAATCTTGGGCAGAATCAAGAAGGATGCCGAGTTGACACCCATTATCTCCAGGGCGTCAATCTGCTGGGTAACACGCATGGTTCCTATCTCACTGGCAATATTGCTGCCTACCTTTCCAGACAGGATAAGACACATGATACTGCTGGAAAACTCCAACACCATAATTTCGCGCGTGGTATAGCCCGTAGTGAAGTTGGGCATCCAAGGACTGGCAATGTTCAGCTTAATCTGGATACAGATAACGGCTCCGATAAAAAAGGAGATAAGCAGAACAATACCTATAGAATCCACACCCAACTGGGTGAGCTCTTTTACGTACTGTTTCAGGAACATTCTCCAACGCTCAGGGATGCTGAAAGTGCGCCCCATAAGCATGAGATAGCGTCCGAAAGCAGACAGAAAATTAACTATAAACATGTAAATCGCCTCTTTTTGTGTCGCAAAAATACCAAGAAAAGTGAAAAGTGAAAAATGAAAAGTGAAAAATGAGGGCGAATGTGAGAAAAAAATACCTTTTTTTCGTACTTTTGCACCGAAAAAAGTACCAAGATGGACAGCGAAAAGGATGTATTGGAACTGAGAAGCGAAGGGCTTGTGAAGATATACGGCAAGCGTATGGTGGTGAACAATGTCTCATTCAGCGTCAAGCAGGGCGAGATAGTTGGACTACTGGGGCCTAACGGTGCAGGAAAGACCACCTCGTTTTACATGACCACCGGACTTGTACTGCCCAACGAGGGGCATATCTTTCTGGGCGGGCAAGAGATAACAAAGTTGCCAGTCTATCAACGTGCCCGATTGGGAATAGGCTATCTTGCTCAGGAAGCCAGCGTATTCCGCAAGATGAGCGTAGAAGACAACATCGCCAGCGTATTGGAGATGACAGGCATGCCCAGAGAGGAGCAACGCAAGAAACTGGAGAGCCTCATCAGCGAATTCCGTTTGCAGAAGGTACGCAAGAATCTAGGCGACCAGCTTTCGGGAGGTGAGCGCCGACGTACGGAGATTGCACGTTGCCTAGCCATTGACCCCAAATTCATCATGCTGGACGAGCCCTTTGCTGGCGTTGACCCTATTGCCGTGGAAGACATCCAGTACATCGTTTGGAAACTAAAGCAACGTAACATAGGCGTGCTGATAACGGACCACAACGTGGAGGAAACACTCTGTATCACAGACCGTGCCTACATGCTCTTCGAAGGGCAGATTCTCTTCAAGGGAAATCCTCAGGAACTAGCAGACAACCCCATCGTCAAGGAAAAGTACCTAACCAACAGCTTTGTGCTGAGAATGAAGGACTTTGAGGCCATTGACAAGGAAAGAAACATGGCAGACTAAGGTCTCTTTGCATAAAATAAGGTATATTAACGAATAATTATGAATTCAGACTTGTGATTTACAAATTATTTGTTGTACCTTTGCACGCAATTTTAAAAAGAGGTATTATTTTTAACAGATAGGCAATGAATATTTCATTCGAAAACGTAGACAAAGTGAGCGCTTTGCTCACCATGAAGATTGAGAAATCAGATTACGCAGAAAAGGTAGAAAAAGCACTGAAAGACTTCCGTAAGAAAGCTAACATGCCAGGCTTCCGTCCCGGTCAGGTTCCTATGGGCCTGCTGAAGAAGCGCTTCGGCACAGAGATTCTTGCAGAGGAGATAAATAAGATTTTAAGCCAGGAGCTCTATAAGTACATCCGCGAGCAGAAGGTTAACATCCTGGGCGAGCCTATGGCAAACGAGGAGAAGACTCCCGCCATTGACTTCGCATCTCAGGAGGAGTTCACCTTCGCATTCGACATTGCACTGGCTCCCGAGTTCGATGCCAAGCTCACAGCTAAGGACAAGCTGAACTACTACACCATCAACGTTGACGACGCCATGGTTGACCAGCAGATTCAGGCTTACTGCCAGCGTGGAGGTCAGTACCAGAAGGTTGACAGCTACCAGAGCAACGACATGGTTAAGGGTATCATGGCTCAGCTGGACAAGAAGGGCAACACCTTGGAAGGTGGCATTCAGGTTGAGAATGCCGTTATGCTGCCCAACTACATGAAGAACGACGACGAAAAGGCTAAGTTCGAGGGCGCTAAGGTAAACGATGTTATCGTGTTGAATCCCTACAAGGCATACAACGGTAGCGATGTTGAGTTGGCAAGCCTGCTGAAAATCAGCAAGGAAGAGGCAGCCAAGATGAAAGCAGACTTCAGCTTCCAGGTAACAGAGATTACCCGCTTCGAGGCTGCTGCTGTTGACCAAGCTCTCTTCGACCAGGTACTCGGCGAGGGTGTTGTTAAGAACGAGAAAGACTTCCGTGCACATATCGCAGAGGATATGAAGAAGAGCTTCGTTGCTGACAGCGACTACAAGTTCATTCAGGACCTGCGCGCCTACTTGGTTAAACGTATCGGCGAAGTAGAATACCCCGAGGCACAGCTGAAGCGCATCATGAAGCAGAACAATACTGATAAGGACGACGCATACATCGAGGAAAACTTCAAGCCCAGCTTGGACGAACTGACATGGCACCTTATCAAGGAGCAGCTCTCAGACCAGTTCGAGGTGAAGATTGAGCAGGCTGACGTATTGGAGACTGCCAAGGCTGCCACACGTATGCAGTTCGCTCAGTATGGCATGACAAACCTTCCCGACGATGTTCTGACCAACTATGCCAACGAGATGCTGAAGAACCAGCAGCAGGCTGAAGGCCTGGTTGCCCGCACCGTTGAGAGCAAGATTGTTGCCAAGGCTAAGGAGACCGTCAAGCTGACCGAGAAGACTGTTTCTCTGGAGGAGTTCAACAAGCTCTTCGAGAAGGAGAACAAGGAAGGCAAGGAAACCAAGGAAAGCAAGAGCAAGAAGAAGTAACCCGCCTTCTTGCATGCAAAACGTAAGATAACAATAATCAGATAATAGGGGGCGGTCCGAGGGCCGTCCCTATTTCACTTAACAAAAAGACGTACCAAAATGAACAACGACTTCAAAAAATACGCTACTCGCCACCTGGGCATGAACAGCATGGTACTGGACGATGTGATAAGCGCACAGAACCAATATCTGAACCCCTACATCCTGGAGGAACGTCAGTTGAACGTTACCCAGATGGACGTTTTCAGCCGTTTGATGATGGACCGTATCATTTTCCTGGGCACACAGATTGACGATTACACCGCCAACACTTTGCAGGCACAGCTGTTATACCTGGACAGCGTAGATCCTGGCAAGGATATCAGCATTTACGTCAACAGTCCTGGTGGTAGCGTATATGCCGGACTGGGCATCTACGACACTATGCAGTTCATCAGCAGCGATGTAGCCACCATCTGTACTGGTATGGCTGCAAGCATGGCCGCCGTATTACTGGTAGCCGGAGCCGAGGGTAAGCGTAGCGCGTTGACTCATAGCCGAGTTATGATTCACCAGCCGATGGGTGGCGCTCAGGGACAAGCCAGCGATATTGAGATTACCGCCCGCGAAATCCAAAAACTGAAAAAGGAACTCTATACTATCATTGCCAACCACTCCCACACCGACTTCGACAAAGTTTGGGCAGATAGCGATCGTGACTATTGGATGACAGCCCAGGAGGCAAAAGAGTACGGTATGATAGATCAGGTATTGGCTAAGAAGCAATAAGGAATGGCAACACGCAAATATAATACATGTTCTTTTTGTGGACGTTCTGAAAAGGATGTACTCCTGTTGCTTTCTGGTATAAACGGATACATTTGCAATGAGTGTGCCATACAGGCATACCACATCGTACAGGAGAACACAAGCGGCAAAGCCGCCTCCAAATCCAGCAACGACTTCAGCCTAACAGACATCCCAAAGCCCAAACAGATCAAGGAGTATCTGGATCAGTATGTGATTGGCCAGGACGATGCAAAGCGCTATTTGGCAGTATCCGTTTACAATCACTACAAGAGATTAGGACAGCAGAAGGGCGATGACGGCATTGAGATAGAAAAGAGCAACGTCATCATGGTAGGCTCTACCGGAACAGGTAAGACCTTGATGGCAAGGACAATAGCCAAATTGCTAAAAGTTCCTTTTACCATTGTTGATGCCACCGTATTCACTGAGGCCGGTTATGTAGGCGAAGATGTAGAAAGCATCTTAAGCCGTCTGCTTCAAGTGGCCGACTATGATGTAAAAGCTGCCGAACGAGGCATTGTCTTCATAGATGAAATAGACAAGATTGCACGCAAATCGGACAACCCAAGCATCACACGCGACGTAAGCGGCGAAGGTGTCCAGCAGGGTTTGCTCAAACTTCTGGAAGGTTCCATGGTGAATGTTCCGCCAAAGGGAGGAAGAAAGCACCCCGATCAGGATTACATCCATGTGGACACCCGTAATATACTATTTATCTGCGGAGGTGCCTTCGATGGCATTGAGAAGAAGATTGCACAGCGCCTGAATACCCACGTAGTAGGATACAACAGCGTCCAGCATCAGCAGAAGATAGACTCTAAGGATTTGATGAAGTACATCGTGCCACAGGATTTGAAAAGCTTCGGTCTTATCCCCGAGATTATAGGCCGACTGCCCGTGCTCACTTACCTGAACCCGCTCGACAGAACAGCCTTGCGCAACATTCTCACAGAACCCAAGAACTCACTAGTGAAACAGCAGATAAAGCTTTTCGAGATGGACGGCATCAAGCTGACCTTCGAGCCGAAAGCCCTCGAATATATAGTGGACAAAGCGGTGGAATACAAATTGGGCGCAAGAGGATTGCGTAGCATTATGGAAGCTGTGATGATAGATGCACAATACGATGCGCCATCAGGTGAGGAAAAGACATTTGTGGTAACGGAAGATTATGCACGAAAGCAAATCGAGAAGTCGCACCATCTTACAGCATAAATATAAAGAAAAATAGGTTAAATGGGAGGAACGAAAGAGGTTTCTCCCATTTTTTTTGAATACCAATGATAAATTTCTTGACCAAAAACTTGTATGATATTGAAAAAATAATATAACTTTGTAAGGAGAATCTCTGACAAAGACAAAGCAATATGGAGAAATTGAATCTGGCGGAACAACTGAAACATTACTTCGGCTTTGATGGTTTCAAAGGCGACCAGGAAGCTATTATCCGTAATGTTTTGGCAGGGCACGACACCTTTGTGCTGATGCCGACCGGTGGAGGCAAATCTCTATGCTACCAACTGCCTGCTCTACTCATGGAGGGAACTGCAATTGTCATCTCTCCCCTTATTGCCTTGATGAAGAATCAGGTAGACGCCATCCGTCAGGTCAGCGAAGACGACGGTATAGCTCACTTTCTGAACTCTTCCCTGACAAAAACCCAGATTGACATCGTCAAACGCGACGTAAAAGCAGGCAGAACCAAGCTACTCTACGTGGCTCCTGAGTCGCTGACAAAGGATGACAATGTAAGTTTCCTGACTAGTGTCAAGATTTCGTTCTATGCCGTTGACGAGGCTCACTGTATCTCGGAATGGGGACATGATTTCCGTCCCGAATACCGCCGTATCCGCCCCATCGTAAACCAAATAGGCGAAGCACCCATCATAGCATTAACCGCTACGGCAACTGACAAGGTGAGAGGCGACATAAAGAAGAATTTGGGAATGATGGATGCCACAGAGTTCAAGAGCTCGTTCAACAGGCCCAATCTATATTATGAGGTACGGCCAAAGACGAAAGATGTGGACAAGGACATCATCCGTTTCATCATGCAGCATAAAGGCAAGAGTGGAATTATCTACTGCCTAAGCCGCAAAAAGGTTGAGGAACTGGCAGAAATTTTACGTGCCAACCAGATAAACGCCCGCGCCTACCATGCAGGTATGGAATCGCAAGTAAGAAGCGAGACGCAGGACGACTTCCTTATGGAACGATTGGATGTTATCGTGGCCACCATTGCCTTTGGCATGGGAATTGATAAGCCTGATGTAAGGTTCGTGATTCACTACGACATTCCTAAGAGTCTGGAAGGCTACTATCAGGAGACGGGCCGAGCTGGACGTGACGGAGGTGAAGGTTATTGCCTGACATTCTATTCTCCCAAGGACTTACGTAAGTTGGAGAAGTTCATGGAAGGAAAACCTGTGGCCGAGCAGGACATCGGCCGACAGCTCCTACAGGAGACCTCAGCCTATGCAGAGACCTCTATTTGCCGCAGGAAATTCCTACTTCACTACTTCGGAGAGGAATACGAGCCTGACAATTGCGGCAACTGCGACAACTGCCGTCATCCAAAGGAAAAACAGGAAGCTTCGGACGAACTGCTATTGGCGCTGAAGGTTATAGACACCATCAAGGGCAACTTCAAGGTAAATCATGTCATAGACATCCTTGTAGGACGCGAGACAGAAGAAATTATTGCACACAGACACGAGGACTTGGACTGCTTTGGCTGCGGCGACAAATACGAAGCCAGTTTCTGGAACGCTGTCATCCGCCAGGGCATGATTTCTGGCTATATCGAAAAGGAAGTAGAAAACTACGGACTGCTGAAAATTACAACAGAAGGAAGAAACTTCATGCGCAGACCCATTGAATTCTGGATCTCAAAAGACAACGAATTCGACGAATACGAGGAGCCCGTTGGCAGCGAGTCTGCTGTGTTGGACGAGGTTCTTTTCAGTATGCTAAAATCACTCCGTAAGAGTATAGCAGAGAAAAAGGGAGTCCCCCCCTACGTCATTTTCCAGGATCCCTCTTTGGAAGATATGGCAACCACCTACCCGATTTCAATAGATGAGTTGAAGAATATCAGGGGCGTAGGAGACGGGAAAGCCGCACGATATGGCAAGGAATTCTGCGAGTTGATAGCTAAATATTGCGAGGAAAACGAGATTGAGCGCCTTGAGGATTTGCGTGTCCGCACCGTAGTTAACAAGAGCAAGAACAAAGTAAGTATCATTGAAGGTATCGACCGCAAATTGGCTCTTGAGGATATTGCCAAGGCCAAGGGCCTGACAATGGAGGAACTACTAGACGAGATAGAGACCATCGTCTATAGCGGAACCAAGCTAAACATAGACTATTATATCGAGGATATAATGGACGAGGACGACATGGAGGACATCTATGACTATTTCATGGAAGAGTCCGAAACAGACGACATAGACGAAGCGTTGGATGCTCTCGGAGAGGACTATACCGAGACCGAAATCCGCCTTGTTCGCATCAAGTTCTTATCAGAAATGGCCAATTAAGAAAAATTGGCTTTTTTTGTATCGGAATAATCAGTTTTTTTTTGTACTTTTGCACGCAATAAATTCTATATAAGATATGGCATCATTTATTGCAGACAAGATTGTTATGGACGGCTTGACTTATGACGACGTCCTGTTGGTTCCCGCTTACTCCGAGGTATTACCTCGTACGGTAGAACTTTCAACCCGTTTCTCACGCAACATAGAGTTAAAAATTCCCTTTGTAACAGCTGCTATGGATACTGTTACTGAGGCTCCCATGGCTATTGCCATTGCCCGTGAAGGCGGTATCGGCGTAATACACAAGAACATGAGCATCGAGGAGCAGGCCCGTCAGGTTGCTATCGTGAAGCGTGCCGAGAACGGCATG
>DLBF01000197.1 GCA_002494215.1 Prevotellaceae bacterium UBA7028
GTGCTTGTTGTACTCTTCTTCGATAGTACCAAGTACCTCTTCTACTGCCTGATGATACTCAGGTTCATTGGGGAAGCGTCTTTTCAGATCTTCCAAGACTTTTTTTGCGTCCATTCTGATTCGATTTTAACTAATACTTAGGTTTATTGCTTTCTTTTCGGGTGCAAAATTACATAAAATCTTCTATTCTGCAAACGAATTGTAAGAAAATGTGCTGAAAAAATCACAAATCGTCAACTTTCTGCGTTGTAAGCTAGGGAAAATATGCTTATTCTTGCTTTAGGGTCGCAGGCAAGCAGCGCTTGGGCGCAGTTTCCTATGGTTGCACCTGTTGTCAGTACGTCATCCACCAGAAGGATGTGTTTTCCTCGCCATGTATCGGGTATAGTAGCTATATATTTTCCTGTTGTATTCTCCCTTCGTGCTGTCCGGCTTAGTTTTGTCTGTGATGTTCCAGTATCTTTCTTTTCTAGCAGGTTCAGAACGGGACGGTTCATGATTTTCGCCATTCCTTTGGCTATCAGCTCCGCCTGATTGTATCCTCTTCTCTTTTTTCTTTTTCTGTCGGCAGGAACAGGTACAATCACATCTATTTGCTTTGCCAGTTGCAGAGGAGCTATTTCCATTGCTGCCCACTCTCCAATCTTTATGCCCAGTTGTACGCCCCCTTTGTATTTGATCTTTATAATGATATTGTGAAAGCTGGACTGATGTCTATAATATAATAATGTTGCTCCGTATTGTATGGGCGCATAGTTCCAGACTTTTCTCAGTGGTTCGTTGTCTTCAATACTCTCTATGGGATAGCGTGGCAGTTGGATCGAGCAGGCAGCACAGATATATTGCTCGGTAGGTTCCAATGTATGCTGGCAAACCACACATTTGCGTGGCAGAAGGATGTTACATAAATCCGCAATCAGACTCATATTTTATGTTTTGGAAATGCTATGGTTATGGAAAATTTGCACCTTAGTTCTGGTAAGAAACTCACTTGCAAAATAATTTTTCCAAGTTAATTAATGGTTAGAAATAAGTTGATTTTTTTTGCTCTTTTAACTAATTTCTTTAAAATGCCCCCAAATAGTTGAGCCGGCTCAATCGATCGAATGAGCCGCCTCAACAGATCGATCGAGCCGGCTCAACCGGAAAAACGAGGCTTGTGGCACTTTTCTACATGTCGCAAATATTTTCAAGAGACCGTAAAAAATCAACAAACATAATCGTTAATAAATGTTATTTATTTTCTCATCTCTCATCTATAATCTATAATCTCTCATCTCGATTATCGACCTGAAACTTGAAACCGGGTCGAAGACCCATGAAACTTGAAACCATCTATCATCTCTCATCTATCATCTCTCATCTCTCATCATTGGACTCAAAAAAAGCGCTCGGATTATCTCCGGGCGCTCTTTGAGAATATTTGTTAGAACAATTATTCAGTGGGGAAGGGTAGATACCAGTTGCTTGGAGTCATCAGGACGTTGTACAACTTCATATCCATGGTTCCGCTACGCTTTGCAACGCGCTTAGCCAGGAAGCTGGGATCGCCACGACGGATGGCTACACGAGCCAGGTCAGAGAAGCGACAGCCCTCGAAGGCAAGCTCCAAAGCATCCTCGTCAATAATCAGGTCCTCAACAGCCTCGATTACCCATGCTTTGTCGATGGGGTTATCAGTGTCCTGACCGTAGATCTGCTCCTTGGTTACGGTTACGCCATGGTTCTCCTTAATCTTCTTGGTAACCATATCTACGTAGTTGTATGAACTCAGCTGCTCGGTATCACCGGGTCTGAGGATACCGCAACCACGTTGGTGAATACCGATGGTCAGGTAATCTGATGTCTTGGATGAACCTGGTACATAATCCTCTTCTCTAGGGAGGAAACCACCGGTAGCATAAACCTCAGTCTTATAGAAGGGATAAATGGTAGTTCTGTAGCCACGCAGATTAACCTGGCTATTGTAATTCAGCCAAGGCTTGGAAGAGGCATTCTCTACCTCTCTGCGATCCAAATACCAGCATGCCTTTGATAGATAGGCTGCGGGATAGTTGTTGAAGGCCTTTACGTAGAAGTAAACATTCTTGAGGTCTGTTGCAGGGGTAAAGTGTCTGGCTGGAATTGGTGTCTCGCCTTCTTCCAATGTGGCATTTGCTTTTATGGAGTCTTCCTCCCAGATATTTTCGAGATAATCTTTCAGGTCAGCCAAGCTACTGATGCTTACCCCTTCTTCTACCTTAGAACCCCATTGATAAGTGGTGTCTGCGGTTTCCTCAATGTAGCAATACAAACTATCCTTGGCACCGAAATCTGTATTTACGCCAGCGGTGTATGAAAAAGCCGTATTATATTTGTCGTCGTTAAGCACACTGGGGAACCATCTGCTGTTATCGCTTACCAGACCGGTCTTTAGGATGGCAAATGCGTAGCTGGGGAAGCCGGCACGGTTGATGGCCTCAGCATAGCGCAACCAGATGGTTGCCTTACGATAAACCAGGGGATAAACGGTGCTGAAGGATCCCATAGGGTTCTGTTTGCTGACAAGTTTGCCATACTGGGTGTCGTCTCCTATAGGAAGGGAGTACTGTTCACTTATTGGCTTTTCTACAATATGGTTACTACCTGTGCTGTGCACGTTATAAATCCATGAACGGCGTGCGTCGCCTACACCTGGCAAGGTAACCAACTCCATTGTCTGATCACTGGAAGTTTGGCCAATGTAGCACTCGTATTTCTGGCTGTCGCATAGTGCTTCGTAACCCTTACTGGGAAGCAACTCGCGACGATAGCCATTGTCGTAGTAACTCAGTGAAACCCATGAACTGGCGTTATCACCGCTACCACTCGAACGCAAGGTGGCCTCGTATCCGAACAGTCGGTTGATGTCAGTAAATACCCTACCATCCAAGCGTCCCGTGTTGCCGGGGATACAGGTGATGGCCTCACCACGGTAGCGACCGCTAGTGTAGCGATGGCTTTTCTCTGAATAAGGAATTCCTGAGTATCCATATTGTGGCTCGTCAACATTTGCGCGAACATCACCGGTACTAACATAGTCGGTGGTCTCCAATGGACCGCAGAACTTACTGTTCAGGAAGTTGTAATAGTAGCCGGCAGCTTTAGCGCAGGCTTGCTCATCGCCTTGCAGCAGGTACAGATCGCCCAATACTACGTCTATGGGGAACATGGTACGCATGCTGTGTATGCTTCCATAATTGTCGTACTGGGGGTAGATTTCTACGCCGAACATTTTCTCCAGCACCACCTTAACGCTATCCAACTGGGGACCCAGGTATTCTGCCAGCGTCTGGGCATTTGCCATGGTGTGGTTGGGATTGCTGATAAAGTTGTTTATCTCGTCTGTGGTAAGCATAGGCTTTGTGTAGAAGGGCACATTACCGTATGCATAGATGAGCTGCATGTAAACCCATGCGCGGATGGCCATAACCTGGGCATACTCTCGTAGCATATAGCTACTTTGTTGTCCGGTTGATACCTTTCTGGCAGTATCGCACTTTGCAATATAGGCATTACAACTGTTGATTACGTGATAGTAGTCGCTGACCTTCAGGTAAGCACAGGCTCCGTCCTTGTACTTGTCCTCGTAGCCGTTCTTACCGAAATTGATGATGGCTGCAATGGTGTCGCTCACGTAGGATGAACCATCCACCAGGTCGCCACGGCACTCATTAAGAATCACGTAACGCTCTGCTATTCCTTGCAGAGACTTTATCACACCCCAATAGGAGTACAGGGTATCCTTTGCCACATCATAAGCGTGACGTTCACTATCGGGTGTCAGCATGTCCTGGCATGACGTATTAATCATACCCATTGTCATGCAGAAGATAAGCAAACTTATAATTGATTTCTTTTTCATAATCTTATATTCTTCTTGATTACAGGTTGATGGTTACACCTAAGTTGAAGTTACGGCCACGTGGGATAAGGCCGGTGTCTATACCTTGGTAAAGTACACCATTGTGGCTGCTCATCTCGGGGTCTGTTCCCAGGTATTTTGTCAGGGTGAACAGATTGTTTGCTTCACCCCAGACCTTCAGACCAAACAACCAGCTGTTGGTATAAGGAATCTTGTAGGTGAGGCGAACATTCTTCAGTTTCAGGTAGCTTCCGTCCTCAATCCAACGATCAGACATACGCTCGTTGTTACGCCAGTCCTCAGACTCCTTGTAACATGCACGGGGCATGTCGGTAATCTGCCCTTCATGAGTCCAGCGACGCAGAGCGGCTGTTGTCTGGTTGTAGGTGGTGTTCAGACCTTCAATCTTTGAGCGCTGATAGTTGTAGATATCGTTGCCCAGGCTGTACTTGAAGTTAACATCCAGACGGAGGTTCTTCCATGTCAGGCTTGAGAAGATGTTACCGTAGATATCGGGATGTGGGTTACCGATAACAACCTTATCGGAATCGTCGATCACACCATCACCGTTCTGGTCCACGAAGCAAACATCACCAGCCTGGAAGTTAGCATACTTCTTGCTTTCGTCTGCTATACCGGTGGGATACTTCAGGTAATCATTTCCATTGTAAGCCGTGCTTGCGTCTGCATCAGAAGCGAATACACCGTTTGTCTGCCATCCGTAGAAGCTGCCTACTGAATAACCTACAGCTGTAAGGATATTATCCTCTCCATATACGCTGTTGGTGTAGCCGTGCAGGTACTGCACATTACCGCCATTTACATCGTTCAGTTTAATGGTGTTGCTCTGACCGCCGGGCAGTTCTGTAATCTTGTTGTTATAGTGGCCAAGGCTTGCACCCAGTTCCCACTTCCAGTTCTTCTTGTTGATGATAGCTGCGTTAACATTAAGCTCTACACCCTTGTTGGTGAGCTGCCCCTCGTTGGTCCAGTACTTGGTCAGACCGGCAATGTAGTTCAACTCCTTAATGGTAAGCAGGTTGTCTGTCTTATTCCAGAAGATGTCAATGCCTGCTTGCACGCGGTTGTTCAGGAAACTACCCTGCAGAGCAATGTTCCACTTGGTTGTGGTTTCCCACTGAATGCCGCTGTTGGCAATATTCTTCAGGTAGAGACCTACTGTTTCGCGAGAAAGTTTCTGGCTCTCCCAATAGGTACGTGATGCGTAGTAGTCCAGGTCATCGTTACCGCTCATTTCGTAGCCGGCAGTCAACTTCAGGTAGTTGATACCCTTGGTGGTGTTAAACCACTTCTCGTTGCTGATAATCCAACCCAACTGCAAAGAGGGGAAGAGACCCCAGCTAACGCCGAATGCCTTTACACCAGACTTGGTGTTGGAACCGAAACGGCTACTTGCCTGAGCACTGAATGCAAAGTCTGCAAAGTAACGGTTCTTGTAGTTGTAAGCTGCATTCAAGTAGTAGGTCATGTCAGACCAGCTGTCGTTGGTACCGCCATAGTTGGCGTAGTCCATATTCTTGTTCAGGTTGAGCAGTTTATCGTTCTCGTTGTTATAACCGCTTGTATAGGTATAACTGTAAGAGTAGGTGTTGTATCGCCAGCCTCCGAATACGTCCACTGTATGGGCACCGTAGTTCTTGGCCCACTCTATACGTAAGTCGTTATTCACAGTGGTTTCCTTTGAGAAGAGGGACTTTATCATACTGTCGATATAACCCAGATCCTTCAGGAAGTAGGGAGTTGTACCACAAACAGGGAGGTAGTACTTCTCGTTGCTACGGTTAATCTGGAGGTTAATACGGTCACTTACGCTTAATGATGGGGTAATCTGATACTTAGGACTGGCATTGAGGTTAATTATGCTGTTCTGGGCATAATTCTTGATCTTGCCGCTACCGTTCTTCAAAATCCAATAGGGGTTACGCAGCGATTCGTTGAAGTTCGTGCTACCAATCATATTATTGAACTGGAATGGATTCTCTATGTATTTTCCGTTTTGAGAGTTGGTAGAAGCATACTTACCAGCATATTCGTCAGAGAGCTTCAGACGATCTGAAGGATAGGTGTTTGTAGCTTTCTCGTCGTAGTAATAGGCATAGCGGCTGATGAAAGGAGCCTGTACTACGCCCAGAACGTTGGGTGAACCAATGTTCTGCATGCTGTAATCCTCGCTCCATCCCTGATCAAACAGGTCATAGCTAACCTGGTTGTATGAGATATCCAGACCTGTGGAAAGCTTATCGGATATCTTGATATCTGTATTGAATCGCAGGCTCAAACGGTTCATGTCTGTTCCCTTAGCGTTTGAGTCGCTGGAGGTATAACCCAGTGAAAGGTCATACATACCAACATCATCACCACCCTCTACACTTAATTTGTAGTTCTGGGTCATGGCAGACTGATAAAGTCCATTCTGCCAATCCTCGTTGTTGCTGAACACATTGCGATAGTAGTTGGAAGGGCTCTTGTCGAGGAATCTGAAGTTTGTAAGTGAACTGGCCTTCAGTTTATCCAAAGAGCTGATGACGTCACTCAGATAAGCAGAATACTGGTCACCGTTTAGCATGCTCAATGTCTTGGGCATGAGTTCCACGCCGCCATAGATACGCAGGTTAATCTTGGTAGCCATGCTCTTGCCACGCTTGGTCTTGATGATGATAACACCATTGCCGCCCTTTGCACCATAGAGTGCGGTACCGTTCTTGAGAATCTGGATAGATTCTACATTATCTGGGTCGATACCGGCTAATAGGTTGTTAAAGAAACCTTCGTGAGCCGACATACGGTCGTACTGGGGATCGATGATGTTGCCGTCCAGAACAATCAAGGGCTGTGTGTTGGCATTGATAGAGTTTACACCGCGGATGGTCATAAAGTTACCGACACCGGGTGTGCCATTACGCAGAACGGTATGGATATCACCTGCCAGTTTTCTCTCGATATCTTCATCAATACTGATACTGCTGGTCTCATTCAGTGTTAGCGTTTTCTGCGAGGTAATGGTGGTACCTTCTGTGTAGAAGACATTGAAATTGACATCAATGAGTCTCGCGTTAGCCACACCGTCCTTTACTGCGCACTGCAAGGGATTGTATCCTTCTGCATACACATAGACAGCATCAGAGAATACGGGAATCTCGAGGGTGTATGAACCATCATCCTCCGTCAGGGTTGAATATCTGCCCAGACCCAAGGCCTGAACGCGCACACCACCCATGGGCTCACCGGTTGCATCATCGGTAATAACACCCTTTACGGTTTTTGTCTCGTAGTTCTTCTCAGGCTTTTTGGCTTTGCGAACAACTACCTCTTCTTCTCCGTCAGTACTTTCCACCTCATCCTGCGCATATACGCTGGGAATGCTTAAACCGGAAAGCAACAGGAAACACAGACCTGTTTTCAGTGTCTTGTGCATGAATGTATCACTTATTATATTTTTCATCATCTTATTCTTTTACTGAGGGTCGAGAATTGTTTCTTCACCGGTCTCTTTGCTTCTCAGGATCACGCGGTCAATTAACAGGCCATACATGAATCCTTTCTTTACAGTAATGTTACCAGATCCCTTAACTGCGCCAACAATCTGCAGGGTGGGATAGCTGAATCGCATGTTCTTATAAGTATAGGGGAACTCGAAGTCTTCGAATACTGTAATGGTATCAACCTTGGTTGCATCATATTCTATCGTCTTGGAAACGCTGGAGAGTACATCGGGACTCTTGCCATTTTTGTTATGACGAACCTTGGCGGTGAAGGCCATTTTCATTGTGCTGGCGAGAGTTTTGATGTATTCGGGGTCTTCAAATGCCTCATCAACTTTCTCTGCATCAGAAATCATGGTGTACCAGTAGGGAACCATCACTACCTGAATGTCGTATTTTCCACTCATTACCTCGGCTGCATTGCCACGGGTAACGATGTCTGACGTAGTGTACTTATTCCCTCGCAACTTAATTTCAAACGTAGGGTTCGTTGTGGAATTACCATAAGGAGCCATGTAATAGAAGTTGTTGTTGAAAACTTTTCCGTACTTGTTGGCAATGGAAGCATACTTCTCGTTGTTAAAGGGAATTGTTCTTGAGCTTGTTCCAATTTTGTGGTAGCTGGTACTCTTCGTCATGTAGAATGAACCAGCATTAACATCAACTTCAATGTCGGGATTATACAGCTCGCGGGGGAAGGCCCATGTGGTTGCCTCGTAACCGTAGCCATTACTCATTTTAACCAGATTGCCATTGAAGATGCTGGTCTTGTCCCATGTATCCGTGGTACGCAGGGTGTCGCCATAGGTGTTCAACAGGAACTTGGCGTTAGCCCCCTTGCTTTCAATGAACTCATCAATCTTCCACAGTTGATTGCCGGTCTTCGGCTGTTGGTTGATATTAAATACCAGTGGAGTAGTGAGGTCCATGTTCATACTCATGTCGGCTATCGAGTCAAGCTTGTACTGCTCATTTTTTTCAGTGATGTAACGTGGAACAACCTTGGCGTTTTCGCTACTTTCTGTCTCGTCCTTATCTTCGTAACTCGCGGGATATTTGTAAAGATGTGCAATCTTCTGCTTAGCCTTTGTCCAGGCCTCATCAGTCGGCATCACCATGACGAAGGCGGAGTCCTCATGATCTATGTGTGCACGGAAACATTCCAAGGGGATATCCCACTTTTCGGAACCACTGCTTGGCAGATACCTGTAGCTCTCGAACAACAGGTTCCTTGTAAAGTAAACACTATCAACGTACGAGGGGTTACCGTCCTTGTCGGGCAGACCCTCGATACTGGCACTCTGGCTGAATATAGTAGTATCTTTTGAAACTACATAGTCAGTCAGATATGGCACGGCAGAACTAAACTTCATATATTCGTAGAAGTTGTAGCGGAAGGGGGTTGTACCCTTGATGGTATGCAATGTACCATTCATGGCAGGGATATTCTTCTGGCTGATGGCAATATTCTGAATGGTGCAGTTGGCCGTGTCAGACTTGTCAAAAACCAGGTTCTTACCATTAATCATCCTAATGGTATCTATGCTGCTGTCTGAGACGTTCTTACGCCAGAGGGCAATGTGGTTGCCCAGGAACTGCTGCTGCAGGTTGTAGCCGTCTGTCTCGCACATATCCAGCCATTTCTGGTATTCTGCATCGGGGAAATCGTCGTCCTCGGGAGCCCATACAGTAGCTACCTGGCCGCTATTCAAGATGTCGGCATACGTCCAATCAGAGATTTTGTGCTTGTCGTCCTTCCAGAACTT
This sequence comes from Prevotellaceae bacterium UBA7028, assembly GCA_002494215.1. Next base: position 9,153 of record DLBF01000197.1, read on the forward strand.
GGCATTCTCGGCAATCGTTTTAAACTTTGTCAGTTTCTTATTCTCGCAGATGTGCTGCCAGAGTGTTTTGGTTGCATCAACAGCTTGCTTGTCATCACCTCCGTATGTTGGGTCGAAGTGATCATCGGTGCAACTGGGCACTGCCATAATGACAGCTCCCAGGGCAATTGCTCCAATGTATTTGTTGAATTTATTGTTAGTCATATTTGATATTTCTTTAAATTCCTGAAATCTATTTTATACAAACTTACTGTTCATATCTTGACTTGTTCCATACAGGGTTCTGAAGGATTTTGCCGTTGCTGGCCTTTACCTCTTCGTAATAGATGGGACAATACAGACCCCAGCGGTTCTTGAATCTGTTATACAGGGTTCCACAGGATTGCTCGCCAACAGAATTCTTCATGAAGTAATATACCACGGCGGCCATACCTGTCTGGCCATTTCCAACGTATCCGGGTTCGCCCTTGGCAACGCCCTCTGGATTATCGCGCTCGTCGGCGGGATCCTTGTCGTTGTTGCTGTAGCGTTCTGCCATACGAACCAAGTCGAACCAACGCTTGCCTTCGCCCAAGAGTTCTATCTGACGCTGGTTCATAACGGTTGCAACCAGTTTGGGGATAGTGGGAAGGGAAATCTTGTTGTTCTTGGAACTGGGTGTTATATCTGCGGCTAATACGCTGAAGTTACCAGTCTTCTTGTTCTTGTTGGTGAAATTCTCATCGGGCCTCTCGTCGGTGTTGAAGTCGCAATAAGAACGACGGTTAATAGCATTTACAATTCTGGTAACCTCGTCATCGTTCTTCTTCGCACATGCCATAGCTTCTGCCTTCATCAGCATGACATCGGTAGTACGATAGATAATCCAGTTGTTATATGTGGTAGTTGTACCAAGCTTGACGTACTTGATTTTGCGTGATCCAGAGGTTCCTTCGAATTCCAGTGCGGGGTTCTGATATTTCAGACAATAATAGCCTGACTTAGCCTGAGTGTCGTCAATGTATGTCTGGCAGCCAATCCACACACGTGAGTCATACTTCAGGTTCTTGTCGTCGTTGTTGTGGGCATTTTTTATGGCATCCTCAGCCACCTTTAGTTGGGTGTTGTTGCGGTAACCATAGAGGCTGTTGACGATATTGTTTTCTAAGCCATCACTTGAGCTATACTGTATCTCCAGAATACTTTCTATACTGTTACCACCACCGTTACCGACAATAATGATATTTTCACTATTAGTATATCCTTTGTTAAAGATGGCATTTTGTGCCTCTAACTTGGGAGTGGAACTGCTTGCACCTTTGAAGTCGTTCTTAATGAGATCCACATTATCCAAACCGTAGGAAATAATTTCGTTGGAAGAAATATAGGATCCCTGTGAGGTGAAATAATCCTGCACTTGCTGGTGATGTGCATCAAGTGCCTTCTGTGCCCATTTGGCAGCTATCATGTAGTCACCTTCTTCGCCTTCGTAGGTGTGGGGGACGGTATCGACAGTAATTGTGTTATCGATATTCTCGCGATAAGCAATTACAGTATCCTTCTTAATACCGCGTCCCTGGTGCAGTGAACCACGCCACAGGTACATGTCGGCCAAGATAGAATAAATGGCAGCATTGGTAATCATACCTTTGGTGTCTCCGTTGTTAGCGAAACGGTTACGTGCCTGCCCAGCCACATCCTCGCAATCGATAATGAGGGAGTCCAAAATGTCTAACTGGTTGCTGAGAGGGAATGACTCAACTTCCTGGTCGCTGTTGATAACCTTCTTGCTATAAGGTACATCCTTGAAGGCTCGAATCAGATAGAAGTAATTGAGGGCACGGAGTGTTTTCATCTCAGCACGCATGTACAACCACTCTGTTGTAGTGAACTGCTTGTCCTTCTTCAATACTTCAGGACCATGCTGCAACACCTTGTTGCAAAGGTTGATAGTGGTATAAACGCCTCCCCAGTCGAATTCATTCATACTGGAGTCGGGCATACCGTTCAGGATGTTACTATAGGTGTTATGGGTTGACTGCGCTTCGTCTGGGTTGTTCAGTGTATAAGAGTCTGAACGAAGGTCACCCCAAATAAACATTTTATCTACTGTACTTGCCATTTGCTTGTAGGCGCCATACTGAACGCCTCTCAGGTCGTTGGCATCCTCCCAAAAGTTTTCCTCAACAACACGGTCTGTTGGGTAGATTGTCAGGTAGTCTTCGCAAGATGTCAATCCTAATGCCAACAATCCGAACAGGCAAGCAGATTTATATATATAATTTATCTTTTTCATCTGTATGTTTTTTTAGAATCCGATCATTAAGTTGCAAGTGAATGACTTCTTTGGTGGAGTCTTGCTCTCATCAACTGCACATTCGAAACTTCCTGATGATACGTCAGGATCAACACCTGTGTATCTTGACCATACGAATGGATTGTTAATAGAGGCAGATACCTTCAGGCTCTTGATGCGGTACTTCTTTAGCTTCTGAGCATCAAAGTCATAGTTGAGCTGGATATATTGCATACGCAGATAGTTTCCTTCCTCGATGTAGCGGTCGCTCATCAGTGAGTTGTAGCTACGATATCCTGTACCATAGTTGTTAAGAGCACGGGGGATAGTAGTTATATCACCATTCTTGCGCCAACGCCATGTTGTGGCATAGCTCTGGTTGTTGTTGTTGTACATGCTTTCGTATTCCATACGTGCCTTGTTGAAAATCATGTTGCCGATACGGAAATTGAAGCTAGTATTGATAGAGAACTTACCATAGTACAGCGTTATACCGAAACCACCATTGCACTTGGGGTTAGAGCTGCCGAGGTAAACCATATCGTAACGGTCGATCTGACCATCGTGGTTGATATCCTCGTAGATGGCATCACCACCCGAGAACTTCTTACGGTATGACTCGTTGTAGCAGTAATACATGGGCAGGGGCTCACCCTTAGCGTTGGTAAGCATATTGCCATCTGCGTCGAATGCAATAGGACAGGTTGAGTTCTCACCACGTCTTGCAGCGGCTGCAGCAGTGTTGATAGCATAGTCTTTTGTCCATGAGTCGCTAGCTGCGTTATACTTGTAATGCCAACCGTCGCCATAAGCTCTGGCTTCCTCTACAGAGGTAGCATTGCGATATTTGGTCTTGCCATCCACATCCACATAGGGAACACTTTCGGCATAACCGTAGTCGTTCATAGACTTGGTGGTGTAACCGTTGTGCTCGTAGTCGTATCTGTAAACACCCAGATAATGCAGGCCATAGAAGGAACCCAAGGCGTTTCCTATCTGCACACGCTTGTTCCAGCTGAGGTTTCCGGGCTGATAGGTATCCTTGCCATTCAGGTTTTCCAGAATGAGGGGATTCATCTCCTCTACCTCGTTGAAGTTCTGAGACAGGTTACCACGCAACTTCATAGAGAATTTGCCGACCTTGCAGAACTTGCCTGTGCTAACGTTTACTTCCCAACCTCTGTTACGCAAGGTTCCACCGTTTACCTTTGACAACGTACTGAAACCATTGGCACTGGAGATGCGGAGGTTCTTCATGATAAGGTCTGTTGTCTTGTTGTCGTAGATATCCAAGTCAACAGTAATCATACTCTTGAAGAGTTCCAGGTTGAAACCGTAGTCGATCTTCTGTACCTTCTCCCAACGCAGGTCGGTAAGAGAAAGATTCTCTGGTACGATTACCTGGTGACCGTTGTAGTAGCCGTTATTCTTGTACTTGTTGTACTGATCGCTACCGCTGTCACTGCCGTTACCTACAATACCCCAGCTACCGCGTACTGACAACAGTTCCAACCACTTCTTGCTCCACTGCATGAATTTCTCGTCGCTGATGTTCCATCGAGCACCAACAGAGGGGAATACGGCATATTTGTGACCAGAGCCGAAACCAGTACTACCATCGATACGCAAAGAGGCATCGAGATTGTACTTACTCTTGTAAGAATAGTGCGTATTAAAGTAGAAGTGCTGGCTGCGCCATTCGCTGGTACCGGAGTTGACGTCGCGAAGCAATGCGATAACGGTGGGGTCGGTGATGCCGTCGGGCACGTTCCACAGATTCATTGTCTGGTCGTTACCATTTCCTGTAACCAACTCGAAACGGGCCAATGCAGAGAATGTGTGGTCCTTGTTGGTGGGAGTGTAGAAGCGTAAATCGTGACGTGTAGAGAACTGAAGTGACTTTTTCTCCTCGTTACCTACGTAGTTACGTTCGTTCGATGTAAGAGCTGCCTTGTTGTCACCACCCCAAATCCAAGGCATGGTTTTCAATTCGCTAGGGCAGTATCTGTCGTTACTGGTGTTGAATACCTGTAACTCGACATCGCCTACATAGTCCAATCTGATGTGATTGTCGTCCTTGCCAAGCAACTTGTACTCGATGCTGAACTGAGGCTTTAAGTTGTACTCCTTCATATTCCACCATGCCAGCATGGCACGAGCTACGGGGTTGCCGTTTACGAACATGTCGCGTAGATGATAGGAAGTATGATAACCGTCGTTAAGATATCCACTGGTTCCAGTTTTTGAATAAGTGGCAGCCAAGGGCAGCATATTGAAATAGTTGCCTGTAAGGTTACCGTTGGAGTCGTACTCCCATACGCTCATGTTAGGCATGGCCTTATATGCACGGTCCATGATACGGTCGTTCTGGAACTCGTAGTTCTTGTGGTTGGTATAGAAACCCAAGTCGATGGTTGAGCTGAACTTGATTCGGTCACTGACTTGGTAGTCCAGAGCGGTATTGCTGGTGAAACGATCCATCTTCTGACCAATAACCATACCGGTGCTCTTGTCGTAGTTGGCACTGATACGGAATGTAGCTTTTTCACCACCGCCGGAGAGGTTAACAGAGAATCTGTGCTCCTGACCGAACTGCTTCACTTCCTTCACCCAGTCGGTGTTCTTGTTGTAGTTGTAGTAGATGTTGGGATGTGAGCGGTCGTAATCCAATTCGAACAGTCCCTTCTCGCTGGTAGGTTGCTGCTGAGGATTGTAGTAAGACTCCTTCATATACATGGTATAGCCGTCACCGTCCAGCATGTTGTAACCCTGAGGCTGCCATGTGCCAGTGAAGTTATATCTGAAGTTTACACGGGTAGGACCTCTCTTACCACGCTTTGTCTTGATTTCGATAACACCGGCAGCACCCTTCATACCCCACTTGGCTGTAGAGGCACCGTCCTTCAATACAACGATACTCTCAATATCCTCGGGGTTTACACTCAGTAGGGTAGAGAACTGCTCTTCGTTGTCGTAGTTCTCGAAACTCTCGTTCTTGTACTCGTCGGGAATTTCGAAGATGTGGTCGTTCAATACAATCAGAGGCTGTTTGTTACCGTTGATGGTGGTAATACCACGCAAACGCATGGTAGTACCGGCTCCAAGGTTACCTGAGTTGGGAACAATGTCGAGACCTGCAATCTGACCCTGTAGGGCCTGGTCAACAGACTCGAAGGCAAGACCTTCCACATCCTTCATGTCGAATTTCTGGACTGCAGCGGAATACTCGCGTTGAGGAATTTCCAAACCTGTTGTAGGAGCAGGCTTCTTTGCTGTTTTCTCGACAACATTCAAGATCTTGGTATTTTCTACCAATTTTACCTTCCAAGTAGTCTTGGTACCCACCTTCTCAATTTTGGGCTGGTATCCGGAATAACTAATCTTAAGGGTATTGTTGGGGTCCTTGACATTCATGGTAAAGTTACCGTTCATGTCAGTAACGGTATGACTAACCGGACGATTATTCTTATCATACTCTACGACATTGGCACCGATGATGACATCAAAATCATCGGATACCGTACCGGAGATACGATGTTGCTGTGCGCTTGCGGGCAATGCCATCAAAGCTATCACCCATAGCATTATTAGCTTTATTATCTTATTCATAGTGGGAGTAAATTATTCGTTTGCTTTGATTGCGTACCTCTTTAGATACTTCTTGGCATTTGCAGTTGTGCTCCATGCGCTGTCGTGACGGCCACCCACCAATGCGGTGTGGTTAAGTACGCCGTCAATCTGATGGATTACAGCAGCACTTGATGCATCAAGAACGATGTTCTTCATACTAATGTTACGGGGAGCCGTGGCTTGACTTGAACCTTTCTTACTACATGAAATGTCACGTGCAAGAATGTTGTTCATTTCCTTAACGGTAGGAATCTTGTTGTTGTGATCCTTTTTATAAGTAACGTCGTCGCACACGCGCAAGATGGTCTCGTCACCCTGCTTGATACGGTCAACGTGAATCTTACAGAACAAGCCTGTCTCGTGGTCGTAACTTGAAGTTACCATTTCTCCGTTAGCATCGCTAAGTTCTGACTTGTCTGCAAAAACAGAGTTGTCTGCAAAGTGGTAACGAATGAAGTTGGTAAGATAAGTAATCTTGGCAGCAATACGGACACTGTCCTCGTATGTCTCCAATTCGTTGGTGTAGGTATATTCACCTGTTTCAGAATCCTTCAGCCATTCTCCAGTCTCGGGATTCACTTCATGCTTACAATGTGAATGATAGTCGTCGTAAATATTTTCCCATGTGGGCAGACCGTTTGCAATGGCTTCTTTGATAGCCTCGTTTGTGGGAACGAAGATAGTGTAACGATAGTTGTTGAAGAACTGGATGTTGTAGTCAAGACCGCCATCCTCGAAGAATACATAGAATTTCTTCTTTGCAGCCTTCTGCTCAGCGGTGCTCAAAGTTGCGGGAACCAAACCGCATCCCATGATTTCCGTGTCATATGAGTTTGCTGCACAGAGATCGTAGAAGGCACTGTAGGGATTTGCTGCCCAATTTGCTTCGGTAAAAGGCTCCGTCATCAGTTTGGGATTGGACTCCTTCATGTCGTTTGTTAGGATACTCCAAACGCTTCGGTATGTGGGAACCAATGGGGAATCCATTACGTATGTGCCACCATTCTTCAGGTTGGGGAAGGGAGATGTAACGATACATGAGGTAATACCCTTGTCTTTGCCGTTACCGGTAATGCCCTGACGCTCGTTTTCGAGCTGGAAGCCACCCTTGGCAGCAATAATCTCGTTATTCTCGTTGCGTACGACCTTAATGGCGTTACCATTCTTAGAAAGGAAATATTCGTCTTCTCCGTCGATGGGGTTAGTTCCATCGTGTACAATGGTATGACTCTCCAGAATATCCTTCAAACGGTTGGTGATATCTGTTGGCTCGATATCATTAGTCATGAGCCTACCGCCAACACTTCCGATAGTTTCTCCTTCTTTTTCAGGAACTTGTACTGGGTAGGGGGGGAAGTACTTATAGCAGTTGGCTTTGACCTTAACTTTTTCTTTTTGGTCGTAGTACATATTAAGGACACGTGGATTCTTACTCTTCATACTGGTGGGGTCGTAGTAATAGGCAAGACCTGCGTCGCTGGGCATGAAGAATGTGAATCGGCTCTGCATAGCCTTCAGGTATGCATAGTAGTTCAGACCCATATTTTCTTGGTCGTAGATGGCCCAGCTCATACACTTGTTGGTAGTACTGATGAAGGCGGGAGCAGTAACTGAGGTAAAGTCGGCAGGACCATATACCTGATTCATAATATATACCGCACCATTGCTTGCCATCAAACAGGTGTCAATCTTTTCTATATCCTCGGGATAGAACAACTGTTCCAGAGCATCGTCCTTCTGCTTCGTCATCTTGCTGGGTACTGAACCCACGAATGAACGTAACATAATTATATTAATAAGCTTCTGCAGGGTTGTCAGGGGGATGCAGTCGATCTGCTTGTACAACTCTTCGTAAGTTGTTGGAGTGGTGCGAGGAATTGCGTACTGTGTACCCTCACGTTCGTAGTATGTCTGAATCAACTGTCTACCACCGGCGTTGATGAAGTAGTCCCAAAGTGTGGAATCGCTGGGGACGAACATGGCTGCCATGTCTTTCTCGCGGTTCTCGGGGTGTGACTTGTCTTCGTAGTACTCGTTCCATGCGGGGTCGTACTTCAGACTGACCTCTCCAGCACCTGCGTAGTCCTTCAGCGAATCGGGCATCACTTCTGGTAAATATCGGAAGGGATAATAGGTCCTATATGTTCCTCCTCTGTCGCCAGGTTCAGAGTTCAAAGCTCTACCTCCTGCACTCATGTCAGAGAAGTAACGCTTGGTAAAGATAGAGTCTGTGAACTCGGGGTGCAATACCTTATAGTCCGTGGTAATACGGTGATTGTAGAAGGGAGCGCAGTAACGGTCCAGCATGTGGCTGAAGATATTGGTGCGTCCGTTGGTACGAATCACCTCAGCCATACTTGCCAAGGGGCAAAGAGGCTTCTCTGTCATGTTTACGTATCCATTCTGGCAGACAATGTCAGTACTGTCGAGGTGGGCATCGTAAATATGTACGTCGCTGGTGATACGCTCACGACCCATGAACTTGGGGAAGTCGAAATCACTGTTGATGTTGTTTCTGGACATGTGCTCCTGGGTGAAGTGGAGCATCATGGTAAGGCTGGAGTCTGTTACCAGATAGATACCATTACCACCGTTCTCCTTGCGGAAACGCTGCCAGTAATCTTTGTCAACGGGGTTGTAGTTGGTAGGCAGGTCTTCTGACTTGATGTATGTGATGGTGTCAGTTGCTGCTACATCGGTAAATCGGCGCATGTACTCACCGCGGGTTGGTGGGTTTTCACCACTGGCCTCACTACTTGCCAGGTTTTCCATAACGATGGCGTTGTTGAGCATACTGGTGTGGATCAACAGCTTCTTCTGTGCTACACTCAGATTCTCGTAAGAAGTGGCATAATGCCAGGGGTTACTTTCGGGCAGCTGCTCATTTCTCTTGAAGAATGCTTCCCATGCTGCATCGTTTGCTACGAAGACGGTCTTTGAGCCTGTTTTGCTCAATTCCTCCGTGAGCGGACGCGCGTTAGCAGGGTTTACATCTTCGTCGGCAAGCAATCTCAGATAGATCTTGAAATTGCCAGACTTCTCCAGACTTTCGTAAATGCTGGTGTTCAGCCAATCGGGCATTTCATCGTCCAATGGGAAAATGTCTGAACAAGCATACGTCAGTCCGCAAACTGCCATTAGGCAAATCATCCGAGATGACTGCCTACTCCATTTGCTTAAACGGTTTGTCATACGCATTTTTTTTGTGTTATTTTAGTTTAAATTTTATGTGTTCTTTAACCTATTTTTGCACATTTTTTGTGCTAAACAGAGCAAATTTACGTTTTTTTACTGAAACCCCGTAAGGGTAGCGTTCTTTTGCTCTTAATTTTAATACAAATTAACAAATCGGATGAATCTTTGTCATTCTTCGGTCGCTATCACCTCGGTTTTTGCGTCATTTACGTCGTTATTTTGCGATGCATCCTCAATTTCGTTTTCGTTTTCGCCTGTTTCTTCTGTTAAAGTGCTGTCTGGGGCAGGGGCGTAATCACTGCCTGACCATAGGCTTGGATCTATGTCTTTTGCCTCAGCGAACTTGGCTTTATATTTGCTGAATCTTTTATCATTTAGAACTTTCTTGATAAAGTCCCCGAATATGGGCAAGGCTGCTTTTCCTCCCTGTCCAAGGGCGCCTGTCCGGAAGTGTATGCAGGGGAATTCGCCTCCAACCCATACGCCACCGACCAGTTTGGGGGTAACACCCACATACCATGCATCAGCGTGGTTGTTGCTGGTTCCTGTTTTCCCTCCAAAGTCCGTTGTCTGTGTCAGACCGCCTATGTATTCCCACATGGCAGCAGAGGTTCCGTGAAGTCCGCTTCTTAGCATTATCTGCATCAGATAAGCTGATTTGTAGGGGATTGCCTGCTTTTCGTGCTTCTTGGCTTTGTAAATAATATTTCCGTCTCTGTCTTCGATTTTGGATATCATTATTGGCATGTTGTATTTACCGTCGTTGACAACGGTGCAATAGCTGTTGGTAAGTTCTAACAAGTCAACCACACTACTACCCAAACACAGTGATTTGGTTTCCTTTAGCGGTGTCTTTATGCCCATGTCGTATGCGGTGTTTATAATGTTCTTGATTCCTACTTCAAGACCAACGGAAACGGCAACGGTGTTGACACTGCTGGCAAAGGCTCTCTTGAGCGACATCTCGGTGTTGGAATAGGTTCCGTCGGCATTGTGCGGAATCCACGGTTTTTCTTCTCCAGGCTCCTTGTACTCTATTCTGGTGTCCATTCTTCTGCTACTGGGCGATAGTCCTTGGTTCATGGCTTCTGTGTAAACGAAAAGCTTGAAGGTGGAGCCGGGCTGGTGCTTGGCGGTTACGTTGTCGAAATTCCAGGCATCGTAATCTATGTTGCCAATCCATGCTTTTACTTCCCTGGTGTCTGGCTCCATGGCAATGAATCCGCAGTGCATCAGTTTTACCATGTGACGTATGGAATCCATTGTGCTCAGTTCCTTTATGGTGGGGCCATCGTAGGTAAAGACTTTAACGGGATGGGGGAGGTTCAAGTAGTAATCGATGGAGTCTTGATTGTCGGGATATTTCTGCTTTAATCTCTTGTACTCCGACGTCTTCTTTGCTATGTTTTCGATAAACTCGGGAATCTCGTGATGCTTGCTGTCTTGCCATGGCGGTGTATTCCCCCAGTGTGCATTGAACTGGTTCTGGAGTGACTGCATTTTCTTTCTTACGGCTTCCTCGGCATATTTCTGCAGGCGTGTGTCGAGTGTGGTGTAGATCTTTAAACCGTCGGAATAGAGGTCTAATTTGTTTCCTGCATCATAGCCTGGCACCTCGCCCATCTCGCATAGCATGTCGAGGTATTCGACCAGTTCGTCGCGGAAGTATGGGGCAAACTCGTTAGGCGATTTCTCGTTGGTTCGCTGTGCTAACTCTATGGGAAGGGATTTCAGAGAGTCGAGTTGTGCGGAACTGGCAGGCGTTCCGTTTATTATGATATGGTTGTGCCCGAACACAACGTCAAGGACTGTATTGCGTCTTTCTATGCTGTTCTTCGGATGAGTCTTGGGGTTGTAGATGCTTGTTGCTTTTAACAGTCCTACCAGTGTGGCGGCTTGGTCGTATGTAAGTCGGTCGGGTGTGGTATTGAAATACCTTGCAGATGCTGTCTTGATGCCAAAGGAGTTGCTTCCGAAGTCAACGGTATTAAGGTACATTGTCAGGATTTCTTCCTTGCTGAAAATCATTTCCAGTTTGGTCGCAACAATCCACTCCTTGGCTTTCATGATTAGTATCTTGACGCCGGGAACTTTTCCCAAAAGGCCGGTGCGATGCTTGGTTCGTACTCGGAACATGTTTTTTGCCAACTGTTGTGTTATGGTGCTGGCTCCGCGTGCGTGACCTGAGAAGATATCTTTTGCAGCAGAGAACAGTCCTTTGAAATCTATTCCGTGGTGATGATAGAATCGCTCATCTTCCGTATCTATCAGGGTGCGGATTAGGATGGGGGATAGCTCGTTGTATTCCACGGCTGTGCGATCCTCGCTATAGTATCTTCCTATCAGTTGTCCGTCTGCACTGTAGATTTCGGATGCTTCGTTGACCGTTGGATTTTTGATGTCGGAAAAACTGGGTGTGCTGCCAAATAGGAAGAATAAGTTCATATCGACTGCAACGAAGAATAATAAAATGGAAAGAAGGAATGTACAAATCCATACTGCGATTTTTTTGTACCAAGGACCAGAATATATTCTTCTGAGAATTTCCTTAAATCTGTTCCAAACGTTCTTGAAGCTCATAATGCTGATTATATGTTTTGTGAAATGAAATCCAGAATCTCTTTCTCGTTATCGGGAGAAAACCAATGAATGTCTTCGTCGTGCGCAAACCATGTCATTTGTTTCTTGGCGTAGTCTCTGGTGTTTTTCTTGATTTTCTCAATCGCAAAATCCAGTTCCCACGTCCCGTCAAAATATTTGAAAAGTTCTTTGTATCCTACTGTATTCAATGCGTTTAGCTGACGATGGGGATAAAGGCTCTTGGCTTCCTCGAGCCATCCTTCTTCCATCATCATGTCAACGCGTTTGTTGATTCTTTCGAAAAGCTCGTTCCTTTCCCTTCTTAATCCAATCTTGATGATCTGGAAAGGACGTTCTTTCTTTTTGCGAATACGAAAAGAGGTGTATGTTTTTCCGGCGGTGTAGCAAATCTCAAGTGCATGAACAATTCGCTTGGGATTTTTAAGGTCAACGATGTTGTAGTATTCAGGGTCAAGTAACCTGAGTTCGTTTCTCAGTTTCTCCAACCCTTCTGTGTGAAGTCTTTCTTTCAGTTCTTCCCTAATTTCGGGAGCGACGGTGGGGATGTCGTCTATGCCATTGCAAACGGCATCAATATACATCATGCTCCCGCCGGAAAGTAATAAGTTGTTATGCGTGGAACTCAGCAGGCCAATCAGGTTGATGGCATCCTCTTCATATTGGGCTGCACTGTAGTATTGCTGCAGTTCCAGAATCTTTACAAAATAATGCTTGACTTCTGCCAATTGTTCTTCCGTAGGAGCTGCCGTTCCTATGCTCATGTCCTTATAGATTTGCCTACTGTCGCAGTTGATGATAGGGCTGCCCAGTAATTTGGCAATTTTAATCGATAAGGCGGTTTTTCCTACTGCGGTTGGACCTAAAAGAACAAAGAGTTTCATTCGTTTATTTCGAATCCTTCCATATCCAGTTCCCCTTCTTCGAAGTCTTCGTCTCCGTAAAAGTCTTCTTCCACTTCTCCGTCGGTGGCATCAGAGCCGGATACATTTGTCATGTCTTCGTTAATATGCTGTATCGGAGGTACTCCATGCATTCTGCTTATTCTTCCTTCTTTCTCTGGTTGTCCGAACAGTATCTCGGTTATTTCCATCAGGAAGAATCTTTTCCCTTCAGGGTCGAAGATGTATGCTATGCGCTGACCTTCCTCTTCCAGGAAGTCGCGTAAAGAGCAGTTGGACATCAGGTTGATATCCTCTTCTGCGTCTATGTCGTCGGTGACGGTCTGCCGTATGTGTTCTTTAACGTGCCATTCGTCATCGCAGATGAGGAAACCATGATTGTCGGTGTCCTGATATTTACAGGTCTTTAATATGAGATTGTGAAGTTCCGTGAACTTGGCTTCGGCATCGATTTTTGCCTCCATCACAAAGTCTTCTATCTCTTGGCTGAATATTGTTATTCTAAATGTCATCTGGCTTGTATGTTATCTGATGAATCCTCTGTTGCTTGTCCTTATAAAATCCAGAATGTATCTGATTTCATCCGACATGGGTATTTCTTTCTCTACTCGTGCCAGCAAATCATTTAACTTGCCTGTTCCCTGTAGGATAATTTGATAGGCCATGTGTATATTGTCAATGATTTCCCTGTCAAAGTTCCTGCGTCTAAGACCTATGGTGTTGAGTCCGCAGAATGCAGCAGGGTCTCTTGCGCAGAGGCTGAAAGGCAATACATTTTGACTGAATCGTGTGCCACCACCAACCATGGTGTAGCTTCCGACTCTGCAGAACTGATGCATAAGGACACCAGCGCTTAGGATAGCATTGTCGTCTATAACGATTTCTCCTGCAAGCTTGGTGCTGTTGCCGATGATACAGCCATTGCCGACTATTGCATCGTGAGCAACATGAGCACCCTCCATCAGCAGGTTGTTGCTTCCAACAATTGTTTTTCCCTTAGCTGCGGTTCCCCTGTTGATGGTTACGTTCTCGCGGATTTTGTTGTTGTCTCCAATCTCTGCCGTTGTATCTTCTCCTTGGAATTTCAAATCCTGGGGTATAGCACTAATTACTGCTCCGGGAAAGAATATGTTTCCGTTTCCTATGCGGGCACCATATAATACGGTAACGCTGTTCATCAGGGTATTGTTGTCTCCAATAACAACCCCTTTGTCAATATAGCAGAAGGCTCCAATCTCGCAGTTCTCACCAATGACTGCTTCGGGATGGATATATGCCAAAGGACTGATCTTGCTCATGTTCTTAATCTTGTTTGTTTTTAATGACTTGTGCTGTGAAAGTTGCTTCAGCTACGCAGTTTTCACCAATGAATGCGTAACCTTGCATACTTCCGATATTATGACGTAAAGGGCCTAATGTGATGACCTTGAAAATCAGCGTGTCGCCGGGTACGACCTTCTGCTTGAACTTTACGTTATCTATCTTGATAAAGTATGTGCTGTAATCTGCTCCGTCTTCCAGGTTATTGATGACCAGTATTCCGCCAGCCTGTGCCATGGCTTCAACAATTAGTACGCCTGGCATGATTGGCTCGGAAGGGAAGTGCCCCTGGAAGAAAGGCTCGTCGCTGGTGATGTTCTTAATGGCAACGATACTTTCTGCCTTCATTTCAATTACCTTGTCAACGAGTAGCATGGGAAATCTGTGTGGCAGCAGCTGGCGTATCTGTGCGGTATCCATGACGGCAGGCTTGTTGGGGTCGTATTTGGGAGCCTGTACTTCATGCTTGCGGATTTCCTTTCGCATCATGCGGGCAAACTTGTTGTTGATGGTGTGTCCTGGTTTTGTGGCAATGATACGTCCCTTAATGGGCTTCCCGATTAATGCCATATCGCCAATGATGTCCAGCAACTTATGTCTTGCAGGCTCGTTGTCCCATACCAGTTTCTTGTGTTGCAGGTATCCGAGTTCAGCTGCATCGTGATGTTCTGCACCTGTCAGTTGGCAGAGCTTATCCAGATTCTCCTGGCTGGTCTGTTTCTCGTAGATTACGATGGCATTATTCAGGTCACCTCCCTTGATAAGTCCAGCCATGAGGAGAGGTTCTATTTCTCTTACAAAAACAAAAGTTCTGGCAGCAGCAATCTCTGTGGCAAAATCATCTATGTTGTCAAGCGTTGCGAACTGGCTGCTCAGAAACTTTCCGTCAAAGGAAATCATACTGGTGATAGAGAATTCCTCGTCAGGAAGGAGCGTAATGCAGGCACCTGTATTCTCGTCCTTGAACTCCATCTTCTTTGTGATGTAGTAGAAGTCCTTCTCGGCATCCTGCTCAACGGTTCCAACGCGGTTGATTTCCTTTACATAAGGTTCGGCACTTCCGTCAAGGATAGGGAATTCGGGACCGTTAACTTGTATCAGGATGTTGTCAACACCCAAGGCGTAGAATGCCGCCATGGCATGTTCGATGGTGCTACATTTGAAATTTCCTTTCCCCAGTACAGTTCCTCTCTGGGTGTCTGTTACATTCTCAGCGACAGCATCCAATATAGGCTGTCCCTCCATGTCAACACGTTGTATTTTATATCCGTGATTCTTTGGGGCAGGCAAGAATGTAACGGTTAATTCTAAACCTGTATGTAGGCCTTTTCCGCTAAGTGAAAAGCTATCTTTTAATGTCTTTTGTTTTGGCATGATTTTATTTTGATGCAAGCTCTTCCTTGAGAGCCTTTATTTCCTTCTTCATTTCGTTCATGTCCGCCCACATCTGATATAGATTCTTGAATAAGGCGCTTGATTTCCAGAATGTCTTGGCATCAATAGCAGGTGTGCCCTGAACGGCTGTCCCCGGTTTCTTGATATTGTTGGGGATGCCAGCCTGAGCTCCCGCCATGGTGCGGTCTGCTATGGTGGCGTGTCCAGCAATACCTACCTGTCCGCCGAACATACACCATTCGCCCACCTTGGTGCTGCCAGCAATACCTACCTGGGCAGACATTACGGTGTGGCTTCCTATCTCGTCGTTGTGAGCTATCTGTACCAGATTGTCCAGCTTTACACCCTTATGTATAATGGTTGCACCCATAACAGCGCGGTCAACGCAGGTGTTGGCACCAATTTCCACATCGTCCTCTATGATGGCAATGCCAATCTGGGGTATCTTATCGTAGCCATTCTCTGTTGGTTGGAAGCCAAATCCGTCTGCTCCAATCACACAACCGGCGTGCAGGATGCAGTTGTTGCCAACCTTACAGTCGTGATATACTACGGCATTGCTGTAGATTTCTGTATTGTTGCCCACTTTGGCGTTTCTCCCGATTGTGACGTGAGGGTGGAATACACATCCGTCGCCAATCTCAACACCTTCGGCAATGGCAACAAAGGGACCAATGTAGCAATCTTTTCCGATTTTGGCTGTAGGGTCAATGAAAGCCAGTTCGCTGATGCCTTTGCGTTTGGGTTTCATGCTCTCGTATATCTGCAGCAGTTTCGCTACAGCCTCTCTGGCATCGTCAACCTTTATCAGCGTAGCCTTTATTTCATGCTTGGGCTCAAAGTTCTTATTGACAAGTATTACGCTACTTTCGGTCTCGTAGATGTAATGCTCGTATTTGTCGTTGGCAAGGAAACTGATACACCCAGGTTTCCCTTCCTCGATTTTTGCGAAGTTATTGACTGTTGCCTTAGGGTCACCAACAATGGTTCCGCCTATAAGGCCAGCTATCATTTCTGCACTGAATTCCACGTCGATTAATTATAAATTATGAATTATGAATTAAGAATTAATGGAGCCATCTGTGCCTGAACCTCTTTGGCTTTCTCTGCTGCAACGGCGGCAAAGTTTTCTGTGTTGTCGGCATAGATGATAGCACGGCTGCTATTGACGAGCAGGCCGCAATCCTCAATCATTCCGTATTTGCATACATCCTCCAGGCTACCGCCTTGTGCGCCGATGCCAGGAACAAGCAGGAATGCCTTTGGGGCCACCTTGCGGATGTCCTTGAACATCTCGCCACGTGTAGCGCCTACTACGTACATCATGTTCTCGTCGTTACCCCATTCCTGACTCTTGCGGATAACTTTCTCGAAGAGGCGCTCTCCATCTTTGTCCTCTGTAAGTTGAAAGTCGAAAGAGCCCTTGTTGCTGGTCAGTGCCAACAGGATTACCCAATGGTTTTTGGTAGCTCCCTCGCCTTCGGAGAGGGCAGGGGTGAGGCTTTCCAAGAAAGGTGTCACGCTGTCTTCTCCCATATAAGGGGCAACAGTTAGGGCATCCACATCATATTCTCCAAAGAAAGTGCGGGCATACATTTTGCTGGTGTTGCCGATATCTCCACGTTTGGCGTCAGCTATAATAAACTGGTCGGGGTAATTCTTTTTCAGGTATTTAACGGTCTTCTCAAAGGCTATCATTCCCTTTACGCCAAAGGCCTCGTAAAAAGCAAGGTTGGGCTTATATGCAACGCAGTAGGGTGCAGTGGCATCAATGATGGCTTTGTTGAAGGCGAAGATGGGGTCTTCTTCCTTCAGCAAGTGCTCGGGAATCTTCTTCAAGTCCGTATCCAAACCTACGCAGAGGAAACTCTGCTTCTTCTTTATATTTTCAAAAAGTTCTGTTCTTGTCATAACTCTAAACTCTAAACTCTAAACTCTAAACTCTAAACTCTAAACTCTAAACTTTATAAGGCCGCTTCCTTCATGCGTTCCGCATTCTCTGCCACGATGAGGTGGTCAATACAATCCTGAATCTGTCCGTCCATAAAGGCATTCAGATTATATATGGTATAACCAATGCGGTGGTCTGTGATACGTCCCTGAGGGTAGTTGTACGTACGTATCTTGGCTGATCTGTCGCCAGTGGAAACCATGGTTTTGCGCTTTGATGCGATATCATCCAAGTATTTCTGGTGTTCCTTATCATATATAAATGTGCGCAGGCGCGCGAGAGCACGTTCCTTGTTCTTGGGCTGGTCGCGAGTTTCTGTACACTCCACAAGGATTTCCTCGTCCTCGTTGGTAAAGGGGTTACGCCACATATAGCGCGCGCGTACACCAGACTCAACCTTGTTTACATTCTGTCCGCCGGCACCACTGCTTCGGAAGGTATCCCACTTGATGGCACCCTCGTTGATTTCGACATCAAACTCCTCGGCCTCTGGTAAGACGGCTACCGTAGCGGCACTGGTATGAACACGTCCCTGAGTCTCTGTGGCGGGGACACGTTGTACGCGATGAACGCCAGATTCATATTTCAGGATTCCGTAAACGCCTTCGCCTGTTACACTGAAGATGATTTCCTTGAAGCCGCCGACTGCTCCTTCGGAGAAACTACTGACAGCCATCTTCCATCCCTTCAGCTCTATGTATTTACTGTACATACGGAACAGGTCTCCGGCAAAGAGGGCCGCCTCGTCGCCACCTGTTCCTCCTCGGATTTCCATGATGACATTCTTGTCATCTTCGGGGTCGGCAGGGATGAGCAGCAGCTTTATTTCCTCTTCCAGTGCAGGAATTCGCTTTTCGCTTTCTGCCATCTCCTCGCGCAGCATCTCCTTGGTGTCAGCGTCTTCTTCTATGGCAAGCATCTCCTTGGCATCTTCAATATTCTGCAGGCATCCAACGTATTCTTTTCTGGCTGCAACGATTTTGCCAAGGTCCTTGTATTCCTTGGTTAATTTCACGTATCGCTTTTGGTCAGCAATCACAGAGGGGTCTGTGATGAGGGTACTCACCTCCTCATATCGTGAAACCAATCCTTCCAGTCTGTCTAATAAACTATTTTCTGCCATGTTTAATACTCAAAATCACCAAATTCGCTCTTGATGAGCAGACTCTTCTTTCCTTCCTCGATGTGACCGATAATCTGGGCGTCGATATTGAATGACTTGCTGATTTCTATTACCTTCTCGGCATCTTCGGGAGCAAGGTAAACCTCCAGACGGTGTCCCATATTGAATACCTTATAGGCTTCAGCGTAATCAGTGCCGCTCTCCTTGATGATTGCCTTAAAGAGGGGAGGCACGGGGAACATGTTGTCTTTGATAACCCTGCAGTTTTCGCCCACAAAGTGCAGCACCTTTGTCTGAGCACCTCCTGTACAGTGTACCATGCCGTGAATCTTGGGGCGAAGTTCGTCCAGCAACTTCTTTACAACAGGAGCATAGGTGCGGGTGGGGGAGAGAACCAACTTGCCTGCATTGATGGGCGAGCCTTCCACCTCGTCTGTCAGCTTGTATGAACCGCTGTAAACCAGTTCTTCGGGTACAGCCTTGTCGTAGCTTTCGGGGTATTTCTCGGCCAGGTATTTGCTGAATACATCATGGCGGGCACTGGTCAGTCCGTTACTACCCATACCACCGTTATATTCCTTTTCGTAGGTTGCCTGTCCACAAGAGGAGAGGCCCACAATAACATCGCCAGGACGGATGTTGGCATTGTTAATTACATCACTGCGCTTCATACGGCAGGTAACAGTGCTGTCCACAATGATGGTTCGAACCAAATCGCCCACGTCGGCAGTCTCGCCACCTGTGGCGTAGATGCCAATACCCATTTCGCGCATCTGCTGCAGGAGTTCGTCTGTTCCGTTAATGATAGCGGAGATGACTTCTCCGGGAATCAGCATCTTGTTTCGTCCTATGGTGCTGCTTACCAGAATGTTATCTACAGCGCCCACACACAGCAGGTCGTCAGTATTCATAATAAGTGCATCCTGTGCAATACCTTTCCAGACGCTTAGGTCGCCAGTTTCTTTCCAGTACATATAAGCCAGACTGGATTTGGTGCCTGCGCCATCGGCATGCATGATATTGCAATATTCGGGGTCGCCTCCTAGAATGTCGGGTATAATCTTACAGAAGGCCTGAGGAAAAATTCCTTTGTCTATGTTCTTGATTGCGTTGTGAACATCTTCCTTGGCAGCGCTTACGCCGCGCATCATGTATCGTTGATTGCTCATTATAATTTGTTTGTTATTGCTGTGCAAAGATAATACAATTATCTTATATACGCAAATTCCCCTTGCTTGAACATCCAATAATTATTGTTTTTTAGTATGTCTGCATTTGAATGTAATGTGTAAAGGCGTTTACGCTGTTGAGAAATCCGATATTCAATGCCCTTCATCATTTGTTTGTGTGTTTCCCGAAATGTTGCTATCTTTGCGGTCGCAAATTAATCAGAAGTCAATGAGGTCAATCTTTATATTGGGAGCCCTGTTTATAACACTAACTGTCTCTTCGGAAGAAACTGTTGATACGACACAGGTGTGTGATACTGTTGTTGTGCCAGTAAAAGAAAACTGGCCCCTGCGAGAGCAATGCGTTTCCAGTGTTAGTCTTGACAAACAGGATATTAGGGCGCGTGGCATACACAATATCTGTGATTTGACTACTGTTGTACCGGGACTCTTCATCCCATCGTATGGCAGTGCGCAAAACACATCCATATACTTGAGAGGAATAGGCAGTAGGACCAATGCCCCTGCGGTGGGGATATATGTGGATGATATGCCATGGCTCAATAGAAGTTCCTATAATACAAGAATCGGGGAAGTTGAACGCATCGAGGTATTGCGTGGCCCGCAAAATACATTGTATGGAAGAAATACCATGGGTGGGCTCATCCGTGTTGTCACTAAGAATCCTATTGATTACCAAGGTACATTCATAGAACGCTCCATGGCTAACCATTATTGCCATTATACTGGTATCTCGCACTATCAGCGTTTCTCGGACAAATTGGGATTTACGGCAGGCGTGGCCTATAGGTCTGACGGAAGCTATTTCAGAAACATCAGTTATGGGCAGAAGGCTGATGCCGATCGTTCGCTGCGTGCTCATACGAGATTGTTCTACCGACCTGGCGAAGTGGCTAGTCTTGATTTCCTTGCCAACTATGAGCTATGTACGCAGGATGCTTTCCCGTATTATCTGGAGAGTGTTTCGGATAATGACATATACAGGGATCAGTTGACTCGGTACATAGGTAAGATTAGCAGTAACGATGACAATTTGTATCTGCGTCACTTGCTTAATGTCGGTATGAAGGCTGAACGTAAATGGCCCAGGGTAACACTCAGTAATGTGTTAGCCTTTCAATTGCTTCGTGACGATTTGAGCATGGATCAGGACTTTACATATCTTAGTCTTGGTACGTTTCAGCAACAACAACATAGCTATACTCTTAGTGAAGAAATTGCGCTAAAAAGTCAACCTGACGCATGGCGTCATTGGGAATGGATTACAGGTGCCAGTTTTAATGGTCTATGGTTGCATACATGTGTTGATGATACAGAACAATATGATACTCCGTCAAGGAGTGCAGCGCTTTTTCATCAGAGTACATGGCGTGATATCTTTAATGCCAAGGGATTGAACCTAATGGTAGGGTTTCGGGCGGAATATGAACATGCTGGCTTTTCGTGCTCTAACCTGTTGGATGGGAAGTTGTGTGAAGACTGGTGGCAACTGATGCCTCGTACTTCCCTGCAGTATTCCTTCTCTAAGGGGAATGTATATGGAACTGTATCGCGTGGTTACAAGAGCGGAGGATATAACGGTGTTATAAATAATGGTACACCGCAGCTATATCGACCCGAATATGCATGGAATTATGAGTTGGGAACACATCTTAATCTTGTTCGGGACAGGTTGATTGTTGATGCTTCTGTTTTTTTGACAAATATTACAGATCTGCAGATGGCCCAAGTAGCTCCTTCCGGATTGGAAGTTGTGACAGAGAATGCTGGTCGGAGCCGTTCCTGTGGCGGCGAATTTTCTCTTCTTGCCAAGTTCTCAGATCGTTTGCAGGCACATGCTACTTACGGATATACCCATGCCACATTTACTGATTACATGTTTTCAGCAGACGTGTCGTATAAGGGTAATTATGTTCCTTTTGTTCCCCGGCATAGTGTTGATATGGGTGCTATCTATGGATTCCCGTTACCAAAAATACTCAATCGTCAACTGATGGATAGAATGAATGTTAGTGTTAACTGGCATGGATTGGGACACCTCTACTGGACGGAGGACAACCTTGTCAGCGAGCCCTTCTATAAAGCCCTTGATGTCAAACTTACGTTTTATCGCAAGCAGCTTGAGTTCGCTGTTTGGGCCAATAATATCTTTGATAATCGTTGCAGGACAGTCTATTTCCTGCGTTCGGGTAGAGGCTATTCGCAACGGAACAAACCCTTCCAGTGTGGGTTTGAAGTAAGGATGTTCTTTAAATAGAATAGACTATTCGTTCCAGAATTCCCAGCTGGCAATAGCTTGTAGGTGTAGCATCTCCAGGCCGTTCTTGACAACAGCGCCTTGGAGGGCTCCTTTCTTCATAAAGAGTGTGTTTTCTGGATTATAGACCAAATCATATAGCAGATTGTCTTGCGTTAGGAATTCGTAAGGAATGGCAGGGCATTCGTCAACTTTGGGGAACATGCCAACGGGACTGCAATTGACAATCACCTCATATTCCCTTAATGTCTCTGCGGTAATATCTTCGTAAGTAATCATCCCCTCACGTGGGGTGCGACTTACATACTTCCATTCCAATCCCAACCGGGTGAGTCCTACGCGTATGGCTCTGCTGGCACCACCTGTTCCTAAGATCAGAGCTTTGCGGTGATGAGGCTTCAGCAAAGGCTGAATGCTTCTGGTAAAGCCTATGATGTCACTGTTGAATCCTTTCAGATGACCATTGCGGATTTGTACGACGTTGACGGCGCCAATCTCACGAGCTTCATCGCTCAGCTCGTCAAGGAATGGAATAACCTCGGTCTTATAGGGAAGTGTAACATTGATGCCTCTTAGCTCGGGATTCTCTTGCAGGACTTCTGTTAGTTTCCCTATTTTTGGAATCTGAAAGTTGAGATACTCGGCATCAATGCCTTCTCTTGCAAATTTCTCCGTAAAGAATCCTTTGCTAAAACTATGCCCCAAAGGGTTGCCTATAATTCCGTATTTATCCATTCTTTTTTCTCTTTTACACTGCTCATGCCTAGCTCATGCCTAGCTCATGCTTCTCCCTAGCTATCCCCTAGCTTCTATGATATGCTTATTCCCCCTTCTTCGCCAGGTACATTGTACATAGCCCAAAGGTAAAACGCTTCCAGTTTATTTGTTGGAATCCTGCTTTCTTTAGAATTCCTTCCATTACCTCTCCTTGCGGAAAGGCTTCCATGGAAGAAGGTAGGTAGGTGTATGCCGATGAGTCATGGCTGATAAGCTTTCCTATAAAAGGCATTACCACGTGTGCATAAAGCCAGAAAAGCTGCTTCATGGGAAAATGGGGTGGGGTGCATAGTTCCACTATCAGCAGATGTCCGCCTGTGCGCAGAACACGATACATTTCTGCAAGTCCGGCATCCAGATCTTGGAAGTTGCGCACTCCGTAAGCAGATGTTACTGCATCGAAACTGGCATCTGGAAAAGAAAGGTGCATGCAGTCCTCCCGTTGGAAGGAGATGGTATCTTGCATATTCAGTTTCTGCACTTTCTCGCGTCCTACAGCCATCATACCCTCGCTGATATCTGCGCCAATGATTTTTTGTGGTTGCAGGCGTTTGGCGGAAAGTATGGCAAAATCGCCAGTCCCAGTGGCAATATCTAAAAGAACTTGTGGGTGATGTTCTTTTAATGAATCAACGGCTTTGCGTCTCCATCCCCGGTCAATTCCCAGGGAAAGAGCATGATTCAGAAGGTCGTAAGAGTGAGCAATGTGGTCAAACATCTGTTCCACTTGCTCACCCTTCTCTCCTTCGTGATAAGGATTTATTGTCTCCTGTTTGTACATTTATCGGTTTTGTAACCAAGTAGTCACATTCTTCTCAATACGTGCAGCAATGTCGCCTTCTGTTGCTGCGGGAACGAACTTCTCGCCTACAATGTGTTCGTAGAGCTCGATATAACGGTCTGCTACGCTCTGGGCATATTCGTCTGTAATCTCGGGCATAACCTGACCGGGTTGGTTCATGAAGTTGTGCTCAATCAGCCATTGGCGAACGAACTCCTTGCTTAACTGCTTCTGGGGTTCTCCCTTGGCAAACTTCTCTTCATAACCATCGGCATAGAAATAACGGCTGCTGTCGGGGGTGTGAATCTCGTCGATCAAGATAACTTTGCCATCACGCTTGCCAAACTCATATTTGGTGTCAACCAAGATGAGGCCCTTGCTGGCGGCAATCTCACTACCACGCTTAAAGAGGGCACGGGTGTACTTGACCATTGTCTCCCAGTCTTCCTTGCTTACCAGTCCCTGCTTGATGATTTCTTCTGCAGAGATGTTCTCGTCATGACCCTCGTCAGCCTTGGTTGTGGGGGTGATGATAGGCTCGGGGAACTTCTCGTTTTCGCGCATGCCTTCAGGCAGTTTGACGCCACACAGTTCACGACATCCGTTCTTGTATTCACGCCATGCGCTACCTGTCAAATAACCACGTATGATCATCTCCACGCGGAAACCCTCAGCCTTCAGTCCTACGGTTACCATAGGGTCGGGAGTAGCAAGCTTCCAGTTGGGGACAATGTCGGCAGTGGCATCCAGGAAGCTGGCTGCGATCTGGTTTAGAACCTGACCTTTGAAGGGAATGCCCTTGGGCAAAACTACGTCAAAGGCAGAGATACGGTCTGTTGCTACCATTACCATCAGGTCATCGTTGATGTTGTAGACATCACGAACCTTACCATGATAAACACTTACCTGTCCGGGCAGGTTGAAGTCTGTTCTTGTTAATGCTTTCATATTGTTTTTTTTATTTTGATTGTTTTTTTTCCTCAATGTATTGTTTTCCTCGTTCTATCTCTGCCTCGTATTTGTTGTAGGCATTAACGATGCGGGTTACCAGCTTATGTCTGACGATGTCTTTCTCGTTCATTTCTATAAAGCTGATGCCTTTGATACCTTTCAGAATCTGGCTGGCTTCGCGCAGGCCGCTCCTGACTCCATGGGGAAGGTCTATCTGCGTCATGTCTCCGGTGATAATCATCTTGGTATTCATGCCCATACGTGTCAGGAACATCTTAATCTGTGAGTTGGTGGTGTTCTGCGCCTCGTCCAGAATGACTACTGCGTCACTTAATGTTCTGCCACGCATAAAGGCTAACGGGGCAATTTGTATGATGTTTTGTTCCATCATCTCGCGCAGTTTCTGTGTGGGAATCATGTCCTCCAATGCATCATAGAGAGGTTGCAGATAGGGGTCTATCTTCTCCTTCATGTCGCCGGGCAGGAATCCTAACTTCTCGCCGGCTTCTACAGCGGGACGTGAAAGGATAATCTTCCTAATTTCTTTGTTCTTTAATGCTCTTACGGCCAATGCTATGCTGGTATAGGTCTTACCTGAACCGGCAGGGCCTACGGCAAATATCATGTCGTTCTCCTGATAAGCTTTTACCAGTTCTTGCTGGTTGATGCTTCTTGCCGTGATAGGTTTGCCTGTTACGCTGTAAACAATCACGCCTTCCACACCTTCGCGATTTGTTTTCTCACCTTTCAGAATCTGAAGGATCTCCTCTTCCGTCAGGCTGTTATATTTAAGGATGTGTTTCTGCAACTTTTCCAGATTCTCCTCAAAGGCGCACATCTCCAGCTCATCGCCCATCACGTGGATAACATTACCTCTTGCCGCAATGCGTAGTTTGGGGTAAAGAGCCTTTACCATTTGTATGTTGGAATTACCTACCCCGTACAGAATGACGGGGTCAATATCATCAATTACAATATGTTTTTCTATCATTATTTTATAATTTGGTGCAAAAGTACGACATTTAATTCATAATTCATAATTC
>DLBF01000013.1 GCA_002494215.1 Prevotellaceae bacterium UBA7028
AATTATGAATTGTGAATTAAAAATAAGGACATGAGAATATACAATAGCGCTCAACTGATGGAGCTGATAGGACAGATTGGCTTTCTGCCCCTTTTAGACAGCGGCATCAAGGGCTTCTCTGCAGAAGAGATGGTCGATGAAGAGTGCAGGTATGTCGTCTTTCCTGATGGAGGTTGGGATTGGCCTCTGTGGAAATGGAAGGGTGAAATTATCACTGAGGGCGGACATGTCTATGGCAAGTTTTTCGCAGGAAAGGCAGGCTTTATCAGTCGTGAGTGGTGGCGGCACTTTTGCAACTATCGTCGCAGCGCCCGCCCTGCTCCCACTGAAGGAAGTATCGAAGAGAGCATTCTACTGACTTTAGAGGCTAACGAGAGCCTCATCACCCGTCAACTACGTGCCGCCTGTGGCTTCGACGGCCCCAAGATGCGCAGCAAGTTTGATAGCTATGTCACTCGTCTGCAGATGGCAACACGCATCGTAACAGAGGATTTTGTCTATCCCACAGACCGCCATGGTCGTAGTTACGGATGGGGATGGTCCCTGCTTACCACACCCGAATTGCTGTATGGCAAGGATGCTTGCCAATGCGACTGTACGCCTCAGGAATCCTTTGAACTTATCTGCCAACAGCTAAGAAGCATCTGTACGGACGCGACTGAAAATCAGATAGTAAGGATGCTAAAGTAAAAGTATCCCTTCATATTTATTTTTTCTATTGAATTTCAACAAACAAAGGCAGGTGATCTGAGTATCCGCCTTTGTAAACAGGACCTTGAAAAGTGCGCCAAGGCTTTCCTTTTTCTGTCAGCAAAAATGGAAATTTGGCAACATGGGCACGAGGCTCACAACACTCCTGCATGGATGGAGAAACCAGTATATGGTCTATGAATCCCCACAATCCCTGATAGTAATAAGTACCCTGCGCCTTCCTAAGTTCTTTACGCTTCTGAGGAATCAAGCTAACAAGCCGTTGCAGGATAGAACGGAAAACAGGATCGTCAGGTTCTGCATTAAAATCGCCCATCACCATAATCCGCTGCCCCTGCAACTTATCCAATGCCGTACAGAGCGTCTCCGCTGCCAGCATACGGTTCTGTGTACTGCTTTTACTGTCTCCTGCCCTACTGGGGAAGTGGAGTACAAAGACATGTAGCAATGAATCTGTGCGTACCCAATTCCCCCACACATGCAGGATGTCACGTGTAGGGCGCAACCCATGCTCAGCAGAAGGAACCCTTATAGCTTCACTGCCCTGTAAACGAAAAAGAAATGGCTGATAAAGCAGACAGCAATCCACACCACGAAGGTCAGGTCCCTCGGAATGCACATAGCGGTATTTAGCGGCACGCAAGGGGGAACGGAGAGTTAGGTCGCGCAGCACCGTGTCGTTTTCCACCTCGCACATACCCACCAACATGGGCCATCCACCCTGCTCTGCTACAGCAGCTATCACACGCGAGATATTATCAAGCTTGCGCCAATAGCGCCAGGGCGTCCAATGATAAGAGCCTTCCGGGAGGAAATCCCAATCGTTTTTCAGTGAATCATGTTGCGTGTTGAATACATTCTCCACATTGTACCAGAGAACTTTCTGCGCCCCAACCTTTGTATAGGAAACGGCCAGAAAAGTTATCAAACAAAAGAAGAAACGAATTACCACAATACTTTTCAGAAGACAGATGAAGAAAACCTTTTTAGTGCCGCACGATACTGACGCGAGTTGCCTTCTGTAGCCTCGTCAAGCAAAGCCCAGAAACGAGGACTGTGATTCATCTCGACCAAATGAGTTAGTTCGTGTTGCATGACATAATCCTGCAGATACGGAGGGAGAAGCATCAAATAAAGACTCAGGCTGATATTTCCCTTACTGCTACAGCTGCCCCATCGGGTACGGCTCTTACGTATGCTCACCTTCTGGTAATGTAAGCCTCTGGCAGCGGCAAGGACTTGCAAGCGTGGAAAAAGAACTTGCTTAGCCTGCCTGCGGAGCAGTTCTATCTCCTGGGGCGTGAGTTGCCGATGTGTAGCACGACGCTCCTCGGCACGCTGTATCATCGTCTTGAGCCGAGGCCTCAACTCCTCGATAGCCCTCAGCAAATCGGCCTTCCTGAAATAAACAGGAGCTGTACAGATAAGCCCCTCGCCCATACTTCGGAAGGTGAATCTTCTGGCCCTGCTGTTGGTGCGCAACAGGATACGCCCCAACTCTGCATCTTCAAACAAAAACTCTGATTGCTTCATAATTGACTGCAAAAGTACAAAATAAATGCAGGAACGGAAAGAGAAGCGTACAGAAAATCTTTTTCCTCCCATATAGAGTTTCCACAGAAAGCCTTTGAACCAAGGTTTCCCCTACGAAACAGAGCTTCCCTCGCCTGGATTTTTTCTCATTCTCATCACCAGAAAGGAATGTTAAAAATCTGTAAAATGAATCGAAAGGGCATAATATCTTAAGGGTAATTTGTATCTTTGTTTGTTGATAACTTGTTATCAGCAAAAAAGTTAAAGATAACGTGGAAATCTAGCTAGATTAGCAAAATGAAAAAAACTATCCTTATACTAACATGCTGGCTACTGGGATTAGCACCCGGCATGGCCCAACAACGCAAGATGGCAGACGTGCAACACATTGCCGACTCCATACTCAACATTCCCACAAGATGGGGAAACAAAGCACGGGCGAAAAAAGCAAAAACACGTCAGATTATAGCAGCATCAGAGTTGCTGGGTAACAAGCAGGACGCCTTCTATGTTTGCGATGCAGGAGCAGACGGATTTGCCGTTATATCGTCCGACGAGAGGATGACACCCGTTCTGGGTTTTTCACAAAGCCAAAGTTTTGACACGGAAAACATTCCTACCGGCATGCAAGAACTTCTGAACAGCTATGCCAAGGAATACGAGGCACTGACAAGTGGCAAGCAGCCAATGTTGGCACGACGAAAAATCGCAGGCGTACAGGAACAGGTCGGCCCTCTGCTGACAACAGAATGGGGGCAAGCCGAGCCCTTCAACAACAGATGTCCCGAATGGCAAGGAGAACGTTGCATAACAGGATGCGTTGCCGTTACTACAGCTCAGACTATGCGATATTACCAGTTTCCCGACTCAGCAAAAGGCGAAGTTGACTACGCAACTCTATCCTACAACATCCCTATCAAGGAAGACCTTTCCACCTTCCATTTCGACTGGCCCAACATGCGCAACCAGTACCGCAATGGTTCCACTGAGGCAGAGCAAGATGCTGTCGCAGACCTGCTTTATGCCTGTGCTGTAGCCGCAAAGATGAACTTCGGTCTAAAAGGAAGCTCTGCCACCAGCTCAGACCAAGTGAAGGCAATGGTAGAGAACTTTGGTTACGACCCAGACATAGCCTGCCTCCAGAAGGACTTCATGACCACCAACGAGTGGCAGACACTGATGCTGAACGAACTGAACGCCCCAAGCCCACGTCCCATCATCTATGCAGCCGTCTCACCTGCAGAAGGCGGACACTCCTTTATCCTCGATGGCTACAAGGCAGACGAGGACGGATACCCTTTCTACCACGTAAACTGGGGATGGGAAGGATACTGTGACAACTACTTCAAGCTAAGTAGCATGGATGCTGACGGCTGGGAGTTCTCGAAGGAACACGAGGCCATCATTTTCATTCAGCCAGACAACGGCAAGCAAGACAACGGATGCTTCTTCCAGGCTAACGATGTTATGCTCTCGACAGCCAGACTCAACCCCAAGATGCCTACTCAAACTTTCAACGTAACGATGAAGCTGTTCAATTACAGCTACAAGGCATTCACAGGCAAGATAGAAGTTTATTTGAAAGACGAAAAAGGAGAAGAAACCTTAGTTGGAACCAGCCAGAAGATAAACGGCCTTCCCCTCTGTTATGGCTATAATAGCTTCTCTATCAAAGCCACCCTACCTCGTAACACAGCAGAAGGCGACTACACCGTGGTACTGCGTAGCAGGGCAGACAACAGCGAAACAACCGAGATAGTAACCTACCCATCTCCCCAAACCCTAACCGTTACCAGTATCACAGAAAGCTATACGCCCGACATGATGATAAACGAGCTTGTTAATATGGGAGAAGAATGGAACGGTTTGTCTATGTGTGTTGTTGCAACCCTACCCAAAAACAACGCCTCCAAGGCCTTCACAGGTTGGCTACAAATGGCAGTAGCAGACAACGAGGGAAATATTCTGAACCATTTTGGGAAGGTCGCCTACATTAGTAACTTGGAAAAAGACTACTATATGCCATACTCCTACACATTTGAAGGTCAGCTGCCCGATTACTTGGAAGATGGTGCATACCGCCTATACCTGGCAGCCAACCAATCAGGCTATCTGGAATGGGGAAAGGTCACAGGATACAAGATGCAGGGAAGCCAGCTTGTAGAGGAAGAAATCTATATCCCCTTCTGGCTGGAAGACGGCAAGATTATCTACCACAAAGGTGGAGAAGAGGAACTGCCAGAGGACGCATCCAACATACAAGTAATGGAAATGGATGTTACGTCCTTCGATGCAGACACAAGGCACATAGAAATGAAGATGTCTTATTTGACGAATCTTGGAAGTGAATCTTTCTCAGGACAATTCTCTATGGCTGTCTATGACGAGGGAGATAAGCTGATAACTCCATTTGGGAATCCGCAAAAAACATACCAGTCCTACGAGGCATCCAGCACCAGTTCTTTTGGTTACTATGGCAGTTCATTCACGTTTAGCGGCAACCTGCCAGAAGAACTGGCAGACGGCAAATATACCGTCAAGATAGCTGCCAACCAGAACGGGCACGAAGGATGGAGCCCCGTAAAAGGATGGGGCATAAGTGGCGGAAGGCTTGTAACAGACATTGACTTAGCCTATGGCTTCATCATACTGAACAACAGGATGTACAAAGAGGCCACAGACGGCATCAAAGAAGTGAAAAATGAGGGAGAAAAAGGTGAGAAATCCGACAGTGCCGTATACGACCTGCAAGGAAGAAAAATCGACTCTCAACTCTCAACTTTCAACTCTCAACTAAGAAAGGGTATCTACATCACCAATGGCAAGAAGATGGTGAAATGAGATTTTACCCCAACATAGTTGGGTAATTGTAAGAATTGTTGTACCTTTGCAGCCGCAAAAAGAAGACGTTAAACGTTGGAATTTAGGCATTAGCTACTTTGAATATACAAATTTTGAATTAGGATAATGAATATACTGGAACTGAGCGAACAGGAGATAGTTCGCAGAAACAACTTACAGCAACTGCGCGACCTGGGCATCGACCCCTACCCCGCCGCAGAATACCCCGTAACAGCATGGAGCACAGACATCATTAAGGACTTCGTGGACCTTCCCATTATCGGTAAGGACGAAGAAGGCAATGATGTACGCGAAACAGCCACACCAGAGAACAGCCCCGTAGTAAGCGTGGCTGGTCGTATCATGAGCAAGCGTATCATGGGTAAGGCTGCCTTTGCAGAATTGCAAGACTCCAAAGGCCGTATCCAGGTTTATGTACAGCGTGACGCTATCTGTCCTGACGAGAACAAGGACCTCTACAATATTGTCTTCAAGAAGTGCCTCGACCTGGGCGATTTCATTGGCGTTAAGGGTTATGTTTTCCGCACCAAGACAGGCGAGATTAGCGTCCACGTTCAGGAAATGACCGTACTGAGCAAGAGCCTGAAGCCACTGCCCATCGTCAAGACTGACAACGAGGGTAACGTATACGACTCATTCGATGATCCAGAGCTCCGCTATCGTCAGCGTTATGTTGACCTCGTGGTAAACGAGGGCGTGAAGGAGACTTTCCTCAAGCGTGCCACCATCATCCGCACGCTTCGCTCTATCCTCGACAATGCCGGCTACACCGAGGTTGACACCCCGATATTGCAGAACATACCAGGCGGAGCGTCGGCGCGTCCGTTCATGACCCACTTCAATGCCCTCAATCAGGATATGTATATGCGCATAGCTACGG
>DLBF01000106.1 GCA_002494215.1 Prevotellaceae bacterium UBA7028
GATGGAGAACTTCGACCCTCTGGGTATTCACACTGGCGAATCTATCGTAGTAGCTCCAACTTGTTCTCTGACCGATGAGCAGGTAAAGATGTTGCAGGATATTGCAGTTAAGTGTGTTCGTCACCTGAACATCGTTGGTGAGTGTAACATCCAGTATGCCTTCAATGCTGAGACCAACGATTACCGTATTATCGAGATTAACGCTCGTCTGAGTCGTTCTTCTGCTCTGGCTTCTAAGGCTACCGGTTACCCCTTGGCCTTCGTTGCTGCTAAGATAGCATTGGGCTATACCCTCGATCAGATTGGCGAGATGGGTACAACCAACTCTGCATACGTAGCTCCCTCTTTGGACTACCTGATTTGCAAGATTCCTCGTTGGGACCTCACCAAGTTTGCCGGTGTAAGCCGTAAGATTGGTTCCAGCATGAAGTCTGTAGGTGAAATCATGAGTATCGGTCGCAGCTTCGAGGAGATGATACAGAAAGGCTTGCGTATGATAGGTCAGGGTATGCACGGATTCGTGGGGAACGACCATGTTAAATTCCAGGATCTGGATGAAGAGTTGGCTAACCCCACCGACCTGCGTATCTTTGCCATTGCCCAAGCTCTTGAAGAAGGCTATACCGTAGAGCGTATCTATGAACTGACCAAGATCGACCCTTGGTTCATAGAGCGCATGAAGAATATTGTTGACTTCAAGGCCGTGTTGGAAGGGTATAACTCATTGGAAGAGCTTCCTACAGAGGTGTTGAAGAAGGCTAAGGTGCTAGGCTTCTCTGACTTCCAGATTGCCCGCTTCGTTCTGAAACCCCAAAGTGGTAATATGGAGAAGGAGAATCTGGCAGTACGTGCACGCCGTATCAAGGAGGGCGTTGTTCCCGCCGTTAAGCGTATCCCCACTGTTGCCAGCGAGCATCCCGACCTGACAAACTACCTGTACATGACCTATGCTACAGAGGGTTATGATGTAAACTACTACAAGAACGAGAAGTCTGTAATTGTCTTGGGCTCAGGTGCTTACCGTATCGGTTCAAGCGTTGAGTTCGACTGGTGTTCTGTAAATGCTATCCAGACAGCTCGCAAGTTGGGTTACAAGTCAATCATGATTAACTACAACCCCGAGACCGTAAGTACCGACTACGATATGTGCGACCGTCTGTACTTCGACGAGTTGTCTTTCGAGCGTGTAATGGATGTTATCGACCTGGAGAATCCCAATGGCGTAATCGTCAGTGTGGGTGGTCAGATTCCTAACAACCTGGCTATGAAACTCTACCGTCAGAGTGTGCCCATCTTGGGTACCAGCCCTGTCAGCATCGACCGTGCTGAGAACCGTAACAAGTTCTCTGCTATGCTTGACCAGCTGGGCATTGACCAGCCTAAGTGGAGCGCCCTGACATCAATGGACGACGTGAAGAAGTTCGTTGACGAGGTAGGCTATCCCGTTCTGGTTCGTCCTTCTTATGTACTCTCAGGTGCTGCCATGAACGTTTGTCATAACGACGAGGAACTGAAGCGCTTCCTGGAGTTGGCAAGCGAGGTCAGCAAGGAATACCCTGTTGTTATCAGCCAGTTCATGCAGGAGACCAACGAGATTGAGTTTGACGCCGTTGCCAAGTGTGGTGAGGTAGTCGAGTATGCTATCTCAGAGCACGTAGAGTTTGCCGGTGTACACTCTGGCGACGCAACCATGACATTCCCCGCTCAGCAGATCAGCTTCGCTACAGCTCGTCAGATTAAGAAGATTTCACGTGCTATTGCCAAGGAGTTGAACATCAGCGGTCCCTTCAATATCCAGTATCTGGCTAAGGGTCGCGACGTAAAGGTTATCGAGTGTAACCTGCGTGCCAGCCGCTCATTCCCCTTCGTCAGCAAAGTGCTGAAGCGTAACTTCATTGATACAGCAACCCGCATCATGTTGGATGCTCCCTATACACAGCCTGACAAGAGCGCCTTCGATATCGACCGTATTGGTGTGAAGGCTAGCCAGTTCAGCTTCAACCGTCTGCAGAACACAGACCCCATCCTGGGTGTTGATATGAGCAGTACCGGTGAGGTTGGTTGCTTGGGCGATACCTTCGAGGAGGCCTTGTTGAACTCTCTCATTGCCACAGGTTATAAGATTCCTAGCAAAGATAAGGGCATCATGATTTCAAGTGGTGAGACCAAGGAGAAGGTGGCTCTGTTGGATGGCGCACGCATGCTTACCAAGGCAGGTTATACCATCTACGCCAGCGAGGGTACTGCTAAGTTCCTGAACGATAACGGCGCTAAGGCCATTCCTGTAAACTGGCCCGACGAGGAGAACAACAATGGTCGTGAGAATGTAATGCAGATGATTGCAGACCACAAGTTCGACCTGGTTGTCAATATTCCTAAGAACCACACCGAGCGTGAGTTGACAAACGGTTATAGAATCCGTCGTGGCGCTATCGACCACAATATTCCTCTGATTACCAACGCCCGTCTGGCAAGTGCCTTCATCGAGGCATTCTGCACTCTCAGTCAGGATGATTTGGCAATCAAGAGCTGGAACGAGTATTAAGGAATTCTTCTACATAGCTTAGGAGAAAACTTCTGAGTTTTAAAAATGGTATTTCCCTTGGTTTTTCTTGGGAGATACCATTTTTCTTGATATCTTTGTCCGCGTTATGACATTCGAACTGATATTTATGGCGTGTGTCATTGTGCTGATGCTGATGGCACTGATGAAGGAGATGCTCCGTCCCGGCCTTATTCTGTTTACGGCTGTGGTCTTATTGCTTTGTGCAGGCATCATCAATCCAGAGGAGGCGCTGAAAGGTTTCTCTAATAAGGGAATGATAACGGTGGCGCTGCTGTATCTGGTCAGCGAGGGTGTTCGTAAGAGTGGTCTGTTAGAACGCATGGTATTCAGAATGTTGCCCACCAAGAATGTTTCTGTTACGAAGGTGAACCTGCATTTCTTTCCCATTGTCTCGTTTATATCTGCTTTCTTTAACAATACTCCAGTGGTGGTTATCTTTGCCCCCATGATCAAGAACTGGGCGCGTAAGATGAAACTGCCATCCACAAAATTCCTTATTCCCCTGAGTTACGCCACCGTTCTGGGTGGTATCTGTACACTGATTGGTACTACTACCAACCTGGTACTTCATGGTATGCTGATACAAGAGTACAAAGACGAGATGACTACTTACGAGGAATCGGCAGGAAAGGTTAAAGGCATCCTTATGCAGAATGGTGTTGATGGCATGCATATGTTCGAGCTGACCAAGGTGGGCGTATTCATCGCTTTGGCAGGTTTGATTTACCTGATATTCTTCTCTAAGTATCTGTTGCCAGACGACCGTAAATCGGAGGAGGATGCCGAGGATGTCAACATCGTGCCTGGTATGAATCGTTTCGAGGTTATGCTCAGCAACCGTTTCCCCGGTTTGGGTAAAACGCTTCACGAGTTTGATTTCTTCCTGCATTACGGTGCCCATGTACGAGCCATACGCAGAAACGGTGCTATTGTTCAGGGCGATTATATGCATTCACCTCTAACGCATGAGGATACATTGATAATAGATGCTGAGGAAGGCTTTATGAAAGCATGGGGCGACAGCAGGGTGTTCTGGATGATAAACCGTGTAGGAGACTATGAGCCGCCTATGGGCACAAAGAAACGCTGGTTTGCCTTTGGATTGTTAGTGATGATGATTGTCGGAGCCACAGTTGGCGAACTGCCCATCGTGACGGACCACTTCAAGTTCATAAAGCTGGATATGTTCTTCTTTGCCTGCGTGACTACCATCATCATGGCATGGACTAAGATGTTTAATCCACGCAAGTACACCAAGTTCTTCTCGTGGGATGTTCTCATCACCATTGCCTGTGCCTTTGCCATCAGTGCGGCTATGACCAAGTCTGGCTTTGCCGACTTTGTCGCAGGATACATTATCTCGTTGACGGATGCTGTGGGAGATAGCTCGTATGGCATCTACATCATTCTGGCAGCCTTGTTCCTCATTACCAATATCTTTACCGAACTGATTACCAACAATGCTGCTGCAGCCCTGGCATTTCCCTTGGCTCTGGCTGTTTCGGAAAGACTGGGTATGAATCCCATGCCCTTTGTGGTATGCGTGTGCTTCGCTGCCAGCTCATCATTCAGTACACCTATTGGTTATCAGACCAACCTTATTGTACAGGGTATTGGAGGTTACAAGTTCAATGATTTCGTAAAAGTGGGTTTGCCGCTCAATATCATAGTATTCTTATTGAGTGTGTTCCTGATTCCACTCTTCTATTTATAAGTAAGACTTGACATTATGACAGAAAACATATATCCCATATCCGATCAGATGATGTCACGTTCCGACAAGGAGGCATTACTTGGTCAGCGTGGCATGATGGTTTGGTTCACTGGCCTAAGCGGAAGTGGTAAGAGCACTATAGCCATGGGCGTGGAGCGTGAGTTGCACAAGCGTGGCATACTCTGCAGGATTCTGGATGGCGACAACATCCGTGCTGGCATAAACAGAAATCTGGGATTCTCGGCAGAAGACAGAATGGAGAATATCCGTCGCATAGCAGAGATAGGGAAGCTCTTTGTTCAAACTGGCATTGTTACGCTGGCGTGCTTTGTCAGTCCCACCAACGATGTGCGTCGTCTGGCTAGGGATATAATAGGAGAGGAGGACTTTAAGGAGGTTTATGTTTCTACCCCTCTGGAGGAATGTGAGCGTCGTGATGTGAAGGGACTTTATGCAAGAGCCCGAAAGGGTGAGGTGAAGGAATTTACAGGCATCTCTGCTCCTTTCGAGGTCCCAGAGAATCCCACTTTAGAGATTGATACCAGCTGTCTTTCCTTAGAGGAGTCTGTAAGGAGAGTGGTGGAGATGATTATGAAAAATAAGGTTAGTGCTTAGCATAATTATGAATTGTGAATTATGAATTATGAATTTAATCTAACGCATTTGCAGGAGCTGGAAGCCGAGAGCATTCACATTATTCGTGAGGTGGCTGCCGAGTTCCAGAACCCTGTAATGTTATATAGCATAGGCAAGGATTCCAGTGTGATGGTACGTCTTGCAGAGAAAGCCTTTGCACCAGGCAAGGTGCCTTTCCCCTTGATGCATATCGACTCGAAATGGAAGTTTCGCGAGATGATTGAGTTTCGCGACCGATATGCCAAGGAGTATGGATGGAACCTGATTGTGGAGAGCAATATGGAGGCTTTCAATGCGGGTGTGGGACCTTTTACACATGGAAGTAAGGTTCATACGGACCTGATGAAGACAAAGGCGCTGCTGGATGCCCTGAACAAATACAAATTTGATGCAGCCTTTGGCGGTGCACGCAGAGACGAGGAGAAAAGTAGGGCTAAGGAACGTATCTTCAGTTTCCGCGACCAGTTTA
Source organism: Prevotellaceae bacterium UBA7028 (assembly GCA_002494215.1). Next base: position 5,386 of record DLBF01000106.1, read on the forward strand.
ATCAGTGGGATCCTAAGAACCAGCGTCCTGAGTTGTGGGATATCTATAACAGCCGAATTCATAAGGGAGAGAGTATTCGTGTCTTCCCCTTGAGCAACTGGACAGAACTTGATATCTGGCAGTATATACGTTTGGAGAATATCCCCATTGTCCCTCTCTATTATGCCAAGGAACGTCCATGCGTAGAGATAGACGGCAACCTTATCATGGCCGATGACGACCGATTGCCCAAGGAGTTAGTGCCCAAGATCCATAACCGCATGGTTCGTTTCCGTACTTTGGGCTGTTGGCCGTTGACTGGTGCTGTGGAGTCAAATGCCACTACTATTGAAGAGATTGTGGAGGAGATGATGACTACCACAAAGAGTGAGCGCACCACACGTGTCATTGACTTCGATCAGGAAGCAAGCATGGAGCAGAAGAAAAGGGAAGGGTATTTTTGAGAATAGAAAATAGAATCAAAGTGGAAGACAAAAAGTTAGATATAAAGGCATACCTTGATGCTGATGAGAAGAAAGATCTTCTCAGACTACTAACGGCAGGTTCTGTTGATGACGGGAAGTCAACCCTCATAGGCAGGCTTCTCTTCGATAGTAAGAAATTGTATGAAGATCAGTTGCAGGCTTTAGAGCGTGACTCTAAGCGTGTAGGTAATGCTGGCGCAGGACAAATAGACTATGCTTTGTTGTTGGATGGGCTGAAGGCAGAGCGTGAGGAGGGTATCACCATAGATGTTGCCTACCGTTATTTCTCTACAAACCAGCGTAAGTTCATCATTGCTGATACTCCTGGCCATGAGCAATACACCCGTAATATGATTACAGGCGGCAGTACGGCCAATCTGGCGATTATTCTGGTGGATGCGCGTACAGGTGTCATCACTCAGACACGCCGTCATACGTTCCTGGTTTCTTTGCTTGGTATCAAGCATATCGTGTTGGCCGTCAACAAAATGGACTTGGTGGATTTCTCAGAGGAGGTCTTTTCAAAGATAAAGAACGAGTATCTGGCACTGACCAACCAATTGGGAATAGAGGACGTCACATGCTTCCCCTTGTCAGCCCTCGAAGGTGACAATGTGGTGGAGAAGAGCGGCCGTACTCCTTGGTTCAAGGGCACATCCTTGCTTCAGTACCTGGAGACTGTACCCATAGACCGTGATCGTAATATGGACGATTTTCGTTTCCCTGTTCAGTATGTCCTTCGTCCGAATCGCGATTTCCGTGGCTTTTGTGGAAAGGTTGCCAGTGGCGTTATCCGTAAGGGTGACGAGGTGATAGCTTTGCCTAGCATGAAGAAGAGTAGAGTGAAGGGTATATATGGGCCTGACATACAACCCCTCTCTAACTCCCCCGAGGGGGAGAATATGAAAGCCTCCCCTCGGGGAGGTTTGGAAGGGGTCGCTTTCTGTCCACAGAGTATAACCATTACCCTTGAAGACGAGATTGATATTAGTCGTGGTGAAATGATTGTGCATCCTGATAACCTGCCAAATATTGGTCGTTACTTCCAGACTATGTTGGTATGGATGGACGAGGAACCTATGGATTGTGGAAAGCAGTTTTTCCTGAAGCATAACACAAACATCACCCGTGCAACAATAGATGAAGTGATGTATCGTGTGGATGTTAACACAATGGAGCATTTGCCAGGCGAGGACTTCAAGTTAAACGAGATAGGCTGTGTACGTATCACTACTGCCAAAACGCTTTTCTTTGATGCTTACAAGCAGAATAAGGCCACTGGTGCTTTTATCCTTATAGACCCCATTACCAATAATACCTCGGCAGTGGGTATGATTACCCGTCCTCTCGAGATGGAGGATATCAACAAGGCTGACGTTCCTATGCTGGACCTGAAGAAATTGGGAATAGGGGAGGAATGCTATGAGGCAATAGAAAAGGCCGTAAAGGAACTTAGCAGACAAGGGTTGGAGATTAAGGTCGTAAAGTGAAAGGCTGGGTTGTTGGCAGAGAAAGACCATATTGTAAATAGTAAATAGTGAAATTGTAAATCCCCATGGGCTTGATAAATTTTTCAGACCTTCCGGTCAATACATTAGTAGGTGCAGACTGGAAGACCTTCAGGGCTGTAACCAAGGGACGTGCTGTTGCACCAGGGAAACGGGGAAAATATATCCTTACCAAGTGTTTATGCCGTTTGCTGAGTCTGTTTGTCCCCTTGCAGGAGCGGAAGTACAAGAAGCATTTGGCTGATAAACCTCTTCAGCATGATCCTGTGTTTATTCTGGGGCATTGGCGAAGCGGAACCACATTTGTCCATAATATCTTCGCTCAGGATGCAAGGTTTGGCTATACCACCACCTATCAGACCGTATTCCCACATCATATGATGTCTATGCAATGGCTGCTGAAACCTCTTATGAAGGTGCTGATGCCCAGTCACCGTCCAACAGACAAGATGGAGCTGAATCCCGATCTCCCTCAGGAGGAGGAGTTCGCCTTGCAAAATACCTGTCCATCCTCGTACTACCTCTTCTGGTTCTATCCTCAAAGCATGAAGGAGTATTGCGACCGTTTTCTGACCATGAAGCAGGCTACGGATGAGGAGATTGCCGACTTCAAGGACAAGTTCATGAAAATAGTGAAGGTGAGTATGTGGAATTCGCGTCGTGGGGTCAAGGATGCGCAGTACCTTAGCAAGAATCCTCCGCATACAGGCAAGGTGAAGACGTTGGTGGAGATGTTTCCCAATGCCAAGTTCATTTACCTCGTCCGAAATCCCTATACGGTTTTTGAGAGCACTCGTTCTTTTTTCACCCAGACCATTGCTCCCTTGCAGCTGAATACCATATCCCAGGAAGAGATGGAGCAGAATATCCTTTATGGTTATAGGGAGTTGTACGATGCCTATCAGGAGCAGAAGAAGTTCATTCCTGAGGGCAATCTGTTTGAGGTGAAGTTTGAGGAGTTTGAGAAAAATGCCCTTGAGATTACCGAGCAAATTTATCGCGAACTGAATATTCCGAATTGGGAAGAGGCTCGTCCGGCTATAGAGGCTTACATAAGTAAAAAGAAAGGTCACAAGAAGAATCAGTACCAGTACGATCTCCGAACCATCAGGATGGTTAACGAAGCGTGGGGGGATATCCTTGATGCATGGGGGTACGAAAGATTGTAACGAAACCCTTTTTTTGTTGATGACAAAATGGAACCTTGTTGCTTTCGTATTGTAAGTAGAAGAAAATCATCATTTTCCACAAAAATATGTGGTCTAAATTTTGGGGAAGTGAAATCTTTGTGTAAATTTGTGCTCGTTTTTGAGACACACATCAGGTAATAATAAAAAAAGAAATATAAGATGACCAAGATTGAATTAGTAAAAATCGTATCGCAGAAGACTGGTATCGACCAGTTGACTGTGCTGGCTGCTGTGGAGGGTATAGTAGATACTATCAAGCAGGCTTTGGTAGAGAAGGAGAATGTTTATATCCGTGGTTGGGGAACTTGGACACTGAAGCATCGTGCCCAGAAGACCGCTCGTAACATCTCTAAGAATACAACCCTTGTCATAGAGGCTCATGATATTCCTTATTTCAAGCCTTGCAAGGAGTTTATGGACAGTGTTGCAGCATCTAAGTAAAAATTATTTGATTTGAAATATACAAACGACGGGGAAGTGGGGCCTTTGTGCTTTTGCTCCCCGTCTTTCTGTTTAATACTTAACATCTGAATATGAAATTCTTTTCTCGTTACATTGCATTTCCCTTGCTGTTGATGGCTATACAGGCAAATGCACAAAAGTCTGTTCTTGAATATGTTAACCCCATCATCGGAACTAACGGAATGGGACATACCTTCCCTGGTGCCTGTTCACCCTTTGGTATTGTCCAGTTGAGTCCCGAGACGGATACTGTCCCCCATAATGTAGATGGACATTACCAAGGTAAGGTCTATGAGTATTGTGCTGGCTATCAGCATCGCGACAAGACGATAGTCGGTTTCAGCCATACCCACCTCAGCGGTACAGGTCATTCCGACTTGGGCGATATCCTGATTATGCCTACAACGGGCAAGATTCGTACCAATCCCGGTACTGCCGAGAATCCCGATGGTGGCTACCGTTCACGTTTCTCTCATGAAACAGAGAAGTGTACAGCCGGTTATTACGAGGTAAAGTTGGATGACTACAATGTCTTAGCCCAGCTTACTGCTACCCAGCGTGTGGGTATCCACCAGTACACCTTCCCCGAGACTGAGGGTCAGTTTATCCTGGACCTTGGCAGCGGTATATATAATTATGAAGGCAAGACCCTCTGGACCTACCTGCGTGTAGAAGACGAGACCACATTGGTTGGTTATCGCATCACCTGCGGTTGGGCCCGTCAGAACTACACATACTTTGCCATCAAGTTGTCCGAGCCTATCAGTCAGTATGGCTATGACAACAAGCAGCGCATGAAGTACACCGGATTCTGGCGAAAGATGGACATTCAGCACAACTTCCCTGATATGGCAGGTAAGGAAATCGTGGGCTATTTCAAGTTCAAACTGCCTGCCAGCAAGAAGCTCACCGTCAAGGTGGCTCTCTCTCCTGTCAGCATGAGCGGAGCTTTGGCAAACTTGGAGGCAGAGACAAAGGGTAAGACCTTCGATCAGATTCGCCAGGAGACTGCTAGCAGGTGGGAGAAGGAACTTCGTACTGTTGATATCGAAGGAACAGAGGACCAGAAGACTCTCTTCTATACCTCTATGTATCACACCATGATTAACCCCTCTGTCTATATGGATGTGGATGGTCAGTATCGTGGCAATGACATGGAGATTCACAAGGCTGACGGCTTCACCAATTATACTGTATTCTCACTCTGGGATACCTACCGTGCAGAGCATCCCTTGCTCAATCTGCTCAAGCCTCAGCAGGGCGCTGATATGGCACAGAGTATGATTGCTATCCAGCAGCAGAGCGCCTTGCATCTGTTGCCCATCTGGTATTTGATGGCTAACGAAGGATGGTGCATGAGCGGCTACCATGCTGTTTCTGTTCTCTCCGACGTTGCCAAGAAACTGGGCATCAAGGATAAAAAGGCTATGTTAGAGGCTATGAGGGCCACTTCTACATCCAAGTGGATGGAGGGGCTGACAGATTACATGAAGTACGGCTATGTCCCCTACGACCGTTGTGGCACCAGTGCCAGCAATACTTTGGAGTATGCTTACGACGACTGGACTATCTATCAGGCAGCCTTGGATGCAGGGGACAAGGAGATGGCAGAGACCTATAAGCAGCGTGCCCTCAACTATCGTAATGTCTTCAATCCAGCCATCGGCTTGGCTTGTCCCCGTTACAAGGATGGCAGCTGGAAGAAAGATTTCTCTCCTCTTCAGACTTATGGCGAGGGCTTCATCGAAGGCAACAGTGCCAACTACTCCTTCCATGTTCCCCATGATGTCAAGGGTATGATAGCCTGCTTCGGCGGTGACAAGAAGTTCGTGGCTGCGTTGGACAATCTGTTTGCTCATCCTCTGGATAAGAAGTATTACGAGGATAACGAGGATATCGAGGAAGAGTGTCTGCTGGGTGGCTATGTTCATGGCAACGAACCCAGTCATCACGTTCCCTATCTCTATGCTTGGACCTCTCAGCCTTGGAAGTCTCAGTATTGGTTGCGCGAGATTATGAACCGTATGTATGTGAACAACATAGACGGTCTGCATGGCAACGACGACTGCGGTCAGATGTCTGCGTGGTACATCTTCAGTGCTATGGGATTCTATCCTGTTTGTCCTGGTACCGATCAGTATGTTCTGGGTGCTCCCTACATTCCTTACTGCAAGGTATCATTGCCTAATGGTAAGACTTTCGAGGTGTCAGCTCCAGGTGTCAGCGACAAGAACCGTTACGTAAAGTCGGTTAAGTTGAACGGAAAGGCATATAATAAGCTGTATATTACCCATGCCGACCTGCTGGCAGGTGGTAAGCTCGAGTTCCAGATGGCATCTACTCCAAATAAGAGCAGAGGGGTAAAGACCGGCAAGCCCTATTCTTTGAGTGATTAAATTGCGCCATTGCAGTTCGGATATAGAAAGAAAAAGAGTTTTTCCTTTCGTATTTCGCTCATTTATCCGTAACTTTGCAATCCCAAAACAGAACATATTATTAATAAGAAAGTTAAAGATATGAAAGCATTTGTTTTTCCCGGCCAGGGAGCACAGTACAGTGGTATGGGTAAAGACCTGTACGAAAACAATGAGAAAGCTAAAGAACTTTTCGAGAAGGCTAACGAGATTTTAGGCTTCCGCATTACCGATATTATGTTTGAAGGCACTGCAGAGGAACTGAAGCAGACCAAGGTTACACAGCCTGCTGTATTCCTGCATAGTGTTATTAACGCTATCTGTATGGGTGATGACTTCAATCCTGATATGGTAGGCGGTCATAGCCTTGGCGAGTTCAGCGCTCTTGCTGCAGCTGGCGCCCTCAAGTTCGAGGATGCCCTCAAGTTGGTTCATGCCCGTGCTTTGGCTATGCAGAAGGCTTGCGAGGCAGCTCCCAGCACAATGGCTGCAATTATCGGTCTTGAGGATAAGGTAGTAGAGGATATCTGTGCCGAGGTTACTGCACAGGGTAACGGCGTGGTTGTTCCTGCCAACTACAACTGCCCCGGGCAGTTGGTTATCAGTGGTAACATTGAGGCTGTAAATGCAGCTTGTGAGAAGCTTACCGAGGCTGGTGCACGCCGTGCTTTGGTTCTTCCTGTAGGCGGTGCTTTCCACAGCCCCCTTATGCAGCCAGCTAAGGATGAACTTCAGGCTGCTATTGAGCAGACAGAGTTCCAGACTCCTAAGTGCCCCGTTTATCAGAATGTAGATGCCAAGGCTCATACCGATGCTGCTGAGATCAAGCAGAACCTGATAGCTCAGCTTACTGCCAGTGTTCGTTGGACTCAAGAAGTGCAGAACATGATTGCCGCTGGTGCAACAGACTTCATGGAGTGTGGCCCCGGCCGTGCCCTTCAGGGTATGATTGGCAAGATTGCCAAGGGCAATGCCGATGTTACTATCAAGGGTATTGAATGATAATATATCAGGTATTCACACGTCTTTTCGGTAACGACAAGACCCTGTGTCTTCCTAACGGTACAAAGGCACAGGACGGATGCGGAAAGATGTCAGATTTTACACACAAGGCTCTGGAAGAAATCCGGAGCCTTGGTGCTACTCATATCTGGTACACTGGCATTATAGAGCATGCAACCCAGACAGACTATACGGCATACGGCATTAGCCTCGATAACCCCGATGTGGTAAAAGGTTGCGCCGGTAGTGCCTATGCTATCAAGGATTACTATGACGTAGATCCCGATTTGGCCAGCAATATTCCTTCCCGTATGAAGGAGTTTCGGAATCTGGTGAATCGTTCCCATAAGGCAGGACTGAAGGTTGTCATCGACTTTGTCCCCAATCATGTGGCTCGTCAGTATCATTCAGATGCTTGTCCCGAAGGAACGCAGGATCTGGGTGTCGGTGATGATATAACCCAACCTTTTTCCAACCAGAACAATTTCTATTATCTGCCAGGCGAATCCCTGCATCTGGATAATATAAAGCCAGGCAGTTCCTATCATGAGGAGCCCGCCAAGGCAACGGGAAACGATGTTTTCTGTGCCTGGCCAGGGAGTACCGACTGGTACGAGACCATTAAACTGAATTATGGCGTTGACTACTGTGGCGGTAGAGTGGGACATTTCTCGCCTGTTCCAGCTACATGGAATAAGATGCTGCATATTCTGCTCTTTTGGGCAGCCAAGGGTATCGACGGTTTCCGATGCGATATGGCCGAGATGGTGCCTGTCGAGTTTTGGGAGTGGGTAATTCCCCAAGTAAAAGAATCCTTCCCAGGCATTGTCTTTATTGCTGAGGTTTATAATCCTGCAGAATACAGGAATTACATTCATCGCGGACATTTCGATTACCTTTATGATAAAGTAGGACTCTATGACACGCTTAAAGCCGTAGCTCAGGGCAATGCCAGTTCGCACGGCATCACATCCTGTTGGCAGCAGACAGATGATATCCGTCCTTACTTGCTTAACTTCCTCGAGAATCACGACGAGCAGCGTATTGCCAGTGATTTCTTTGTGGCAGATGCTCGCAAGGGTAGGGCACCGCTACTGGTAAGTGCTTTGATGGGCAATAACCCCTTTATGCTGTACTTCGGCCAGGAGTTGGGCGAAAGGGGTATGGATCAGGAAGGGTTCAGTGGTTTGGACGGCCGTACTACCATCTTTGATTATTGGACGGTAGATACCATTCGCCGCTGGCGCAACAAAGGCAGGTTTGATGGCGGTTTGCTGACGAACGAAGAACAATCCCTGCGGAAGTTTTATGCCAGTGTTCTGAGGGTAAAGGAGCAAGAATCTGCTTTCTCAGAGGGCGATTTCTTCGATTTGATGTATCAGAATACGGATTTTCACCAGCAGTATGTGTTTGCCCGTAGGGGAAAGAGAAATATCATGTTGGTTGTTGCCAATTTTGCTGATACAGAGCAGCAAATGCGGATTAATATCCCCCGGCATCTGTTTGAACTATGGAAGCTCAAGGAAAAATCGGGTTGTTCTGTTGTGGAGTTGCTGACGGGTAAAAAGAGCCAGGCAGACTTCCGCTCTGATGTTCCGTTCAGTGTCGTCATTCCTGCTTTAGGCGGTTGTATATACAAAATTATTGCATAAAGATGCACTTTCCACCCCCTTTTGTGTGATTATTCGAAGAATAGCAGAAATTTATTGTATCTTTTAAGGTTCGACCTTTTTTTATTTCTAACTTTGCGGATGTTTTTTTGAAGATCGTGTGATATGGAGAACAGTAACCATCTTGTTATAATGGCTGGAGGCGTAGGAAGCAGATTCTGGCCCATGAGTACTACAGATACCCCCAAGCAGTTTGTCGATGTTTTGGGATGCGGAAGAAGTTTGATTCAGCTTACGTTAGACAGATTCCGTGGTGTAGTGTCGCCAGAAAACGTCTGGGTGGTAACTTCCGTTAATTACGCCGATGAGGTTCGCCGTCAGTTGCCAGAGGTTCCTGCCGGTAACATTCTTTCCGAGCCTTGTCGTCGTGGTACGGCTCCCTGTATCGCCTATGTCAGTTGGCGCATCAAGGCCTTGGATCCTCATGCCAACATCGTTGTAACGCCCAGCGACCATATCGTTATGGATGTTAACGAGTTCCATCGTGTTATCAATTCCACGCTCAAGTTTGTTGCCGAGACCGACTCCATCGTCACTTTGGGTATGAAGGCCACCCGCCCTGAGACTGGTTATGGTTATATTCAGGCCGACTTGTCTTATTCTTCAGCCAGAAACAAGGAGATGTTCCGTGTTGACTCCTTCCGCGAGAAGCCCGATATCGAAACAGCTACCAAGTATATCTCCAAGAACAACTTTTTCTGGAACTCTGGCATCTTTATCTGGAACGTCAGCACCATTGTAAATGCTTTCCGTGTTTATCAGCCTGTAATGTCAGATATCTTCGAGGAGTTGCTGCCCTTGTATGGAACGGATAAGGAGCAGGAGGCTATCAATGAGAAGTTCCCCCAGTGTGAAAACATCTCAGTGGATTATGCCATCCTCGAGAAGGCCGAGGAGATTTTCGTTTTCCCTGCCGATTTCGGTTGGAGCGATTTGGGAACATGGGGTTCTCTCTTGCTGAACACAGAGCGCGACATCTATGGCAATTCATGCATCGGACCTAATATCAAGGTTTACGAGACCACTAACTGCATGATTCACACCACACAGGAGAAACGCGTTGTTATTCAGGGCTTGGATGGTTATATCGTTGCAGAAAAAGATGATTCCCTGCTAATCTGTAAGCTTAGCGAGGAGCAGCGCATCCGTGAATTTAGCGAATAACTTTCACTCCCAGTCTTCGGGGAAGCGGCCGTAGGCATTTTTGAAGGCATACAGGTAGTATTCCTCTGGTTGTATGCTTGGATAATCGTCCGCGAAGAGGAATTCTGTTATCTCTCGGTCTGCAGAAACTGCTTTACGCAGGTATTTCAGGAAATTCTCCTGATCGTGCATTTGCTTATAACAGTAAGCTAAGTAGGGAATAGCGACAACTCCTTCCTTACCTTTATATTCCTCCATAAATGTTTCCAGCAGGGACAACGCCGTTCCGTAGTGCATGGTTTCGGCATATGCTATTCCTATGGTAAGCAGCGTTTCTTGTTTGTTTTCGCTTTCATTATAGGCGATTTCAAAGTGTTCGGCAGCTTCCTTTACTCTGTCGTTCTCCAATAGAATCTCGCCTGTCAACAAGTGGAATTCCATGCCAAAGCTATTGTCCTTGGAAAGTTGCATGGCCTCCTCCAATGCCTTGAGAGCCTCGTCGATGTTGTGGCACTTGCTTTCGATATATGCCTTGTGCATCAGCAGTTGAACGCGTTCCTCATCATTCTCGTGGACGTATTCCAGTGCTTGGGCAAGTGCCTTCTTGGCTTCGTCCAAGCGCCCTATATTAGTCAGGGTAATAGCATCCATGTAATAAAGCCTGCCATCTTCCGGCGTAATCTCCTTCAGTTGTTGGTAGATCTCGTGCGCTTGTGTCAAGTGGTTCAGATGGAAGAGGCAGTGTGCCTTTATCATTAGCGCCTGTGTGTACTTGGGATTCAGAGCCAGACAGTATTCCACGCTGTCCAGCGCCTCTGTGTAGTTGCACTTGCCTATATGTGCCTCTGCTATTGCCTTCCATGCCAATATGCTGAATGGCTGTTCTTCCAGAACGTCCTGCAACAAAGCAATGGCTTCGTCGTATTTCTCCATATTCATCAGCAGGTCCGTCTTCAGCTTCTTCAGTTTCTTGTATTTGGGATACTCCTCTTCCAGCCTTTTTGTCAGTTTGAGGGCTGTCTGGTAGTCCTGATAATCCATAAAGATGCAGGCAGCATCATATAGGAACATCGCCTTGTCCTCGTCCAACTCTTCCAGTTTTGAGAGAATAAGTTCATAGGCATCATCAGATTTGTCCGAACGTATCAACAGTTCTGCCCACAGGAATATCGTCTCCCTGTCGTTTTGGTCGGGGATAGACTCGGCAATTCTTATCGCCTCCTCCAGATGGTCATGGAACATCTGTTGCCTTGCCAGGAATATCAGCGGATCTACACTGTTAGGGTGAAGGCTAAGAGCCAGTGATATAGCCTGATTAGCCTCCTCCTCCCTGTTTTGCGTCATGTAGTACTCCGCAATATCCGTCAGGTCTTCAGCATCCATATAAACAGACTCGCCGTTCTTGCAAGCCTGCTCATATTTCTGAAGGTTCTCCAGAAACTCAGGATCATTGAAATATGCCTCGTCTTCTTCTCGCATTCTAGTTTTGTGGTTAGCGGTTAGCGGTTAGTGGTTAGCGAACTATCACCTACTTCCCCTTTTGCCAGGTATCTTTCAGTCCTACAGTCTTGTTGAAAATCAGGTGGTCTGCTGTGCTGTCCGTATCAACGTTATAATAGCCGATGCGCTGGAACTGCAGGTAGCTCAGAGCGGGCAGTGTCTTGGCGAACTCCTCAATAAGAGCGTTCTTGTTGATGGTCAGTGACTCAGGGTTCAGGAAGGGACGCATGGCATCTATACCTCTTACGCCATTCTCCTTCTCGTATTGCTTAATGGCATCACGAGGATTCTCGCAGGTCCACAGGCATTCATAGTTTCTGACTTCGCAGGGGATGCAGTGCTGACTGCTAACCCAATGCAGCGTCTTACCCTTAATCTTTCGGTCGGCACCAGGCATGCCACTCTTGCTTTCCGGGTCGTATGTGGCGTGTACGCAGGTGATGTTGCCCTGCTCGTCCTTCTCGATGCACTTATAGTTGCCCTGCTCGTCCTTCTCGTCGCTGCAGGCAATGATGTATCCGTTTTTCAGGCGCACCTCTTTGCCGGGGCCCAGACGCATGAATTTCTTCCCGCCGTCTTCCATGAAGTCGTCGCGTTCTATGAACAGCTCCTTGCTGAAGTGTACTGTATGTGTATTGCCTTCGGTTATGGTGTTACCCTCAGCATCGCGTATCTCAGGGTTGTTGATGGCCGTCATCTCCTCCACCAAGCCCTCAGGGTAGTTGTCTATAACCAGCTTCAGCGGGTCCACCACAGCGCTTACGCGTATGGCGCGGGTGTTCAGGTCCTCGCGGCAGGCAGCCTCCATCAGCTTGATGTCGTTCAGCGCATCAAAGGTGGTATAGCCGATTTTGTCTATGAAGTTCAGTATAGCCTCAGGGCTGTATCCTCTTCTGCGGATACCGCAGATGGTAGGCATACGGGGGTCATCCCATCCGTTCACCACACCCTCCTTGGTAAGGATGAGCAGGTTGCGCTTAGACATCAGCGTATAGTTCAGGTTCAGCTTGTTGAACTCAAACTGACGTGGGCGGTTGTCTTCTATATCACCCTCGTCGCCTCTCCATTCCTTAATCCAGGTAACGAACAGGTCGTACAGTTCGTGGTGGGGAACAAACTCCAGCGTGCAGATACTGTGTGTCACACCTTCCAGATAGTCGCTCTGTCCGTGTGTGAAGTCATACATGGGATAGGCGTTCCACTTGTTGCCTGTACGCCAGTGCTCCATGTTCAGCACGCGATACATAATGGGGTCGCGGAAGTGCATATTGGGGCTCGCCATGTCTATCTTGGCACGCAGAATCATCTTGCCCGGCTCCACATTGCCCGAGTTCATCTCGCGGAACAGCTTCAGGCTCTCTTCGGCAGGGCGGTCGCGATAGGGCGAGTTCGTTCCAGGCTCTGTAGGTGTGCCTTTCTGGGCAGCAATCTCTTCGCTGGTCTGCTCGTCAACGTAGGCACGTCCTTGTAGGATGCACCATTCAGCAAAGTCCCACAAGTCCTGGAAATAATCGCTGGCGTAGCACACCTTTCCCCATTGGAATCCCAGCCATTTAATATCACGTTCGATAGCCTCAACGTATTCCGTATCCTCCTTCTGAGGGTTTGTGTCATCCATACGCAGGTTGCAAACGCCGCCAAACTTCTTGGCGATGCCGAAGTCCATGGCAATAGCCTTGGCGTGTCCTATATGCAGGTAGCCGTTGGGCTCGGGAGGAAAACGGGTCTGCAGCCTTCCTCCGTTTTTACCTTCAGCCAAATCGCTTTTCACCTTCTGCTCAATAAAGTTCAGGTTTTTTTTCTCGTCCTGTTCGTTTATGCTGATGTCTGTCATAAAATATCTTTTTTAATTTAAAGACAAAGGTAATACTTTTGCTTTAAATATATAATGTATAGGAGCAAAAAAAAGTGGTTATTGTCTGTAATGTGTTATTAAACATATATTAAGTGTTTGCACGTTACATTCAAATGTTTTAACTTTGCGATAACAAAACAAATGAAAATGAGTTATTCTGACAAATAATCTTTTTACCTTAAAAGGCTAATATCAAAATTGGAGGTCCGTCGCGAGACGAACCTCCAATATTTTTATGATAGTTGAAGGTTTGGTTAACCCTTCAACTTTTTAACCTTTTAACTTTTCAACTTTTTAACCTTTTAAGTCAAGTACTGCTTACTGATGCTCTCGTTGTCCTCTACGCAGCGGATGGTGGTAGCCAGCAGTTCAGCGATAGAGAGTTGCTTAACCTTGCTGCAGTTGCCAGAGTAGGGGATACTGTCGGTAAATACCATCTCCTCGATAGATGAAGCCTCCAGACGCTCGCTGGCAGGGCCGCTCATAACGCAGTGGCTGGCAATGGCGCGAACGCTGCGGGCACCATTCTGCTTCATCAGGTCGGCAGCCTTAGTGATCGTGCCGGCTGTATCTACCATGTCGTCAACCAAGATGACATCGGCACCTTCCACGTCACCGATAATCTCCATATGAGCAACCTCGTTAGCCTTCTTACGTGTCTTGTTACAGAGCACCATGGGGCAGTTCAGGTATTTGCTATAAGTGCTGGCTCGCTTGGTACCGCCAACATCGGGAGTAGCTATAATCAGGTTTTCAAGGTTCAGGCTCTGGATGTAGGGAAGCAGAACGCTGCTGCCATACAGGTGGTCAACGGGAACGTTGAAGAATCCCTGCTCTTGATCTGCGTGCAAGTCCATTGTAATCAGTCGGTTAATACCTGCAACAGAAAGCATGTCTGCAACCAGTTTGGCAGCAATGCTTACACGTGGCTTGCTCTTACGGTCCTGACGTGCCCAGCCAAAGTAGGGTACAACAGCGTTGATGGTACGTGCCGATGCACGCTTGGCTGCATCTATCATCAGCAGCAGCTCCATCAGATTGTCAGCATTGGGGAATGTGCTCTGTACCAGGAACACATCAAGCCCACGGATACTTTCCTCGAAGCATACCTCGAACTCGCCGTCCGAGAACTTGGTTATGGACAGGTTGCCCAGTTCGCAACCCAGGTTGGCACAGATTTTTTCTGCCAGATAACGGCTCTTAGTGCCTGAGAATACCTTGAAATCTTTCTTCTCTTCCATTGTTTTTTATAGGGTTTTCCTTGTTGTTTTCTTTCGGGGTGCAAAGGTATACATTTTCTTTGTTATGTGCAATCCTTTGTGTGGAGAAAAATTTGAAATACACAAAGAAAAAGCCGACAGGAGAAATTTCCCGTCAGCTTTCATTCCAACCTCGGCCTCACGCCTGCCCCAGTCGCCCGTGGGCGAAGGGGGCTGCTTTTAGCAGAGAGGGAGGTGTCATCTCACGCACGATGCGGTGCTCAGTGCGGTGATAGCAGCTGTGATGATGCTTGCAATCAGCTGCAGAATAGTTTTCCAATTTTCCTTTTTCATCTTCTTTAATTTTAACCTTTAACCTTTTAACCTTTTAACCTTTTAACTTAAAGAGGGGGCCCGAAGGCCCGCTCTTTATCAGTTTTGTCCGCCACCGCCTCCGGTGTTGCCACCAGTGCTACCACCAGTGTTGGAACCCTCCCCCTCGGGGGAGTTAGGAGAGGGGTTGTCGGGGTTATCGGGGTTGGTGGTTTCTGGGTCCTCCACCACACCGTCGTCGGTGCTGGTAACACGCTTCACCTCGTTGCCGTTGCGGTCGTAGCAGGTAATCTGCACCGTAGTGTCGGCCAGCTCGTCCTTCAACTCCGTGTTGGGCGTGAAGATAATACGGCGGCTGGTAATGAGGCCTGCCTTAACCTCGTTCACGGTGGCAACACTCTTGGCGCGCAGGCCGAAGCGCATGGTTCCCAATCCTGGCAGTGCCACGCTGTGGCCTTCTGTTGCCCATGCCTTGATTACCTCGCCGGCTGCGTCCCAGCATGCCTGCATGATGCCTCGGCTCACGCCACTGCGCAGCGCAGCCTCCTTAATCACCTTGTCCTGTGCCAACTGGGCATACATCTCGGGCTGCATCACATAGCGGTGAGTGCCTTCGTACTTGCCAATCTTCTGTAGTTTCTCAATTGCTTTTACTTTCAACATAATCGTTCAGTTTTAAAGTTAGTTAGTTTGTAAGTTTTTGAATTTGTAGGTTTTGTAATAAATTTTCACTATGCCAATTAAGGGTGGTTGTTTGCGCTCACGTGAGGCGGAACTTTCTTGCGCGCGTGGGAAATTTTGCGGCCTCGTATGGGAGTTATTATGTCCCTTATTTTTGACACTGCAAAGGTATTGCAATTTTTTAGATTATCAAAGTGTTTTGTAATTTATTTTTTTTATTTTTTTTGATGCTTTTTGGAAACTCAGATATCAGTTATATCAGATATCAGTTTCCCAAAAAGCAAGCAAAAAAGCCTTACTACTATATATTATTATATATATAATAATATATAGTAGTAAGAACCAAACCAGACCCTCAAAACAAAACTGATATCTGATATCTGATATTTCTGAGTTTACTTCTCGAACGTTGATTTACCCGGTAAGACTTCTTCCAGCCGTTTCAGCAGCAGCGTCTTGCCATAATAGTAATTTCCGTGGTACTCGTCATTGAGAACTATCACGTCACAATCCGTAAAGTCCAGATTGTTAATGCTGTTCTCGTCCCGAAGGGCTGTGTAGTGCGTTTTAACAGTTCCATTTTGTAACTGTCCATTCATCATTAAGTTTAGCGGATAAATGAGCCATGTCAGGTTCTTGCTCTCGCGAAAACGGGAAAGTGACTCCTCTATTTCTGTCTGATACTTCTCCAGGACTTTCAGATTCTCTGCCCGCAGGTGCGGCACTATGGCGTGGTCGCAATAAGGCAACAGGTAATATTCATCTTCCTTTCTGATGTACTGAGGACATATCAGCTGGTCAGAGTTATAGATGGTCTGAGTGTAAGTCCAATTGCAGAACTTATACCGTCCAATATTTAGCCTTATGCCGTTTTCAAAGAAGAAATTCTCAGGCTTCAGCTCCCTCATAACAATGTAATCATCACAGGCATAGAGGTAATGTTCGCTCAGCCCTTCTATGCGTGGGATGTACAGGTCTATGACATTGGAGTTAAAGACAGGCAGATATTCACGCGGCACAATTTCCCAATCCCATACGATGTGTACACGCTCATTCTCAGTGTCTAGCCATTTGGGAATCTGTGTCTCAGAGATGGACATTACGATGTATATGTTCCGTATCCAAGGCATGTATCTTTCTATGCTGCGCAGTTGATAGCGCAACGTCTCCCAATCACGGAAACGGGTAGCGTTATTACTCCAGTCACTTACGCCAGAAACATACTTTTTGTACTCCAAGAGCCAGTTCCTGTCGCTACAATCAACAAATGGTATTACGTAGTCTATTGACATAACACATCCATATTTCTATAAATATCCCTATTCATGTAATTTACCAATACCTAACAGTATTAATCCCCATACTTTAGTCGTGCGTGAAACGAATGTACCCGTCTTTCCCAATTGCCAATAAATAATTGCGTGATCATTTGTAGTACCTATAACTATACCGTTTTACCAATTAATAACAATACCTAACTGTATAATGCTTTGGTGTATTATTAACAGTTTTCTCAATCACCCTGTCAGGGAAAACAAATCGAATCTTATGAGGGACAGAGTCTGTTTCATTAAGGGAGAATAGACAATAATTTACGAGAGGTCTTAAAAACTCCTTTCCTTCACCTCGCAAGAATTCCTCCTGTGTTTTCATGTCATATCTCCAAAACACATCTATAGTATCTTGCCCATAAAGAAAAATGGGATAGGTTCCTTCTTCAGACTCATACGGAACAATCGAAAAGAAACTATTGTTCAAACATACTCCATATTCGGTTTCGACAAATATATTCATCAGAGAGTCCTCTGAGCCATCAGGGAATGGAGGTAAGCCATCATAATAGATCCCCGGATGAATTTCCGTCCTCTTCCCCCATTTCATGCTAGTTTTCATAAGATATAGTTTCTTGTCAGAAAACAAGCTATCCCCATCTATGATTACTCTTTGTAAGGTTACATCTGATATAACATACGTTTGTGGATACCTCTTTAGTGAGGTTACATAGATAAGACCATAGGCTATTATGCAGAATAAAAGAGTGAACAATGAA
>DLBF01000112.1:0-1951 GCA_002494215.1 Prevotellaceae bacterium UBA7028
CAACTGGCGGCATCTGCATTGGAATGCCTTGCAGAGCAGCTATAGGCAGTCGCCCTTCTTCGAGTACTATGCCGATGACTTTGCGCCTTTCTATGAGAAGAAATGGGAGTTTCTGGCAGACTTCAACGAGGATTTACTTCGCCTTGTCTGTTCTCTTATGGATATAGACACTCCCATCTCCCGCACTACTGCTTATGCAGACGAGCAACCTGTGTTTCCCCAAGTGGAGAAACCTTATTATCAGGTCTTTGCCCGCAAGCACGGATTCCTGCAGGATTTAAGCATTGTGGACTTGCTCTTTAATATGGGACCGGAATCGCTGTTACTACTATGATGTTGCATGCCCTTCCTCCCGAATCGGCAGAGATACCCTTCCCACAAGAGTTTACCTATCCATTCTGCTATCAGCCTCATCCATTATGTGTGATGGCGGCAGAGGAAGTACAGGCTTATCTGAGAACCCAAAAGCAATGGGCGCAGGAACTGAAAGCAGGAAAAATGTTCGGTGTGTTAATTGCAGCCCCCCTCCGACTCCCCCCTTTGGGTGGAGGGCATTTGGGATTTCTTGCTGCTTTCTCAGGAACCTTAGACGGGAAAACATGTCATCCGTACTTTGTTCCGCCGGTCTTTGATCTTATGGCGCCTGGCTGTTATTTCCAGCAGGAACAGGAGGTGATATCATCTATCAATACAAGGATTGCTTCTTTGCAAAAGCAGGAGAAGGAGAGTCCTTTGCGTGTTCAAATGCAAAAGGAATTGGATGCCTATCGTATGGAGATGCTGAGGAAGAAGGAGGAACGCCGTAGGCTACGCTCTGAACTCTCAGCAGAGGAACTTGCCGTCCGGGAGCCGGAGATGATTCGGCAAAGCCAATACCAGAAGGCGCAGTTCAAACGTTTGCAGCAGGAATGGAAACAAAGGATATATGCCGATGAGGCTTCTTTGCGTGAAATCCAGCACCAGCTGATGCTATTGCAAAAGGAACGTCATGAACGAAGCATAGCCTTGCAGCAATGGTTGTTTCGCCAGTTCTCTTTCCTGAATGCAAAAGGGCAAAGCAAGAATCTGATAGAGCTCTTCGAATCTACTCCTCCCAGCGGGGCAGGGGAGTGTTGCGCTCCCCGTTTACTGCAGGCAGCATATAAGGAAGGTCTGCAACCACTCTGTATGGCAGAATTCTGGGTAGGCGCTTCACCGCGTGATGAACTCCGACAAGAAGGACATTTCTATCCTGCTTGCAATAGCAGATGCAAACCCATTCTGGGTCACATGTTGCAGGGCTTGCCAGTAGAGAAGAATCCATTACTATCCCGGGCGCGCCAAGAGTTGAACGTTATTTATCAGGACGAACAGATGGCTGTTGTGGTAAAACCACACGGAATGCTATCTGTGCCAGGGAAGGACGGCTTACCCAGTGTGCAGAGCATTGTTAGGGAGATGTTCCCGCAGGCCACGGGTCCGATGATAGTTCACCGTCTGGATATGGATACTAGCGGATTGATGGTGATAGCCCTTACCGATGATATGTACCACAAGTTGCAAGAGGATTTCCGTTACCATAGAATCAAGAAAACCTATCGGGCCCTCTTGGAGAAGGAGATGCCTGTTGGCCAACAAGGAGAGATTCGCCTGCCTTTACGTCCTGATGTAATGGATCGTCCTCGCCAGATGGTTGACTATCAGCATGGCAAGACGGCGGTAACATATTATAAGGTGTTGGATAATATAGGAGGGCATGCTATGGTGGAACTACAGCCTCATACAGGCAGAACTCATCAGTTGCGTGTTCATTGTGCACATCCAGAAGGGCTGCACAATCCTATTGTCGGAGACCGTTTGTACGGAACACCTGCCAAGCACCTTTGCCTTCAGGCCTACCAGTTGATAATTAACGACAAGTCATTTACTTTACCCTCGAACGAAGTTCAATTATGAATTGCGAATTATGAAT
>DLBF01000112.1:2038-21927 GCA_002494215.1 Prevotellaceae bacterium UBA7028
TTATGAATTGCGAATTATGAATTGTGAATTATGAATTATGAATTATATGAAGCCTTTACTCGATGTACACACCCATACCGTTGCAAGTGGACATGCCTATAGTACCATTCAGGAGATGGCGCACGAGGCAGCAAACCGTGGATTGCAGATTCTTGGCATTACCGAACACTCACCAGGTATCCCCGGAACATGCAATCCCATTTATTTCAGGAATCTGCATGTTGTTCCTCGCCAGATGTATGGTGTACGCTTGTTGCTTGGGTCTGAACTTAATATCTTGGATACCAAGGGAACGCTTGATTTGAGTGAATACTACTACAAGCAACTGGATATCCGCATTGCCGGCGTTCATTCCCTTTGTTGGGAGGGAGGAACCAAGGAGGAGAATACGGCAGGTGTAGAGGCTGCCATCCGCAACCCGTGGACGCACATCATCAGCCATCCGGGTGACGGTACGGCTGAATTGCTGTTCGAGCCGCTTGTTTTGGCATCAAAGGAATCAAAAACTCTGTTAGAGATTAACAATAGCAGCCTGAATCCTTTGAGGAACAAAGATGCGGCTGTTGCCAACAATCTGGAAATCCTGCGTCTGTGCAAACGTTACGAAGTGCCTGTCATCTTAGGCAGCGATGCGCATATCTCCTTTGATATTGCTGATTACGGCTTTATCTATCCGCTTCTTACTGAAACGGAATTCCCTGAGGAGTTGATTATGAACGATAAGCCAGAGAAGTTCCTTACTTATCTAAATATCCCCCTTTGATATACTGAAATCAAAGAGGGATATATTTATGTTAAGCATCAAAGAAGTCCATCTTTCCTTGTACCTTCGGTCGCTCAACGCCCGGATAGGTACAGCAGAATTCATTCTTCAGTCGTTCTATGTAGCGTTTGGCCTCGTATTTGGCCATAGGCAGGTCGTGCATTAGGCAGTTGCCGCAGGTTGCAGGTGTCGTGCCTGGCACTTCGCCCTTAAAATCAACTACAAACTGAAATGCTTTTATCATCAATTGTCTGATTACTTCGGGGGTATGTTCTCCCTTCATAATCAGATAGTTTCCTGTTAAGCATCCCATGGGACCCCAATAGATGATATAATCCTTCCATTCCGAATCGTTGCGCAGATAGGTTGCTACCAGATGCTCTATGGTATGGATAGCGGCTGGCGCTAGGGCGGGTTCCTGATTAGGTGACGTCATTCTGATGTCGTATGTTGTAACTGGTTCACCTCCAACCTGATCTCTTCTGGAGATGTAAATTCCTGGGTGCAGATTTGTATGATCAACTGCAAAACTGGGTATCAAATCCATGCTTATCTCAATTTTATCTTAACTTTTATCTTTTCTCTTTTATTTTTTATTTCAAAACAGTATTTTCTTCCTGTTGATAATATTTATTCCTGTTCTTGGCGCGTTGAGCCGTTGGGCAGAAAGATTGTACCAGCCCCCATCCAAACTTTCCAGATGGAAGGCTCCCGTTCCCTCCCCCTCGGGGGAGATGGAGGGGGGTAGTATTCCCGTGGGAAGGGGTCGTATGCCGGTAAGACCGAAGTCGATGTACTGTCCACCGCCCTTGTTGATACATTCTATAGCAATGACGTTTGTGTCGTCTGGCGTTAGGGCATCCAGTGCTTCTTGGTTAATAACAATGTTCTTGTAAACCGTAAGATAGCCGCTTTCCTTGAATGCTTCTACGCCATTAAAATAAACTGTCACGTCCTCGTCGTGATGTATTCTGCCCGTGAGGGTCTGAATCTGCTCTTGTGTGAATCCTGTAAGGTCCAGATGGTAGCGCAGACGAATGGCGGATGTGCTCCAGGTTGTATTGATGCAGCTTCCTGGAGGATCGCCAGCTCCGAAGCCGGCCAGTCCTTCTTTCCATGAGGTATCCCCGTATTCTTTCTTGGTCCAGGTTGTGCTTGATGAGGAAGACGACGCTGTCTGGTATTTCCACTTCCGAGCTTCTTTCTCTGCTGTTGGCAGGATATCGCATTCCTCATAGAAGAACTTGTCCAGAATGTAGTCCAGCTCATCGGTAGTGATAACCAAGACAGATCCTTCCTCAGCTTCCGCTGGCAGGGATATGTCGTTCTCATCGCAAGGATACCATTTGTTTTCCGCAACGTTTCCTGTGTGACTCATAGTCTGTCCGCCATTGCTGGTTGGATTATAAAGGAGGAACCATCCTGTGTCGTCAAGGGCGGGGAAGGTTTGCGGAGCGCGTGACTTGGGTATCTGTGAACTGAAAATACGCTCCGGATCAGAGAACTTCACCGTGTTAATCTTTATGGCATTGGTCTGCGTGCTGCAGATGTTTCTGTCGTTGTTATGGAAGAATCCGGTATATTTGTCTCCTGTTTTTTCTATATGCATATCGTAAACAGAATAACCGGGGTCAAGGTACACGCGTGGTGAAGTAAATCTGCTCCAGTCCTTTGTCGTTGTCAGATAGATGCTGTTCTTGTCGCCGTTCTTTGCACTCCAATATATATAATAGGTGGACGTCCCCTCTTCATAGATCCATTCGGGCGATTCCCCCTTGCAGACGTCTGTAGAAGATGGTTTTATCAGGATGTTTTTGTTCTCAACTTTCTTCCAGTTGACAAGGTCTTCGCTCACCAAATGATAGAATCCTATCTGAGTCTCGTCGATAGGATCTGCTAATAGATGGAAGACGTTCTTGCCGTCTATGTTAACTCTGCGAACGAAAGGTGATGTCATCTCCGTATCGGCAAATTCGCCCTGTATGATACTTCTGTTGCCATTTATGGTTGTCCATTTTGCTCCGTCCAGACTATAGGCATAGTGTAGTTTCTTGCTGGTGGGCAGGGTGTAGGTCAGCAGATAGGCTTTGCCTTCTGCACTCTTGAATTCGGGTGCAGGAGTTTTTTTCGGCATCGGCTCAACCTGAAGTTCTGAATTTTCCTTGTATTGGCAAAGTTTCAGTCCACAGTCTATGAACTGACCACCTGTTGTCTGCTTACAATGGATAGCAATCACATTGTCTGAACCGTCTATCTTCAGGCTGTTAAGAGCTTCCGGCAGCAAGGGCCATGTCTCGTATTTGGTGTTGTAGCCTGTTGGTTTGGCGGCAAGAATGCCGTTGATGTAGATTTCGGCATCCTCGTCGTGAAAGAGCCATAGGCGTACTTCTGGAAGTTGACTAGCCTCCAGATTAGTGATTTTAAAGTTACGACGAATCCAGATGTCATTTGTTGACCAGGATGTTCTACCGCTTCCGCCAAAGCCTGCGTTACCACTCTTCCATCCTGAGGCCGCAAAGTCTGGTGTGTACCAGTCGCTGGCAGGCTTTGTCGTTGTGTATTTCCATTGAATAGTAGAGCTTTCGTCGCCTGCGGAAACGATAGTCTTTGTCCCGGTAAGGCGGCAGTTGATGGTACGTAGGATGTTGGCCTTCATGATAGCCTGCTGTTCAGAAGACACCTTCAGTACCTTTCTGTCGTAGGTCATCAGGCCGTTACACTCTTGCTCCACATCCGTAATCTGTGTATAGACAGACATCCACAGGCCTTTCTCCTGTTGTAGTCTTTGCAGGCAGTCTGTGTAATGGTCGTACAGGTTGCAGTAGGCGTTGGCGTCTTCTACGGTTGTGTAGTCTACATCCGAACCAGCCCACATGTGATCTTCGATAAACAGGTTAATGCCGCCGAACTCGCCGCATGAGGCAATACGCTCGTTTACAGCATTGGCTGCTGCGCCAGGGGCAGGGTAGGAGTGAACATCCAGGAAATCGCCCATCTCAACATCTACCCATCCTGTTACGGCATGAACGAATCTGCCAGGGTCATGATTGGCTGCCATGACGCTGTTCACGGCTCTTCTGGTATGAGCCATACCCAGTTCAGCATGCTGTCCCCATCCCTCGTTCCATACTACCCAGGCACCTATGCAGGGATGATGTCGTGTTGCTTCTATGAGGGCTTCGTTCTCGCGGTAGAAGTTCTTCATGTTGTAATCCAAGGTTCCAACAGCACCGCTTCCGCACCCCGATGGCATATCCTGCCAGACAACCAGTCCGTTCTTGTCGCACCAGTCGAACCACAGGTCGTTCTCCAACTTGATGTGCTTGCGCACCATGTTCATGCCAAAGTCCTTCATTACCTGCAGATCATAGATCATTGCCTCGTAAGAGGGAGGTGTCAGCAGTCCGTCGGGCCACCAGCCCTGGTCCAAAGGACCATACATATAAAGGGGCTTGTTGTTGAGTAATATGGCAGGATGTCCGTCAACCATGGCGCGTGAGAACTTCCTCATGCCAAAATATCCGCTAACCTTATCGGTTTCTTTCCCTTGTTCTTTTATGACTATGTCAAGATTGTACAGATTGGGTTCGTCGGGACTCCACAGTTTAGCGGATGGGATGGAGAGAGTGATTGCCTCGTCCGAGCTTCCTGTCTGCTCAGCCACCGTATTGTCTCCGTCCTTAACCGTCAGGGTTACCTGGCATGTGGCAGAGGTATTTACTTTGATAGAAACCGACGAATTGTCTATATCGGGGATAGGCTCGTAATTGACAATGTGGGTTGGACTTACAGGCTCTATCCATACAGTTTGCCAGATACCACTGTTAGGTGTGTACCAGATGCCGTTGGGCGATACACTTTGCTTTCCGTTGGGCTGTCCGCCGTCTGTCGGGTCCCAAACAGCCACTTGTAGTTCTTGCTGTGTTCCTTCTTTTAACAGGGATGTTATATCAAAGGAGAATGGCACAGAACCTCCGTCGTGAGTACCTGCCAGCTGTCCGTTTACATAGACGTAACAGCGCCAATCTACCGCTCCGAAGTGAAGCAATACATTTTTATCCTTGAAGGATTCTGGCAAGGTAAAGGTCCTGCGATACATGTGGGTAGCCTTCCTGTTGCCAGAGTAGTTCTTGTCCATGATGCCTGAGAGTGCCGACTCAACAGGGAAGGGCACCAGAATGGCCTTCGAAAAAAGGGATTTAGTATTCTCGTAGTCGTATTTTATTGACGACCGCTTGAAGTATTGCCACACACCGTTCAGGTTCATCCAATCCTGTCTCTTCATGGAGGGACGCGGATATTCTGGCCAGACATTGTCTGCTGTCAGTTGCTCGCCCCAGGGAGTCATCACTGGAGCAGTCTGTTTTTGCCATAAACTCTGCGCATAGGCACTTCCTGTAAGGGTTAGCATGATGACCGTCAGTATCATCAGGCAGGGGAAAGTTCTCTTTTTCATTGCCAATCCTATAAGTGTTTGACTATTGGTTAAATAGTGCACAAAAGTACGCAAAATATTTAAGATGAATACGGATGACGCATCTTTTACGTACTTTTTGATGTAAAATTTGTACAATTCGCATATTTTGCGTACCTTAGCAGCCAAAATTACACAATTTTAATATTATGGACAACGTTATTACGGAGATAACTCCTCTATCAGAGAAGGACTGTTTCTATATGATGGACAGGGATAAGGAATGTTTTTCTTACCCCCTGCACAAGCATGACGAGATGGAACTTAACTTTGTGGAGAACTGTGACGGCGCCCGCCGTATTGTTGGAGATAGTATAGAAGTGCTGGGTAAGTACGACCTGGTGCTGGTTGGAAGCGGACTGGAACATACATGGGACCAGTACGACTGCCAGAGTCAGTCCATACACGAGATTACCATTCAATTCCCCGTTGACTTGCTGGGCGAGCAGTTCCTTCAGAAGAATCAGCTCAGCAGCCTTCGTGCGATGTTCGAGAATGCAAAACGTGGTATTGCTTTCGACCTTCCTGCTATCATGGAACTGTACGGAAAGATAACCCGCATCACGCAGGCTCAGCCCGGATTCTACAGAATGCTCGGTTTGTTGGAGATTCTTTATGAACTCTCTCTGCAGGAGAACTATCACCTGTTGGCCAGTAAGTCTTTTGCTAACGTAAAGAATGCTCCCGAGAGCAAGCGTGTACGTCAGGTTGAGGAGTATATCGACAAGAACTATAAACAGGAAATTCGTCTGAAGACACTTGCTGATATTGCAGGAATGACTCCTGCTGCCTTCAGCCGTTTCTTCCGTACCCGCACAGGAAAGACGGTTTCTGACTATATGATAGATATCCGTTTGGGACATGCAGCCCGTCTGTTGGTGGACTCTCCTACCAGCGTTGCCGAGATTTGCTACTGCTGTGGTTTTAACAACATCAGTAACTTCAATCGCATCTTCAAGAAGAAGAAGGGTTGCTCGCCTACGGCCTTCCGCGACAACTACCATAAGAGCAAGATTATCATCTAAGAATAGATACCTTAGACCTTAGGCGTTAGACTTTAGTCCTGAACAGATGGATAAGGCTAACGCCTAAAGTCATTTTAATACCCAATAACCTAATGTTTTTTCAATGAAACAGTCAACCATTCTCGCATTGATTATGTGCCTCGTCGGTCTTTGTGCTTGTCAACAAACCACTACCGAGGCGGAGTTTGTAACCGTTAAGGACGGTAAGTTCTTTCGTGGCGATAAGGAATACCGCTATGTAGGCGCCAACTTCTGGTATGGTGCCATCTTAGGTAGCGAGGGCAGGGGAGGAAATCGCGAAAGACTTCTGAAGGAACTGGACTTGATGAAGGAAACCGGCATCACCACCTTGCGTGTCTTAGTGGGAGCAGAAGGGCGCGACTGTTTGGGCAGGCACATCTCTCCGATACTTCAATCCAGTCCTGGTGAATACAATGATACCATTCTGCAGGGGCTGGATTATCTGCTTTCTGAGTTGGAGAAGCGAGAGATGACGGCAACGCTCTATCTGAATAATGCATGGGAATGGAGTGGTGGCTATGGAGCCTATCTCGAATGGGCAGGTTGTGGTCAAGCAGCAGATCCTGAGGATTGGGATGCCTTTCTGAAATATCATTGCCAGTTTGTGCAGAACGATAAGGCAAAGGAGTATGCTGCGAATCATGTCAAGTATATTGTCGGCCGTACCAATACCATTACGGGCAAACCTTATGCGGAATCACCCGCTATTCTAGCTTGGGAGTTGGCCAACGAGCCCCGTGCCTTCTCCGGCGACTCTGTTACCAAGGCATGCTTTGCCCAGTGGGTAAAGGATCAGGCAACACTCATTAAAAGCATAGATGCCAACCATCTGGTAACCACGGGTAGCGAAGGTATCTGGGGCTGTGAGTTGGATGCCGATCTCTTCCATGAGATTCATTCCTATCCCGAGATTGATTTCATCTGCATCCATATCTGGCCTTACAACTGGCATTGGATTGGTTCTGTTTCTGGTCCTATTGCTACGGCAAAGGATGTCAATGGCCCAACTTCTATGATTGACAGCATAGACAATGCCTGCAGGAATACCGAGATTTACTTGAATGAATGTTACGAGGCCGTCAAGGACCTGAATAAACCTATGATTCTGGAGGAGTTTGGTTATCCCAGAGATAATTATACCGTTGAGGCGGGAACGCCAACCACAGGACGCGACCAATATTATCAGTTCGTCTTCAATCTGGTAAAGAACAGCGGCAAACTGGCTGGCTGTAGTTTCTGGGGTTGGGCAGGACTGGCTTCTCAGCTTCATTACAAATGGCAGCCTTGGGACGATTATACCTGCGATCCCGCCTTTGAGGAACAAGGTCTCAACTCCGTCTTTGCAGCAGATTCATCCACCCTGCGTATCATCAGGGAGTTTGCAAAAGATTGATATCTGAAAAAGAGATAATCACAAGATACAATTAATGGGGAGTTCGCTCCCCATTAATTGTATCCTATTCTTTCACCCTTATCAGCGTCAGACCGTCGCGGAGGGGAAGGATAACCTTTTCTACTCTGTCGTCTTTGGCTATTAGGTCGTTGAAAGCTTGAACACCTTGCGTTTGTAGATCGCTCTCGCGAGGATGGTCCTCCAATACATGGCCATACCATAGCGTGTTGTCGGCAATGATGTAACCGCCCTTGCGCATACGTGGCAGAATCATCTGGTAATATTCTACATATTGGCGCTTGTCGGCATCAATAAAGGCAAGGTCCCAGATGATATCCATCAGGGGGACCAACTGCAGGGCATCGCCAATATGCAGATGCAGTTTGTTGGCATACTTACTGCCATCAAGCCATTTACGGATAAAGTCTTCCTGCTCGTCGAAGATTTCGAAGGTGTGCAGTTCGGCGCCTTCGCCCAATCCTTCTGCCATGCTGAGGGCGCTGTATCCACTGAAGGTGCCCAACTCCAATACCATCCTAGGGCGAATCATCTGAACAAGCATCTTCAGCAGACGGCCCTGTAGATGTCCGCTTGCCATCTGCCCATAAGACAGCCTGAGCTGTGTATCTCGCCACAGCTCATGCAGATAATCTCCCTCAGCATCAATATGATGCAGTATGTATTCTTCTATATTCAATTTGTCTAGTTTAGAGTTGAAAGTTTAGAGTTTAGAGTCAGTTTAAAAAGTGTAGAGTTGACGGTTAAATCTTTGTTTAATCTTTGAACTATCAACTGTCTCTAATCTCTCAACTCTAATCTCTCAACTTTATTCTTCGGATGAGGAAGCCTTGTCTATCAATGCTTCGATGGCAAGGCGGTAGCTGTCGAGACCAAAGCCGCATATGACGCCCAGACATCCAGGGCTGATGAGGCTCTTACGACGAAATTCCTCGCGCTGGTGAACGTTGCTGATGTGTACTTCTACGGCAGGAGTGCTTACGCTCTTCAGGGCATCGAGAATTGCAACACTGGTATGTGTGTAGGCGCCGGCATTCAAGACAATACCATCGCGGTCGAAACCAACCTCTTGGATTTTGTTGATGATTTCACCCTCCAGATTGCTCTGGTAATAGTCGATGCGCACCTGTGGAAAACGTGTACGCAGATCCTTCAGGTAGTCTGCCCAAGCTTTCTTTCCGTAAATCTCTGGCTCACGAACGCCCAATAAATTCAAGTTGGGGCCGTTGATAATTTGTATTCTCATAATTTTTCTGTACTTTTGCCGGTACAAAGATAGGAAAAATAGACGAACGAACGTGTATTATTGTACAAATTTAATATAAACGACAAAGTTTTGGGTTATCAGTTCACAAATACAGGCACTATATCCCCTCAGATTCTGAGGCGTTATATGCAATATCTCAGATTGGAGCGGTCCTATACGGGCAATACGTTGGATGCCTATGTCAGGGATCTGCAAAAGTTGTTGAACTATTATGCTGATTTGGGTATTGACTTCCGTCGTGTCACGTTGGAACAGTTGGATCAGTTCTCTGGCACCCTTCAGGAACTGGGTGTTCAGCCACGTAGTGTGGCCCGCATACTGAGTGGTGTTCGTTCTTTCTACAGGTTCCTCGTATTGGAGAAGGAAATAGAAACCGATCCGACGGAGTTGTTGGAGAATCCGCAGATAGGAAAACACTTGCCCGAGGTGCTGAGCATTCAGGAGATAGACGACATAGAGCAGGTTATCGACAAAAGCAAAGCTCAGGGTGTGAGGGATGTCGCCATCATAGAAATGCTGTATAGCTGCGGATTGCGCATCAGCGAGTTGTGCAACTTGAAGATGAGTGAGCTGTTTCTGGAGGAAGGCTACATCCGAGTTCATGGAAAGGGTAGGAAGGAACGCTTGGTTCCTATTGGCGAGCAAGCTATAGAAAAGCTGCGCCAATGGTTTGTAATACGGACGGGCGTAAAAGCCAAACCAGGTCATGAGGATTATGTGTTCATCAGTACCAAGAGAGGGACCAAGTTAAGTCGTATCACACTTTTTGTCTATATCAAGGACTATGCGCAGCGGGCTGGAATACAGAAGAATATCAGTCCGCACACATTTCGCCATAGCTTTGCCACACACTTGTTGGAGGGCGGTGCCAACCTACGGGCCATCCAAGCAATGTTGGGTCACGAGGATATTTCCACGACAGAAATCTATATGCACATAGACAGAAGCCATTTGCGCGAAGAGATTTTGGAACATCACCCTAGGAATATAAGAGTGAAGAATGAAGAGTGAAGAATTGTGAATTGTTCAAAGATTCTTCACTCTTCATTCTTTGTTCTTCATTAAATTTTGTATCTTTGCACGCAAAATTGATATAAGGTTAAAATAATTATGCAAAAATCACAGATTGTTTTGATGACAACAGCCGTAGTTGCATTGTCATCTTGTAGTAAGCTTGGAAAGCTTAGTTCGGATAACTTTACTGTTACTCCTACACCCCTTGAGGCTGTTGGTGGACAGGTTCCCGCTACTATTAATGGTACTTTCCCCGTTAAGTATATGAAGAAGAAGGCTCAGGTTACCGTTACTCCTGTCCTGAAGTATCAGGGTGGTGAGGCGGAAGGCCAGAGTGCTACTTTCCAGGGAGAGAAGGTTGAAGGCAATGCCACAACTATCAACTACAAGGCTGGTGGCACTTATGCAATGAAGACCAACTTTGCCTATATCGAGCCTATGATCTCAAGCGAGCTGTATGCTCGTTTCGATGCTAAGTTAGGCAAGAAGACTGTTTCTATCCCCGAGGTTAAGATTGGTTACGGTGTATTGGCAACAAGCCAGTTGCTGAACCGTTGTGCCATAACTGGCGCTACAGCTCCCGACGGTTATCAGCGTATCATTGCTCAGAAGCAGGAGGCTAACATCAAGTTCTTGATCAATCAGGCTAACCTTCGTGCCAGCGAGCTGAACAATGTCAGCATCAAGGAGTTGGGTAAGATACTGAAGGAGATTAACGACAACGAGGAGACTCGTGCTCTGCAGAACATCGAGGTTAGTGCTTATGCCAGCCCTGATGGCAAGTACGACTTCAACGAGAAGTTGGCAGAGAAGCGTCAGAATGTCAGCAGCGATTACCTGAAGGGTGAGTTGAAGAAGATTCGCATGAAGGCTGACGTAGATACCAAGTATACTGCTGAGGACTGGGAAGGTTTCCAGGAGTTGGTATCTAAGAGCAACCTGCAGGATAAGGAGATTATCCTCCGCGTCCTTTCTATGTATCAGGAGCCCGAAGAGCGTGAGCAGCAGATTAGCAACATGAGCGAGGTTTATACAGATATCAAGGAGAGCATTCTGCCTGAGTTGCGTCGTGCTCGTCTGATTGTTAACTATGAGGTTATCGGTCGCAGCGACGAGCAGATTCTGGAGCAGTACCAGCAGGATCCCAGCAAGCTCAGTGTTGAGGAGATGGTTTATGGTGCCAACAAGCTGACTAAGGATGAGGCTACCCGCAAGCAGTGGAACGAGACTATTGCTAAGCAGTATCCCAGCGACTATCGCGCCCTGAACAATATGGCACAGCAGGCTATTGCTGCTGGTAATACCGAAGTTGCCAACAATTACCTGAAGCAGGCTGCCAGTGTAAGCAAAAACGCACCCGAGGTTAACACCAACCTGGCTTTGCTGGCACTGAAGAACGGCGATGTAAACGCTGCAGAGACTTACCTTGCAAAGGGTAGTGGTTCTGATACCTTCAAGGAGGTTATGGGTAACCTGAACATTGCCAAGGGCAACTACACACAGGCTGCCTCTGACTTGGCTGGTACTAACACCAACAGTGCTGCTCTGGCTCAGATTTTGGCTAAGGACTATACCAGCGCCAAGAAGACTCTTGCTGCTGTTAAGAATGCCGATGCTATCACTAGCTATCTGCAGGCTGTTTTGGCTGCTCGTACTGGCGACACCACAACATTGGCATCAGCTCTCAAGAGCGCTATCCAGCAGGATAGTACTTTGGCTGCCCGTGCTGCCAACGACCTGGAGTTTGCAAAATATGCAAGCATTATTAAGGGTATAATCAAGTAAATGAAATTCAAGCTATTTTATATAGCATTCCTGCTCGCCCTGCTCAGTTGCAGCAATCACCCCGGACAAGTTTTGATTCAGGGTAGTTTTGCTCACCTTGAGCAGGGTGAGTTTTATATTTACAGCCCCAGCGGAGGAACGGACCGTTTGGATACGCTTCATATCCAGAATGGCGAATTCGAGTACATGGCATCCATAGATGGGGACGCCATATTCCATCTGATGTACCCCAACTTCTCAGAGCTAACCATTTTTGCTCGTCCGGGTGACGATATTGAAATTGTTGGCGATGCCCAGAATCTGAGTGCAGTGGAAGTGAAGGGAACGAAGGATAATGAGGCATACACCGAATTCAGGAAACGCATAAAGGACCTTTCTGACAAGGAGGTGCGCAATGTTGCTCAGCAATATACATTGGAAAATCCCACACTGGCTCTTAGCCGTTATCTTTTTTCAACGTATTTCCTCCTGAACGATAGTGTCCCGCAGGCTCAGATAACGGAAATCTTTGACAGTCTGTGTCGTGCCTGTCCTGATGATGTGGAGCTGAGTAAGCTGTCCCGCGCTGTTCGTTCACATGGTATGCTGGGCGAAGGCCAGGAATTACCTGATTTTAAATTGAAAACCCGTCCCTCTTTCTTCAACGATGAAGAGGGGGGAGAGATATCCACAGAAGATTTTCGTGGCAATTACCTGTTAATCTCATTCTGGGCTAGTTGGAAGAGTGGCTCGCAAAGTGCACTCTACCGTACCCGTAGATTCCGTAGGGAAATGAAAGAAAAAGGTATAAAGGTAAATGCCATCAGCTATTCGCTTGATGCAGAATCCTCAGCCCTTGCAAGGGTCGAGAAGAACGATAGTGTCGATTATTATAGCTATTGTGATTTCCAGTGCTTCAATAGTCCGCTTGTTCAGAAATGGGGAATTAGCGATTTGCCGTATTTTGTTCTTATAGATGCAAATTTGAAGATAGTTGCCTTCGGTTCAGATTGGCAACGTGATATAGAGCCTCATATTCAGAAATTATGCTTGTAAAAGTTTACGGTGCAACAGTGCAGGGTTTACAGGCTGTGTCGGTAACCATCGAGGTTAACGCTACCAGAGGCTGTAGATTTGTCATGGTGGGTCTGCCCGACAGTGCAGTTAAGGAAAGCCATGAGCGAATCATGGCAGCCATCGAGAATAGCGGTTATAGATTCCCAACCAGACAGATTACCGTTAACTTAGCTCCTGCCGATGTGAGGAAGGAAGGTTCCGGCTTGGATCTTCCTTTGGCAATGGGAATCCTTGCTACAGAAGGCGAGGTGGACGTAAACCTGCTGAATCGCTATATGATGGTTGGCGAACTGAGTCTTGATGGTTCCCTGATGCCGATAAAAGGTGCATTGCCTATAGCCATCAAAGCCAGAGAATTAGGATATGAGGGCCTTTTCGTTCCAGAAGAAAATATCCGTGAGGCTGCCGTTGTGAACAAGCTCAAGGTCTATGGCGTGCGTCATATCAATCAGGTGGTGGGACACCTTAATGGAATGCACCCATTAGAACCGACGGTCATTAATACGCGCGCTGAATTTTATGCTCAGCAGAGTGACTTTGAACTGGACTTTGCAGATGTTAAGGGTCAGGAACATGTAAAGCGTGCTATGGAGATTGCGGCAGCTGGAGGTCATAATCTAATTATGATAGGCCCTCCGGGCAGTGGAAAAAGTATGATGGCAAAGCGTCTTCCTGGCATTTTGCCTCCCTTATCTTTGCAGGAGAGTTTAGAGACAACCCAGATACATTCCGTTGCTGGTAAGTTACCTGGTAACTGCTCACTGATTGCGCACAGACCCTTCCGCTCACCGCATCACACTGTTTCGCAGGTGGCTTTGGTGGGAGGCGGCTCTAATCCTCAGCCGGGCGAGATTAGCTTGGCTCATAACGGAGTTCTTTTCTGCGATGAGTTGCCAGAGTTCCAGCGTAGTACCTTGGAGGTTCTTCGTCAGCCATTGGAGGATAGGGTTATAAACATTTCGCGTGCCAAGTATAGTATATCTTATCCTTGCTCTTTTATGTTTGTTGCCAGTATGAATCCCTGTCCTTGTGGCTATTACAATCATCCTACCAAGCAATGTTGCTGTACGCCAGGGCAGATCGTCCGTTATCTGAATAAAATCTCGGGACCTTTGCTTGATCGTATAGATATACAATGTGAGATAACGCCTCTTTCCTTTGATGAACTCAGTCGTACGGCTCCAGGCGAGAGTAGTGCTACGATTCGAGAACGAGTAGTTCGTGCCCGCCAGATACAGGAGGAGCGTTATAAGGAAGAACCTTCGGTACACTGCAATGCTCAGATGACAAGCAGACTGATGCATCGTTATGCCGAACCGGCACCCGAGGATATGGAGATGCTTCGCGAGGCTATGAACCGTCTTCAACTTTCTGCACGAGCTTATGACCGTATCCTGCGTGTTGCCCGTACGATTGCGGACCTTGAGGGTTCGGAGAAAATCCAGACGCATCATCTGCAGGAAGCCATAGGCTATCGTAATCTTGACAGAGGTGATTGGGCTGAGAGATGATAATTAATTCACAGCAAAACAATAGAGAATACTTATGATGGAAAGAATCAACAAGCGTCGTCTGAAGCTATTGTGGAAGTTGGTGAAGACTACAAGGATCAATCGAGACTTCTTTAGGTATGTGGGCAACCATATTGCCAAAGCAAAATTAGACAGGAAGAAGACATTGAAAGTTGTTCATCCTACAAATGTGATGATTGAACTGGGGAATGTATGTAATTTACATTGTTCCATGTGTCCGCGTGAACATGAGTATGGCAAGGCGATGGATGTTGGCTTTATGCCTTTGGAAAAAGCCATGCAGATTATCGAGCAGATTTATCCCTATTTGGATTCATGTGGATTGACCGGTTTAGGCGAAACATTCCTATATCCTCACCTTCTGGAGGTTGTCAAATATATAAAATCAAAGAAAAGAAGCATTATTATTACGGTGTCCACCAATGCTCACTTTCGTGGATTCCAGGAGGCAATAGAACCCGTATTACCTTATATCGACAATATACAGTTCTCTGTCGATGGTATTGGTGAAACGTACAATTCTATCCGTAAGGGAGCCGACTTTAACGTTTTAAGGGAAAACATCGAGTTCGTCATGCAGAAAGGGAAGAATGTGGTTTGTATGATTAACTGTGTTGTTATGCCGGAAAACTATAAGCAAATGGCTGATATAGTTTCTTTTGGCCATGAGATGGGCATTCGTTATGTCAACTTCAACTGCATGAGCATTGCCTCCCAACCAACGATGGACAGAAATTTTTATGACTTCTTTACATCCAAGGAATTCTTGGTAGCTGTGGAGGATATGAAAGGCAAAAGCATTTGTTATAAGGAAATGGAAGTTGTTGGGCCCGATTATCCGTCGGATGGTGAGTTTTGCGATTGCGGCTTCCCTTGGGAATATCCTTATATAACTTGGGATGGTTATTATGTGCCATGCTGTGGAAAGCCATTCCCCAAGTTGCTAAATTTCGGAAATGTGTTCTCTGACGACATAATGACTGTATTGAACTCAAAGGAGGCGCAAAATTTCAGAAAGTTATGGCAAAATAACACCCCGCCAGCTTATTGCCATAATTGTCAGTTGACAAGGAATTAACGGAACTGATCTGTCCGGAAGTTCAATATAAAAGCAAAGCGCGCTGTTCGTGATTGAAGCAGCGCGCTTGATTTCTATTGCAAAAATAGAATGGTTCTTAGAATTTCAGGTCTGCACCAGCCTTGAACTTAACAACTTTCTTTGCAGGAATGTTGATGGTCTTCTTTGTAAGAACATTGATACCCTTACGTGCAGCACGCTCGGCAACTGAGAAAGTACCAAAACCAATCAAAGCAACCTTATCACCAGCCTTTACAGCACCGGTAATAGCCTCCAATGTAGCCTCCAAAGCCTTCTTGGCATCAACTTTACTCAAACCTGCGCCTTCTGCAATTTTTGCAATCAAATCAGTCTTGTTCATAACTTTGTGTTTTTAGATGTTTATAATTTAGTTGAACTCAATAAATTGTATCACAAAAATAGGTAATCTTGACATACAGCCCAAGTTTTTTTGTAAAAAAATGAAAGAAAATGCGAAAAAAACCTTTTAGAATGCTCGTTGTTGGGACTTTTTTGTTTTATTTTTGTATTTTTGCGCCGTAATTAGGAAAAATGAACGTTATGAATAATATGCCACCTGTAACCAAGAATCTGCTAATCATTAACGTATTGTTCTTTGCAGCCCGATGGGTAGCAGCTCTTCCTGCGTATGGTATAGACCTTGACGATGCTCTGGGCCTTCACTTCTTTATGGCCAGTCATTTCTATTTCTATCAGCTCTTTTCCTACATGTTCATGCACGGAAGCTTATCGCATCTGTTCTTCAATATGTTTGCAGTATGGATGTTCGGTCGCATTATGGAGAACACGATGGGTTCCAAGCGCTTCTTGTTCTATTATCTGACATGCGGCTTGGGTGCTGGTTTGATGCAGGAACTTGTTCAGTATGCAAATTATTGGATAGAGGGCCTGAATGCTTACGAGCAGGTAAATGTCGGGGGCGTACTTTTCCCTATGGATGAATTCCTGAACCGCTGGACAACCGTAGGTGCCTCGGGAGCAGTATATGGCATATTGTTGTCGTTTGGCATGACATTCCCCAACGAGCGTTTGTTTATTTTCCCCTTGCCAGTGCCCATAAAGGCTAAGTTCTTTGTGGTGGGTTATGCCGTAATTGAGTTGCTGTCGGCTTTGAGCCGTCCAGGCGATGGCGTAGCTCATTTTGCTCATTTGGGTGGTATGCTGGTAGGTTTTCTCCTGCTGCTCTATTGGCGTAATGGAGGCGGAAACAGCAATCGTAGTCATCGTAACTATTACGACAGGGATTATTACGATAAAGGTTCAGACGGTGGATTTAACTTCCGTCGCTGGTTCTCAAAGTTATTCACTCGCAAGAACCCCGACATCAAGGTAACCTATGGAGGCAAATACGCCCAGGATTTTATCTACAGACAACGTAAGAAGGAAGAAGAGGAAGAACTAAACCGAATACTAGATAAAGTAAAAAAGAGCGGATACGCTAACCTTACGGACGAGGAGAAGCGTCGGCTCTTTGACAAAAGCAAGAAATAATGCATAATAACAAGAAAAAATCTAGCCCGTTTGTGCGGGTGCTCACGGGTATCTTCCTGGGGGCTAATATATGTACCGTCCTGCTCATGTGGCTGGCAGTAATTTCAACCTTTGTTTCACCTAGCTCACATCCCACTCTTTCTCTGTTCGGGTTGTTTTTCCCTATATTTGTGGCTGTGGATATTGCCTTTTTCTTCTTCTGGCTGATATTCCGCTTCTATCTCGTATGGGTGCCTTTGGTGGGTTTGATGGTTGTTGCAGGTTATGCTATGGATTATTGTCCCATTAATACCAAGAAGTATCTTTCCGATAGCGCTATTTGTGTTGTTACCTATAACTTGGGAGGTGCTCAGGATGAAGATGCCCGTCAGGAGGTGGTGCAATATCTGAAGGAGAAAACCCCGGATATTGTATGCCTTCAGGAAATCGGTGGCCCTCAGATGAATATGCCCGAGTTCCAGCATTTAGTTGATTCTATGGGCTACCATTGTGTGAAGGGAACCGGAAAGTGTATTCTCACCCGCTTCCCTGTTCTTGGCGATACCTTGCGTATAGATTATCCCACCCGCAAGAATAGCAGTATGGCTTGCTGGCTTCGTTGCCAAGGAGACAGCCTCTTGCTGGTGAGCAATCATCTCGAGAGTAATGCACTTTCCGATTCAGACAAGACAGAGTACAAGAATATGATTCTGGAACCTGAGCAACAACGCGTAGAAAAAGGCAGTAAGATACTACTTCGCAAGCTTAGGGATGCCGCCTATTATCGTGGTTTCCAAACGGATACGCTCTGTTCACTGATTGATAGAAACGAGGGGAAGAGTATTCTCGTGTGTGGGGATTTCAACGACACGCCCATCTCCTATACTTACCAAAGGTTGACCAGCAGATTGGACTGTGCCTTCCGTAAAGTAGGCAGAGGATTGGGCTTTACTTATAGGCACGGGGGCATTTATGTGCGTATAGATCATATCTTTGCCTCTTCAGACTGGCAATGTATAAAATGCTATGTGGATGATGGGGTTATAGCCTCTGACCACTTCCCCGTAGTTGCCTATCTACAGAAAAAAGACAAATAAAATGCCTTTAATGTATAAATTTTGGGGCAAATTATATTTAGTAAAGGAAAAATGTGTATCTTTGCGAACTAATTTTTGACTGAACGAAACTTATAAACAACAAAATCAATAATTAATTAACACAATGCAAAACAAAGGATTTGTAAAGGTTTTCGCAGTCCTGCTGACTCTGGTTTGCCTCTTCTACCTGAGCTTCTCAGTGGTTACCAACCACTTCGAGAGTAAGGCTGAGCAGTTGGCACAGACAGAGGGTCAGGAAGCTGCCGACCGTTACTTGGATTCTCTGCTCAACCACAAGGTGTACTGCAATGTTTGGACATTGAAGGAGTGCCGTGAGATGGGAATCGGACTGGGTCTGGACCTGAAGGGTGGTATGAATGTCATCCTGGAGGTTAGTGTACCCGACGTAGTAAAGGCTTTGGCAGACCACAAGGAAGAGACTGACGAGAACTTCCGCAAGGCCGTCGAGCAGGCGACCAGCGAGGCTGCAAACAGCCAGAGTGACTTTATTACCTTATTTATTAAAGACTACAAGGCATTAGAGCCCAACAAGGCTCTGGCTGAGCTTTTCGCAACTCAGCAGTTGCGTGATAAGGTAACAACCAAGAGTACTGACAAGGAAGTTGAGAAAGTGCTCCGCGAGGAAGTGAAGAGCGCTATCGACAACTCATACAATGTGCTCCGTACCCGTATTGACCGTTTCGGTGTTGTTCAGCCCAATATCCAGGCCCTCGAGGGTCAGGAGGGTCGTATCATGGTTGAAATGCCTGGTGTAAAGGAACCCGAGCGTGTACGTAAGCTTTTGCAGGGTAGTGCTAACCTGGAGTTCTGGGAGACTTACAACTCACAGGAGATTGTACCTTTCCTGGTTACTTTGGATAGCAAAATTGCTGCTGTAATGAGCAATATTAAGGATGAGGCTCCTGCTGATTCTGCTGCTGTAGTTGCAGAGGCTACTGCTGATACAACAGCTGTTGATACTGCTGCTGCCCAGAAGGATCTGGCTGCCGTTGTTAGTGGCAATGCCGAGGAGAAGAAAGAAACTGCTACTTCAGCTGCCGATATCGAGAAGGTACGCAAGCAGCATCCTCTGCTGAGCCGTCTTCAGCTTGCTCAGGGCGCTTATGGTTGCGTAGTTGGTTATGCTCACAAGCGTGATATGGCTGCTATCGACGAGCTGTTGGCTTCACCCGAAGCTAACGAGGTACTTCCCGCTGATGTTCGTCTGAAGTGGGGTGTTAAGGGTACTGGCGAAGGTGAGTATGCTAACGTATACGAACTGTATGCTATCAAGGTAACAGAGCGTAATGGACGTGCTCCTCTGGAGGGTGATGTTATCACCGATGCCAAGGACGAGTTCGATCAGAACGGTCAGCCTTGCGTTAGCATGAAGATGAATGTTGACGGTGCTCGCCGTTGGGCTGCCCTCACAAAGGCCAACCTGAAGCGTTGCGTTGCCATCGTTCTGGATGATAACGTATATAGTGCTCCTACTGTACAGAGCGAGATTACCGGTGGCAACTCACAGATTACCGGTCGTTTCACTACAGAGGATACACGTGACCTTGCCAACGTATTGAAGTCTGGTAAGATGCCCGCTCCCGCTAAGATTGTGAGCGAGGAAATTGTTGGTCCTTCTCTGGGTGCCGAGTCTATCCAGCAGGGTATCCTCAGCTGTATCATCGCCTTCGTAATCCTGATGGTTTACATGATTATGATGTACGGCTTTGTTCCCGGTATGGTTGCTAACTGCGCCCTGATCCTGAACCTCTTCTTCACCGTAGGTGTTCTGACCAGCTTCCAGGCTGCCCTTACCATGAGTGGTATCGCCGGTATGGTACTGACACTGGGTATGGCTGTGGATGCCAACGTGCT
>DLBF01000022.1 GCA_002494215.1 Prevotellaceae bacterium UBA7028
ACTAAGCCGTGCTATTGAAGAACAGCTATGAAAGGCAAACTTACCTATACTTTCAACGCCTTCGGATATCACAACCTCCGTGAACTTTGAATTGTAGAAAGAACTGATACTGCCCCAGCCGGCATCCGGTATGTTGCACTTTACGTATGCCGTACCAGTGCAGTTCTTGAATATCTGCTGACCGAGAGAACGGATGCTCGAGGGAAGCTGGGCGGACTGCAGGTTCGTCAGACCCTCGAAGGCATACTCTGTAATGGATGTAATACCCTCGGGGATAATAATGGATTTTATCTGACTCTGATACTCTCTCCAGGGCCTATTATAGTTATTGGGATCTATTGTTCCATTACCCGAGATAGTTAGCACACCATCATCAGTAAGGCTAAATGTTACACCACTACCACACTCGCCACTGGCAACAACAGATGCATCTACTGCCTTTACAGTGACAACACACTGAGCCGACCGATTACTTCCATCGGTAGCCTTGGCTGTAATTGTAGCTGTACCAGAAGAAACAGCCGTAACCAAGCCATTTGAGCTAACAATTGCTACACTTTCGTTAGATGAAGTCCAATTTATTGTTTGCCCTGCATCTTCAGGCTCTACAGTTGCCGTCAGTTGAAGGGTACTACCAACCCTCATCATCTCCTCTGTCAGGTTAAGCGTAACCGAGGTCACAGAGGGCATAGGGATAGCTCCTATAGGCAGTATCGTACCAAAATCCTTCCACTCGTCAGCATTCTTGTAAGCTTCAAGCGATGAAGCAGGAACATAAAGAGTTGCTTCGCTTTGAGGAACATTGTCAAAAATACTATAATTTGTCGTTGGAACTGTTTCTGCCAGACAAGTTACTGAAGACAAGTTTGAGCATCCCGTGAAAGCGCCTGAATTTATTGCTGACACATTTTCACCAATAACGACGGAACTCAAATTGGAGCAACCATTGAATACACTTGCAGATATTGTAATTACACTATTGGGAATTGTAATTGACACTAAATCTGTACAACCAGAGAAGGAATGCATCCCTAGTGTAGTTATATCTTCAGGAATTTTCGTATTACAACAACCAACCTTCAAAGTATTTGTGGATGTCTCTATGATCGCATTACAATTGTTTCTGCTATCATAGCTGTAATTTCGTTCATCAACGATGATTGATTTCAAGTCTGGGCACGAACAGAAAGCCCTAAAACCAATACTTGAAACATACTGTGGTATCGTGAATGCGGTAATTCCTTCGCATCTGTCAAAGGCATGGTCTCCTATACTTGTTACGCTCTCAGGAATAATGGCATTCTTGCATCCCGCTATCAATTTATTTGTTGAGGTCTCAATAATTGCATTACAATTATTACGACTGTCATATTTTCGATTATTCGCATCCACTGTGATTGACATGAGATTGGGACAATGGAGGAAGATGAAATTTCCAATGCTTGTTACACTTTGTGGAATGTCTATAGTTTTAAGGCTTATGCAATCCCAGAAAGCATCGCTACCGATGGTCGTTATGCTATTTGGAAGATTAATAGACTCAAGACTTGTACAACCATAGAAAGCCCCCTGTCCTATAGTCTTAACGTTATTGCCAATAGTAAAGGTTTTTATTTCAGAACATTCATAAAATGCGTATTCCCCAATGGATGTGACTTCGTCTCCTACAACAATCTCAGAGAATTTCGCACGACAGAAGGCTCCTTCAGGGTTGTAAGAATAAGGACTAGGGAATCTTGCATCCTCAATAGGGCAGTGAATATACACTTTACCTGGGCACCCAGCAAAAGCACCTCTCTCAACTTTAGATATTGACGATGGAATATTTATAGAAGTTATCCTATCGCAAGCAGAAAAAGCCCAGTAGTCAATGCCAGTAACATGATAATTACTACCGGCATACGTCACAGATGATGGAATAACTATGTCCCCAGAATATACAACATCACCTTTTGTTACCGTTGCTTCGCTTCCTGAGAAGTTATAGTATATACCATTTACTAAGGCGTCATAACCAAATGCATTAATACCTGCAAATAGGCACATGCATACAAAGAGTAAAGTCTTTATATTACGATTTGCTTTCATGGTAAATGTATTTAATTTGCTTATATGGTTAATTCTTCTGGGGGCAAAAATACGATTTAGTGAGAGAAGAACAAAATAATTTGATTGTTTTTTTTCATCTGAGCTGAAAAAAGAGATATGGCTTCTTGCTATGAGCGATACGCCGTTTCTCTGGCAGCGATAGGCCGTATCTCTTGAATGGATTGGTTGTACAAAAAAAGAAGAGCCCCGCAGTAATGCTGCAGGGCTCTTCCTAATATCTATGGTAGGGAAAGATTATAAATCCTCTACGTAGTCCAGCAAGGTCTTACGGCTTGCCAGAACACGGTCATAATCTTCGCGATTACCTACGATAATCTTATCGAACTCACGCAAACCGGTACCGGCAGGAATCAGGTGACCGCAGATAACGTTCTCCTTCATACCCTCCAGGTAGTCGCTCTTGCCATTGATGGCTGCCTCGTTCAGTACCTTTGTGGTCTCCTGGAATGATGCAGCAGACATGAAGCTGCTGGTCTGCAATGCTGCACGGGTGATACCCTGCAGAATCTGGGTCGACGTGGCGGGCACGGCATCGCGCACCTGGACAATCTTCAGGTCGCGGCGCTTCAGCGAGGTGTTCTCGTCGCGCAGACGACGGGCGGTGACAATCTGGCCGGGCTTGAGGTTGTCGCTGTCGCCAGCGTCGGTAACCACCTTCTTGCCCCAGATGCGATCGTTCTCCTCGGCAAAGTCGAGCTTGTCCACGATTTCCTGTTCGAGGAACGA
>DLBF01000193.1 GCA_002494215.1 Prevotellaceae bacterium UBA7028
CTCGCGACCACCATTGAAGAAGAATGTTACATGCGCATACTTCTCAGTCTCGGCTGTATGCAACTGCTTCAAGCCCTTTGATGCGATGTACTCGCCCAAAGTATTTGTTACGTTCTCCTTGGGGAAAAGGATGTGAACGCCCTTGAAGCTGGCATCATAAGGAGTCATGCAATAGTACTGTAGACCAGGAATGGTCTTCATACCCTGCTCAGGCATATCTTGCTGAGTCAGCACGATAGTCAGCTCCTTGGCACGGTCATTGCGGTAGTTGAAGAAGATTACCACATCGCCCTCCTTGATGGTACCATCCACCTTACTGTTGTTGATGGGCAGGATGAATTCATCTGTTACACCCTCGTCATAACTATCCTGCATTGCAGCGACCATATCTGTAGCCTGCTTACCCTCGGCACTTACCAACAGGTCATAGGCAGTCTTCACACGTTCCCATCTCTTGTCACGATCCATAGCATAGAAACGACCTACAATGCTGGCGATGGCAGCGTTACCTACCTCTGCACACTTAGCTGTAACCTGCTCTATAAAGCCCTTACCGCTCTTGGGGTCGGTATCACGGCCGTCCATAAAGCAGTGTACGAAGGTATTCTGGACATTGTATTCCTTACCAATCTCAATGAGTTTGAACAGATGATCCAATGAAGAGTGTACGCCACCATTGCTGGTTAGACCCATCAAGTGAACGTTCTTGCCATTCATCTGAGCATACTCGTATGCATTAACAATCTCAGGGTTCTTCAGGATGCTACCGTCTGCACATGCACGGTTAATCTTTACCAGGTCCTGATATACAATACGACCAGCACCGATATTCAGGTGACCAACCTCAGAGTTACCCATCTGTCCATCGGGCAAACCTACGTTCTCGCCACAAGCCAGCAACTGGCTGTTGGGATAGTTCTTCTGCAAATAATCCATGTAAGGGGTAGGTGTGTTGAATATAACGTCACCCTTACCTTTATTACCGATGCCCCAGCCATCCAGGATCATCAAAAGCGCTTTCTTAGCCATAATATTTTCTGTTTTATTTGTTATTCCTTTTTTGCGGGTGCAAAGTTACAAATAAGCGAGGGAAAAGCCAAATTTATTTGAACATTTCCGAGCGGGAGAAAGTTTGAAGTAACGTAATCCCAGAGGTACAACAGAAATGGAACACTTTCAGTTGGCAAGAGCTTTTTATCTCATCACCACCTTTCTACCACCCACAATATACAAGCCCTTTCCTGGCTTACTAATCCGCTGACCGCTCAGATTGTATACAACCCCCTCATCTTGAATTTGGGGGTTTGAATTTTGAACTGATTCAATGCTTGTTGCTTCTTCCCACTCATCCAGGTCGCCAACAATTGTGCCATACTCAGCCCAACCTGATGACTTGTATTTTGAAAGGGCACTAGCATAAACATGAATAGTAGGGTTACTATTGAGCAGGTAGGATGATATAGAGGGAGGTGTAAGTGCCTTTACATAAACATCCTTAATCTTGGAATCATAGAACGCACCCTTCGATAGTGTCTTTATACCCTTACCAATGACCACGGTATTCAGATTGCTGCAATAAGCAAAGGCATCATCACCTATGCTCGTCACCTTGTCGGGTATCTCTATCATTCCTATACCAGAGTTAGCAAAAGCGTTACTGCCTATCTTGGTAAGAGTTTGAGGCAATTTTATACCTGCCAACTTTGTGAAGCCCTGGAAGCAGTAGTCGCCCAGATTGTTGGCAGCTGTGCTATAGCTCTTGTAATAATATCCACCTCCAGTCACCACTCTGGCTTCAGTAAGATCAATACTCTGAAGGTTGTTCTCGTTGATAATCTGTCGCAAGTACTTGACATCCTTTCCGTTTATTCTTCCCGAAAGGGTAAGTTTAATAGCATATTCATTCTGGATTTCCGTTTGAAGAGTACCCGCCGAAGTAAGCGTAACACGCTCCGTGCCACTAGACACCA
The DNA here is from genome assembly GCA_002494215.1 of Prevotellaceae bacterium UBA7028. The sequence goes on from DLBF01000193.1 coordinate 1,971, forward strand.
TCTCTACGGGATGAAGTGTACCGTCGGCATCACATGACCATACAGTAAAATCGCGGCCCACGCTTTTGGGGATGCTAACACTTCTACTGTTGGAAGCATATTTGATATTACCCTCATCATCGAGCATCAAGAAGCCCACGCCTCCCTTGCCAACCATTGCATATAGCGAGTCGGATCGATAACAGATATAATCAGAGGGCTCGCATGCTCCGGGCAGATAGCTGGTAAACTGCCCAATATCACCGAATTGACCGATGGACTCACCTATTCGATACTCCCCATCCAATGGAACGAAGTTTGTGGTGGGAACATGCTCTGCACGGTCTTCTATGAAGATAATCTCGCGATTCTTCTTCTCGTATTGAGCTATTTTCCGCTTTGTGCTGTTAATATCTGTCTGTCTGTTAGTCACATAATGATCACCATAACATTCCAGATAGCGATTGGTTGTAGGCTCAAAGAATCCATAGACAGTAAAGAAGTCGGTAAGGTCTTCCTGTGCCACCTCGCAGACCTTACGAACGAACTTCAGACCCGAGTTGTTGGTATTCGAACTGTAAGGTATTATCTTATCCTTACGCAAAGCTTTGAAGAGTTCTGGATAGAAAGAGGTGTTCTTCTGTGCCTGATGATAATAGAGATAAAGAGAATAGAACATACGAATGTAGCCAAAGTTGGGACCTCTCCAATAGAACGGCTCGTGCTCTGCGTACTTCCTCATCATAGCACTCAACGGTTCGCCCATAGATGTACGGTGCCCCATAAAGAAGCGGCAGTAGCAAGAGAAGAGGTCATTGCTACCCTCTGTTGTACCTTCCAACATGATGGGAGACTGAAGCTGGTGCCCGAGCTCATGTGCCGTACCACTCTCATCATAATTCGAGACATAAGGGTTCAGGAAGGTCTTGGAGGCGTCAAGTGAAATATGAATACCGTGCTCTGTGGAGTGAGCAACAGAACCCGGTGAATCGTTATCCACATATGTAGGGTTATTGAAATAGCCTGGATAGAAAGCATCACCACCAGAGATATAGTAAGGCGCACCAGCCTTCTCGCCGTTAGCTACTGCCTCGCTTATACCGAGGAGATCCTTTTCCCATACCGAGAGGCTGTCCAAAGCCTCGATAGCTTTTGCTATTTTGCTTGGATACGTTTCCTTAAGCCTTGAGGTTCTGATGTTCATAACCGAATGTTTGCCTTTAACGACAAATGTTGAATAGGTAGTTGCATTCAGCATTTTCTTGTAGTCAGCATCGGTATGACGGGATGCATCAAAGTAGCCTTCCACCTTACCGCCCTCTATGTGTATCTTTATTTCAGGCCACTCACTAACTCTCTTAGTCATTGCCTTTGTGTCAGCGGTATAGAGAATGTAATACAGTTTATCTGCGTCCCCGTCTATAATGTTAAGACCCTTCTTAAGCTTCGTTCCTGTTTGAGCGCTAGAAAACATCTTATCAATTCCTATACCAGCTATGTATAACGTTGCATCAGAAGGTACATCACTGTCAACAAAGACATAAAGTTGGTCTGTATACGCCTGACTTAAAATACCTGTAGGATTACCCATATAGGAAGCAGCACGGCTCCACAACTTGTCATTCCAATAATTGGCATCACTGTATGCTTTGTAGCTGTGGATACGGAACTCCTGTTCGTAGGCTGCCCAAGAATTATTCTTCACCTTCAGGGCGATGCTTACCATATACTCTGGCATACCACCCTCTGTCAAGGCTGTGGTAAGAGCCTCATCACTCATATTCTGATATTCAGGCTTCAACTGGGTACAAGCCGCATCCTCAAAGAAGTTACCACACAACTCGCTGACGATATCACCTTCCTCTGGTTCGGCAGGATAAAAGTTTTCCAGTGTACCGTAGATAGTGCTGTAGTATTCCTTCCATGCCGACGATGCCTTATAGTCAGCCAAGGCATCCAGATAGACATACATGGTGACCTTTGAACCAAACAGATAGGATGATATAGCAGGAGGTGTCATGGGCTTCACATAGGCTTTCGTCACGGGAGAGCCGTAGAACGAGCCCTTGCTCAGTTGATTTACTTTCTTACCAATGACAACCGTTGCCAAAGAGTTACAATACGCAAAAGCATCCTCGCCAAGGGACCTGACACTATTGGGAATATCTATGGTCTTCAGACCTGTTCTTGCAAAAGCATTGCTCTGAATGGCCGTTGCAGTATTGGGCAACAGCATTACTTGAAGTTTTGAGCAATCATAGAACATCTTCTCGCCTATTACATCGTCTGCCGTTGTAAAACTCTCATTGTATGCTTCCCCACCAGCAACAATACGGACATCCGACCAATCGAGAGAGGTTACTGTACCTGCCGTTACCAACGAGCGAATGTACTTGATGTCGGTGCCATTGATAACGCCGGACACCTTCAGTTCCTTGTCTGTCGATGTCAGAAGCGAGGAGAGCGTACCAGCTGTCTCCACCACAATCTCCGTCTTTGACATAACGCTGGTCGGAACTATGAATATGATAGCGACGATCAGCAATCTAAGAATCTCTTTAGTGTTGTTTTTGTGCATAATATCGTGATTTAAGTTTTTTCTTTCCTTGTCTTCTGTTAGGCTCATTAGCCAAAGTCAAATTCCAACTGCTGTGTGTTTCCTAACAAGTTGAAACTCATACGATGGTAAGGTGTCGTTCCGAACTGACGAATCGCCTCCCGATGCACCTTGGCAGGATAGCCCTTGTTCTTATCCCAATGATATTGAGGGAACTCCTCGTGGATGCGTAGCATGAAGTCGTCCCTGTATGTCTTGGCCAGAATGCTGGCTGCGGCTATGGAAAGGAACTTGCCGTCGCCCTTCACAATGGTGGTGGCAGGAATTGGAGAGTTGAGAGTTGAGGGTTGAGAGTTGAGAGCTATTGGTGAAAAATACGGTTTCCAACGATTGCCGTCCACAATGATGTTCTCAGGTCTAACCTTTAACTGGTCCAATGCCCTGTGCATAGCCAGGATGCTAGCGTTTAGGATATTTATTTTATCAATCTCCTTGTTGTCAACAATCCCCACAGCCCATGCCAATGCCTCGTGCTCTATCACTTCACGCAATTGGTAGCGCTTCTTCTCCGTCAGTTGCTTCGAGTCGTTCAGCATCTCATTCTTAAAGTCGGGCGGTAGAATAACAGCAGCAGCAAAGACAGGACCGGCAAGACAACCTCTGCCAGCCTCATCGCAACCAGCCTCTATTACGCCTTCTTTGTAGAACGGAAGCAACATATCATTTAGAACATTTGTTTAACTCGTTGAATGCCCGCCACCAAAGCATCCACCTCTTCACGAGTATTGTATAATGCAAAGCTGGCGCGACAGGTTCCCTCTATGCCCAGCCTGTGCATCAAAGGTTCCGCACAATGATGACCTGTACGAACTGCAATACCTAGTCGGTCAAGCAACGTACCCATATCCAGATGATGGATAAGACCCCTCTCCTGACCTCCCCCGAGGGGAAGGAATACTTGAAAACTGATGACAGCATCGTGCTGTTCGATATCCTTGGGACCGAAGATGTGCATACCCTCAATCTCATTCATACGCTGCATAGCGTAAGCAGTTAGATCGCGCTCATGAGCCTCTATGGCATCCATACCAATGGCACTGACATAATCCAATGCACGTGCCAAACCGGTGCTGGCTACATAATCAGGTGTTCCTGCCTCAAACTTAAAGGGCAATTCATTAAAGGTCGTCCGCTCGAAGCTGACATTCTTTATCATTTCACCGCCACCCATGTACGGAGGCAGTTTCTCCAGCCACTCCTCCTTGCCGTACAACACGCCAATACCCGTAGGGCCGTATATCTTATGTCCGCTGAAAGCAAAGAACTCACAATCCAGCTCCTGCACATCCACTTTCATATGAGGCGTACTCTGTGCACCGTCTATAAGAACGGGCACCCCATGTTCGTGGGCTATGCGGATAATCTCCTTTACAGGATTAATGGTTCCCAAAACGTTGCTGACGTGGGTTACACTGACTATCTTGGTACGTTTATTAAAGAGCTTTTCATATTCGTCAAGGCGAAGCTGCCCATCATCCGTGATAGGAATCACACGCAACTTGATACCCTTGCGCTGCTGTTGCAACTGCCAAGATACGATATTGCTATGATGTTCCATCTCGCTAACGATTACCTCGTCGCCCTCCTGCATGCATGCATCCGAGAAACACTGTGCAACCAGGTTGATACTCTCGGTAGTACCACGGGTAAAGATAATCTCGGCTGTGCTACGAGCATTCAGAAACTTTCTTACCGTTTCCCTGCTGCCCTCATGTAGTTCAGTAGCCTGCTGCGACAAGAAGTGAACACCCCTATGTACATTGGCATTCACATTATAGTATTCTTCCGTCATGGCCTCAACCACCTGGCGCGGTTTCTGCGTAGTAGCCGCATTATCAAGATAGACCAGCGGATACTTCTTGTATATGATTTTCCCAAGAATTGGAAAGTCTGTCCTCCAATCCTCCCCTCCATTACGGGAGGGGCCGGGGGTGGGTCCTTTTACTTGCATAGCTTACATCCTTCACATTTACTTAACTCACCTCTCAGACGCTTATCCACCAACATATGCAGTCTGTCTCTCAGTGCTTCCAGAGGAATGGTATCAATCACCTCGGTGATAAATGCCGACTTCAGCAGAAGCCTTGCCTCCTGTTCTGGTATACCGCGCTGACGCATATAGAAGAGAGCTGCATCGCTAATTTGTCCTACCGTGCTACCATGACTGCATTTTACATCATCGGCATAAATCTCCAGCATAGGCTGGGTGTACATACGAGCCGAAGAGGTTGCGCACAAGTTGGCATTGGTCTCATTGCTAATGGTCTTCTGAGCGCCTTCTCGCACTAGGATCCTGCCAGCAAAAGCACCAACTGAATTATCGTCGAGCACATATTTGTAGAGCTCATTGCTCTGGCAATGGCTCACTTGATGGTCTATAAGAGTATTATTATCAACACGTTGCGTTTTGTCGGCTATCACGCAGCCATTCAACACCACCTCGGAACCTTCGCCCTGCAGGGCAACATCCAGACGGTTACGTGTATGACCATTGAAAAGAGTGAAGCTAGTGTGACGCACCTGACTGTCTCGCCCCTGGCGGATAAAAACACTGGAGTAGCGGGTACAAAGCAGGTGAGTTTCCTCCACTTCGTAGAGATTCAGATGGCTACCATCGCAGGCAAAGACCTCCACGACCTGATTGGTCAGGAAGTGTGTCGGATCTACAGCCTTATCCGTAATGATGACATCTGCCTCAGCACACTCCTCCATTATGATAAGGATACGACGGTTGACCATAGTATCCTGCTCACCCTTCAGCACATTACTTATCTGTATGGGGTGCTGCACTTTAGTGTTACGCGGCACATATATGACCAGCGCATCCACACTAAACAGCGTATTCAGGGCCACAACAGCATCCTGCTTGTCGGCCAACTGGTTATAATAGGGAGTTACATCTATGGGAGCCTCGCTGATACGGTGGCAGAATGGAAGTTCCTTCAGCTGCAAGGGCGCAAGACCAATGCCGTAGTCAGGAGCAAAGTCGGCAGACACATCGGTGTACTTATAGCGTTCCACTTTACGAGTGGGGAACTGCAAAGCCTCAAAAGTCTGCAAGGCAGCCTGACGCTGTGCATTCATCACCCCACAGGAACGCTCGTCAATGAGCTTGTCCACCTGAGCATAGAAATCGATATATTGCTTTGCTGAATCTGCCATAGTTACAAGCCTGCCTCTTCCTTTATCCAGTCGAAACCGCGGTTCTCAATCTCCAAAGCCAACTCAGGACCGGCCGTCTTCACAATTCTACCATCTATGAGGACATGTATGATATCGGGCTTCAGGTAATCCAGCAGTCGCTGGTAATGGGTAATCACAATGGCACTGGTCTGTGGTGTGCGTAGTTTGTTAAATCCCTCAGCCACTATACGCAAGGCATCTACATCCAGTCCACTATCCGTCTCGTCCAGGATGCTGAAGGTTGGCTCCAGCATAGCCATCTGGAA
>DLBF01000077.1 GCA_002494215.1 Prevotellaceae bacterium UBA7028
CTGGAAAGCGTGTAACCGGCAAAACCGGTTCGCAGGTTCGAATCCTGTTCTCTCCGCCTTTTGAACTTAAAGGGAACCGTTCAGGCTCCCTTTTTTAATGCCTGATTAATAGCAACTTGCGATTGTAACTTGCTGACAGTTAGATTCCTGAGAAAAATCAAAACCTCTAAGACGTGCTCATTGTGATGCATGTCAATGTATGTCAATGCAATATTTTTAATTTATAATTCAATTAGAGGTGATTATGGAAAAACAATTGGACAATCGAGAAGTGAAAGAGCAGGACACTGTTCTATTGCCTGGAGTATCTGAGTATCCTGAGTTAACGTGATAATAGCCAGCAGAAGCCAGGGAATTGAAAGATGCACAAAATGAGAAAAATGTGCAAAATCCCCCTATTTTAAGACCCATTTGAAGAAAAAGAGCTGCTTTTCCATCGAGGAAGGCAGCTCTTGTGAACTATTAGCGAGAGTTCGTCAGTGTTACTGTCGTAAGATAACTAAGGCAGGTTCCTAATCTGATCCACCAAAGGTCGTGTCTCACCTTGTGGCATCATGGCTCCCACCTGTCGTAAGACCTTAAGGAATGCTATCCACTCCTGAATGGTTGGATCCTTTTTCTTGGTACCATCCCAGTTCAGATTATGTTGCTTGGTATATTCACGCCACGCAGGTATGAAGCCAAAGCTCTCCTTGGTTGAGTAACCGTTACGTTGGTATATCTTCTTTGGCTTGTATTTCGTCCATACCTTGCTATAGTCCATGTTCTTGACATCTGTACTGTCAATATACGACTGCATCCACATCAGTCGTTTACTGTACTTGAAAGACTTATTCAGGGCACACTGGACAATGGTATCAGAAATTTCTGGTGTGATAAACATAAAGTAGAACTCTCCAGGTTTCTGACTTCGGGTATTGAATTTCAGATAATAGATAGAGTCATTATCTGTGAATGTTTTAATTTCGAGGTTTAGTAGTCCGGGCGGAGCTACGTTCCGCAGGTCTGCTATTACCTTTTGGGCAATTCCATTCAGGGATATGCCGATAAAAAGTATTGTTAGGATTAGTTTTAGCATCATATCTATGTCAGTTATCACAGTCCTGCTGTCGTTAGTAATATCTAAAGTCTCAGACTATTTATTGTACGCTGAATGTCGAGAGGTTTGCAAAGTCGGTATTCACCGCATATTCGCCTGGCTCTATATTGTCAAAGAAGATAATATAGCAGCCCTCACCATATTTCTTCGCTACGAATGGCACGTTGTTATAGTTCGTAGTTGCTGTGACACCGGAGAGGAATCCCGCTTCAGCCATCAGGAATGTGCGAGCCTTTTTCTCAACTTCCAGCTTCCATACCCCAAACACCTCCTTAGGATCTTTCTCGTTGTTACCCGTTTTGATAACCAATGTCAGTGGTCCGGCTTTGACTTTTACCGGAGCTTCAGATCCTTTAATAGTTAGCTTCACCTTTGACTTGTCCAGCATTCCAGCACCAGGAATAGGCAGCATACCCCACTTGGAGGACTTTGCCTTCATCTTCGCTGTTTCCTTCTGCAGCAGTGTTGTCGTGCTGTCGGTGTTCAGGATTACCACTTGCCCGATGTACTCAGGCTCGATACTCTTTGACTGTGCGAAGCAGCTCATTGCCACCATCGAAATTACCAATGTAATAATACTCTTTTTCATAATTTGTTAATCTATTATTTGTTTTACTCTATTCTTCCATCTGTCAATGGCTTTCTCATCGCCAACCTTTGTGAATGTGACAGTCATCTCTTTTTCATGTTCTTCTCGTAAAGATTTTCGGATAGCCCAAAATGCAAGGAGAGCTATCACGCAAAGTAGGATATATGCAGCGGCTTGAGGGAACCGCCAGTTGAGAAAACCAGAGTGATCTGTAAAAATACGGAATCCGATTTCGACAGCAAGTGCTATCAACAATAAAAGTCCCCAAGACTCCTTATAAGTCTTTTCTTCTTTTTTGATGGCTGCAAAGAAGAATGGGTCTCTATTTCCACAATGAGGGCAAACATCTGCATCAATGCTGATAGGTTGATTACAATGGCGACAATAGAGCTTGTTTTCATCTTTAAGGAGCAAAACGTTTCCCGTATTAGGGACATCCTCTTTCAGCCACTCACCACAGTGCTTACATTTCTTGGCAACTGCCAAGATCTCTTCCCCGCAATAAGGACAAATTTTAGTTTCTTCCATTTGGCGAATTCTCAAGTGCCCCTGACAGCCGGATAGGACTATTTGTTATTGGTTAAAGAAGTGGGCCGCCTCCGTGTCGACTTGAAGGCTTCGCCAGAGGCCCGTATCCAACCACAGAGGGCAGCCCACTATTAGTGAGTTGCGTTCTCTGTGCCTGTCGAATACTATTTGATCTGGCGAATCTACAAGTCGTAGGCACTTCTTATATGTCCCCGCAAAGGTACGCATTTTATTTTTATTTTGTTCAATTCTGCAAGAAAAAAGGCAGATTGTCCTCTTAGATTGATAGTTTTTGGGCGAAATTCTCAAGTCGAAGGACTCTCTGCCTGTATGAAAGAGACGCCTACTTTCCTTCTGGGTATCAGCAAGGCAGCTCAAGAGTGCATAAAAAACAAAAGACCACAGAAATCCCGTAGGATCCCTGTGGCCTTTCCTTCCTGTTCTTCAGGATTTGGCTGGGATTTAACCGTCAAAGCGTGTAGCCAGTTGCCATGCTACTTCCCAAGCACCAACAGCAGGTAGGGGCCTCCCATTACGTGACTATCGCCACCTTTTACCCTTCTATCTACCTGTTTGCTCTGCAAAGGTACGAAAAAAATCCGACTTTCGCAACTAAAGTCGCAACTATTTACGCAACTATTTACGCAACTTTTAGAGAAAATATTTGGCGATGTGTCTAAAAATAGCTACCTTTGTGGCGATGAATAAGAAAGAGAAACTGATAAAGCGTTTTAAGACACAGCCAAGGGACTTCACTTTTGAAGAGGTGGTGACGCTGTTTCAGGGCTGTGGCTTTACTTTGGAGAACAAGGGGGCGACATCAGGCTCGCGCGTCAAGTTCTACCATGAACAGGATGGGAACTCATATATCATGCACAAACCCCATCCTGCCAACATCATCAAGGGATATATGATGCGTGACATCTTGAACTATCTACTGAAGAACGACTATATAAAATAATAAGGTATAAGGACTATGGGATATCTAAAGTATAAGGGCTACACGGGTAGCGTAGAGTACAGTGAAGAGGACAAGTGCCTCTTTGGCAAGGTGCAGGGTATGATGAAGGATGGCATCACTTACGAAGGTGCCACCGTCGAGGAACTGACCAGGGATTTTGAAGGAGCCGTAGATGACTATCTGCAGATGTGTGAGGACAAGGGTATCGCACCCAGGAAACCCTACACTGGTGTACTGAATGTCAGACTCGGTCCCGAAATACATGGCAGTGCTGCGATAGCCGCCAGTCAGCAGGGCATTACCATCAATGCGTTTATCAAGAATGCTGTTGCCAGGACACTGGGCCTGATGCTGTAAAATACCTGCTGAAAAGTTTGGCCATTCCAGAGAAAATGCCTATCTTTGCAGGCAATTACATGATGAAACAATTAGAGGTGACAAATAACGTCAAGCAGTAAAACCGCTGTATGTTGTTGGTTTCCAATAGGTAATAAAAGGTAGAGATGTGAAGAACAATAGATTCTGTTCTCTCCGCAGGATTCAAAGCTTCGAGGCGAAAGCTTCGGGGCTTTGTCTTTTTTTTAGGAGATGACCCCCCAGTTGATGTTGGTCTTGCGCAACTCTTTGAGGCGACGCCAGAGCAGCGCGTAGCGGTCGGAAGCGCAGAGCGGGTCATCATCGATAATCAGTTGCGCCTCGTCACGAGCCATCTGTACCAGTTGACCATCGCGGGCAATGTCGGCAATCTTCAGATCGAAGGCCATACCACTCTGTTGGGTACCCTCCAAATCGCCAGGGCCACGCAACTTCAGGTCGGCTTCGGCAATGCGGAAGCCATCGTTGGTCTCACACATGATGTCAATGCGCTTGCGCGTGTCGGCGCTCAGCTCGTAACAAGTGACGAGAATGCAGTATGACTGGTCGGCACCACGACCTACGCGACCGCGTAGCTGGTGGAGTTGGGAGAGACCGAAGCGCTGGGCTTCGAGGATGACCATCACAGAGGCGTTGGGCACGTTGACACCGACCTCAATGACGGTGGTGGCAACGAGTATCTGTGTCTCGCCGCTGACAAACTTCTGCATCTCGGCTTCCTTCTCGGCAGGTTTCATCTTGCCGTGTACCTTGCTGAGGCGGAACTCGGGGAACACCTGTGTTAACACTTGGAAGCCATCTTCCAGGTTCTTGAGATCTATCTTCTCGCTCTCCTCAATGAGGGGGAAGACGATATACACCTGACGCCCTTGTCGTATCTGGTTGCGAATGCTGTCGTAGAGTGACGGCAGCGAGCGGTCGAAGACATGTTGTGTGACGACGGGTTTGCGGCCAGGTGGCAGTTCGTCGATGATGCTGACGTCAAGGTCGCCATAGAGCGTCATGGCCAGTGTACGGGGAATGGGGGTGGCAGTCATAACCAGCACGTGGGGCGGATTGACGCTCTTGCTCCACAGCTTGGCACGTTGGGCTACACCGAAGCGGTGCTGTTCGTCGACAACCACCATACCCAGTCGGGCAAATTGTACGGTATCCTCGATGACGGCATGCGTGCCGACGAGAATCTGTACGGTACCGTCAAGCAGTCCGTCGAGAACCTCCTGCCGGCGCTTACCCTTGACAATGCCCGTCAGCATGGCTACACGGATGTCCATACCCTCCAGGAAGTCCATGATGGTCTGCAGGTGTTGCTCGGCAAGAATCTCGGTGGGTGCCAT
>DLBF01000161.1 GCA_002494215.1 Prevotellaceae bacterium UBA7028
TGTATCATAAAGGGTATCGTCGAAGTCCAGAAAGACGTGTTTGATATTCTTCTCCATAATGGTTAAAGCTTTCCTAAGATACGGTCCATAACCCAGTTAACGCCAGTAGCGCTGATGCTGTCGGCTGTACATATATCGCCTTTCTGCAGATGCTCGACAATATTCTTTATAAGGGGCAACTGTACGTGTTCGGGATTGGGTACAACGATTTCCTGACGTCCCTCGCTATTGTGCAGGGCTATGGGCTCGTAGGTGAAGACCGAGAAGCAGAGCTGTCCCTTGTCTCCAATCAATTCGATGCGGTCTGTGCGGGCACTCTCGTGAGAAACAAAGCACCACGAACCGCTTCCTGTAAGTCCGTCGGCAAACTGGAAGGCGGCGCTGACGGTATCTTCTGTCTCATACAATCCGCCTCTATTGCTGCTGAAACCGTTGGCGTGAACAATTGGGCCGAAGAGCTCCTGTAGCAGGTCGATCTGATGAGGAGCCAAATCGTAGAAATATCCTCCGCCTGCGATATCACGCTGGACGCGCCAGGGGAGTGAGGTGGAATTGTAATCCAAGTCGCGTGGTGGACAGGCAAACCTTATCTGCACGCTGATGACATTTCCTATGGCCCCATTCTGCAGCAGTTCCTTTACCTTCAGGAAGTATGGTAGGTAACGGCGATAATAAGCCACGAAGCATGGCACATGCGTCTTTTCGCTGGCATGATTGATACGTTGGCAATCGTAGTAGCTGCTTGCCAATGGTTTTTCTACGTATACGGGTTTCCCACTTTTCATCGCCATAATAGCGTATGTGGCGTGTGACGAGGGTGGGGTAGCAATGTAGATGGCATTTACGTTAGGGTCGTTGATAAGTTGCTGAGCATCGTTATACCAATGTGGGATGCCGTGCCGCAGAGCATAGGATTGTGCTTTTTCCTTGTTTCTGCTCATTACGGCCTGAACCGACGAACCCGGTATCAGACTGAATGCGGGACCGCTTTTTTTCTCAGTTACCTCGCCGCAACCGATGAATCCCCATCTGATTTCCTTATATATTGCCATCTGCCTGTTAATTTTTCTTATTACGGATGCAAAGATACGCTTTTTCTCTGTATCTTTGCACTTCGAAAGCTGATTAATTTATGGAAACTACAGGAGAAAATCTTTTTCAAGTAAAGAAGGAACGTTCATATATAAGTTGTCTGTTGAATGGTTGTGGATACGGGTTTAAGAACCTTGGTATGCTGTTGCGCTATATCTGGCCCAGCCTGGTCTTGACAATCATTCTTCCACTTCCATTTATAATTTTCTTTTATGCTCAGGTGGACGCCATATTGCGTAAATGGACAGAGTTAGGCTATCTTCCCAATGTTACGTTGAAGACAATGAGAGATGATATAGGGAAATGCGCCAGTCGTAGTGCTTTGGCTTTATTGTTAGATATCCTGATGATACCTGTTTTGGTAGCCGGTCTTGCTGGCCTTGCGTTGCCAATGATTCTGGGCTGGAAGTATATCTGGAGTGTTCTGATCTTCCTTCTTGTATTTGTGCTGGCGTTTGGTATGATTGTTGTCTTAATGCAGATAAGGTACTCATATACGCCATTGAAGGAATGTTTCTGTAGCGGATTCAGACTTGCATATAGAAACTTTGGCAGTCTCTTTGCTTTTGAGTTCCTGGGTTCCTTGTTGGGCGGAATAATCATATTCCTGGGTAGTATCCCCAATCAGGTTATTTCTTCGGCAGCCATGCAAGCATATAAAGGATGGCAGATGGGCGATGTGTTGGATCTGCCAGCTCTGTTTCCCTTATATGTGATATTAGCTATGATTATTTCTGCTGCTGTATTATGGATAACTTATATGGTCTTTAGTTTCAGCAACTGCCTGATGTGGGGCAATTTAGTTAATGAAGTTCCAGCTGAGACCGAAGCAAATAGTTAAGGGATTCATACCATAATAAGGTGCATAGAAAGCATTTGTTCCGCCTGTTACATGTTGTGCCATGAAGTAGAAGCGGAAGTGCTTGAGGTGCGAATTCAGGTAAACATTCACAATCGGCTGACCGCCCATCTTCTGACGCTCCAAGTTGGCATCCTGCACAGCAAACTGCTGTATGCTGGGTGAGTAGTCCAATCCGTAATATTTTGTGAAGTAGCGCATGTCGGCACCTATCTGTATGCGCAGGAGCTTGGCAATACGGAACAACAGATACAGATTGGTGTACACGTTAACGGCTGGCAACGGCAGGACATCCTGATTGGACGAGGTCTGGAAAGCCAGTTCGTTCTCCCAATGTAACAAACCCACTCTCATTTCCTGTGCAATAGAGGCCCCCAGAACCTGTACGCTGCCGCCATACTGGTTTACGGTTACGGCATGTGAGAGGTTGGTAGGCAACTGTGGCTTGCTAGGGTCGAGGAGAGTATTCTGCATGCCAAAGTATGTGTAGTTGGTGATGTTTTCGAATCCGAACTTAAGGCGTGTGCCAAAGTTCTTCAGGCGCAATGTTCCCTCGAATCGGGTGCGGAGTTGGCGTGCCAGATCATCATTGTCCCACCAGGCATGCTGTGAATGGTAGTGACGATAGAAGAAGTCGGGCTTCTCGTTCTTTATCATTGCCTTCACGTCTAAGAGAAGGCTGTCTCGTTTGCCCAGGCGGAACTCCCAGTTGGTGCGTCCGTCCACATTCAAGTCTCCTACTTTCTGTCCAGTCAGGAAGAACTCGGCATTCACATTGAAGTGCAACAACTTGCCCTGTGTGCGTGCCAGTTCACCACCAATGGAGAGGTCGTTCTCGTTGTATCGCTGCATCTCCATACCATGCGGATTGTCCATGAGTAGCTTGTAGGTCCTCATTTTATGGGTTGCATAGAAGGTGAGGCCCATGGCTGCCCATTTGTTGAAGCCTTCGCGTAAAGACAGACCAAAGGTGTTGCGTATACTCATGGCTCCCGTCATGTCATATACATCGTTCAGTTCGCCATAGAAATTGTCTGTATAGAACGACCCGCTTGAGGATTGGGCAATATAGGTGTGTGCCAAGTCGCGCATATCAAACGTATGTATGATGCTGCTGACTGGTATGAACTCCTTGGGCGGTATCTGCTGAGCCTTCCATTTGGCTGTAAGCGAGTCAACGGCAAGACGGCGTGCCAACGTGTCGGCTTTGAGTGCCATCTGTATGCTGTCCGGAAGGTCGGAGAGCAGTTCGCTGGCCGAGGGAGGCTGTGGCTTCAGCGAGTCGGGAACTTCCAGCTCGCGGTAGAAGCCAAAATTGAATTTGTGCGTAAGATAGAAATTTCTCTCGTGGTTACGGTTCCATGTATCAGAGAGCATGACAGGGATGTCGGTGGTGGCATAGTCCTGATTCAGTTGCTCTGGTTCGCGGATGTACTTGTCATCCTCCATACCTCCGTTCTCGAACATCTTCAGATGATTGACATTGGCGTATGCGTGAATGTTGTATCGCTCTCCTCGGTAATAGCCGTAGAAGGTGGTTCCAAAGGAACTGGTTGCAGAATTCACGAAGTAGCCACGACCGTAAAGATAATCAATCTTGAAGCCCAGACCGGCATCCTTGTTGATATTCGTGGCGAAATAGGCACGAACGCGGTCCTCACCGTTAATCTTACTACCTACGGAGTGGTAGGCCAGATTGGTAATGGGACTGAGCGTATTTGTAAAGCGGAACTCATGCAGGCCGCCACGGAAATAGCTGAGGGGGCGCAGGAAGAGGAACTCGTCTGAGTCGTCAGTCCTGTTCATATAAATGCGGTTGTATCGTGGTGTACCTGTGTTACCCAGGTGACTGAATTCTCCGGTATAACCGTCAGTATTGTTGAAGTTCTGGAAGTTGTGTACTACGGTGTCGTTGTTCTCGGCATCTATCACGGTACCTAAGCGTGGTTCCAGCACCCATTGGAACATACCCACGGGTATCTGTTTCTGCTTCTGATGCTTGGTGCTGTCGCGCCCCCATGTGGTACGGTTTCCTGCCTCGTCGTAGTAGTCACCTTGGTCTGTGTATTGATCATCGTACTCAGACAGGTTATTCCTAAGCGGTTGGCGACCGTTGGGGGTTGTTTTGGTGTATTGCGCATTCGCCTGGAGCCCCAGACACAGAAATAGTATAGCTAAGAACAAGTTATGCTTCATTTTTCCTCTATAGTACAAAACGAATAAAGAATTCCACAATCTTCAGTAACATGCCAACTCCGATTATCGCCAGTGCGTATATATGATTGGCATCGTTCCAGAAATAAACCACAAGGCCGACAACTGCCAAAAGCAGGAAGACGGTGTTTAGAATCAGTCTGACACGTGTTAGGTCTCCCTTGCTCTGACGTTTGCGGCGGATGCGCTCGACTTGTTCTTCCAGGGTAAGTTCCTCACTCTTACTCATTATCTATTATCTATTATCTATTATCTCTAATCTATAAATTAGTCCTCAACAATACCTTTACGTACTTTCTTCGCAGGAGCCTTTTCTGTTGTTTGAGGTGTTGCTGCTATCTCAAAGGCATCCATACAATCCTCGAAGATCTGCTCCACACGGTCGATGGTCTTTATGCGGAACTTAGCAGTTGAGGGGTAGAGACCGGTTCCCTTTTTGTTTATGGACTCGGCGTCTGTAATCCATTGCTCGCCCTTGTAGGTAACACCGTTGCGACCTTCCGAATCCTCGTTGTAATAGTAGCTTATCTGTGAGATGGCCAACTTAACCTTTTCGCCCTCTACAGATGCCTGCACCTGATAGATGAATCGTGTACGGTCCAGATTCAGGAATCTGTTCTTAAATACCATGTATTCTTCAATCTTGGCAACAATCATTCCGTCTTCCTTTCCATCGCTGATGATGCGGGTGCGCAGGTCGTGAATAGCAGGGGCTACCAGGCAATTGTTTATGTAATTATATAATGTAGAGTTGAGTTGGTCCTTCGTCATTCCGGGTACGCTGAATGATTTGCGGAATACAATTACTCCATTTTCCTCGGGAACAGCGCCCTTCAGGTACTTGGAATCTACTGTGCTCTTAGCTGCTGCCATAAGGGGCAAAATAAGCATGAATGCTAGAAATAACTTTTTCATTGTTTTATGTTTTTAGGATTATTTATATTATTGTCAATTCATCGATATAGGAAAAGAAATCGTTGCGGTAACCTGTACTGATGGGAAGGTTGTTCCCGGCAATACTGACAGAACCTTTGTTGACATAGTCAATCTTGCAGGTCTGAATAATGTATGTGCGGTGAATGCGCATAAACTGTGGCTTAGGCAGATGCTCCTCAATAGCTTTCATTGTCATGAGTGTCATTATGGGGCGCTGGTCTTGGATATGCAGTTTCAGGTAGTCCTTTACACACTCTACATACAAGAGCTTGCTTACTTCCACCTTTATCAGACGGTGTTCGCTCTTGACGTAGAAGAACTGGTCCATAGCCATCTTCTTATCCTTTTCCATTCTTTCTATCTCTTGATTCTCTTATATATGTTTATTCGTATCTCAATGCCTCTATGGGGTCGAGACGTGCAGCCTTACGGGCAGGAATGATACCAAACACCAATCCGATGCATGCACAAACGCCGAAGCTGACAAGTACACTCCATAAGGGTACAGTCGCCGGAAAACCTATGGATTTGGCTATCCAGGTAAACAGATATCCGAGTCCGACACCTAGGAGTCCTCCACTCAGGCTTATCATCACACTCTCGATGAGGAATTGTCTGCTGATATCTCTGCCTCGTGCTCCTACGCTCATGCGCAGACCTATTTCTCTGGTGCGCTCCGTCACACTTACCAGCATGATGTTCATAATGCCGATACCAGCTACCAGAAGTGAAAAAGCAGCTGCCACAACGAGAACTGTTTGTAGTGTATCCATAGTACTTGACATGGTCTCCATCATCTCCTGCTGGCTGCGGATATTGAAGTCGTCCTCGTCACCTTCTTTTATCTTATGGTTTATTCTCAGGATTTTTGAAACCTGATCTATGGCATCGTCGCTCAAGTCCTCAGTCATTACGCTCAGGTTAAGGCTGTTGAAGTGAGTCTGTGCAGCCAAACGCTTCATGACTGTGGTGTAGGGAGCGATAATGACATTATCCTGGTCCATACCCCAGTTGTTGTAGCCTTTACCTTTCAGTATGCCGATAATACGGAAGGGGATACTCTTGAATCTGATGACCTTGCCCACACAGTTGGCATTCTTGTCACCAAAGAGTTCCTGTACTACGGTCTTTCCGACCACACAAACCTTGGCGTTCTTACGTACATCCTCGTCATTGAAGCACTGGCCAGACTCTATGTCCCACAACTTGATGGTCATATAGTCGGGACTTTCACCGTAGATGGTTGAGTTGGTGTTCTTGGATCCATAGATAACCTGACCGCTGGACGTAACCTCGGGGCTGATATGTGTTATCAGGCTGGCGCCGTCGCGTATAGCCTCGTAATCGGCTTGCTTCAGTGTCTGCATGGCAGAGGGGTCCAGACGGACACCGCCTCGCATCTCACCACCAGGTCTTACGGTAAGCAGGTTGGTTCCCCATTTCTGCAGATCGGCACGTATGCTGTCTTTCGAGCCTTGGCCGATAGCCATCATGGTAATAACGGCTGCCACGCCAATGATGATGCCAAGTGTAGAGAGGAACGTTCTCCATTTATTGCTCATGATAGCCGTAATGGCTACCTTTAGTAGGTTTTTCAGACTCATATAGATTTTTTCTTTTACTCGTCCTCTGGTTTTGGCAGTTTAGCCAATACCTCAGCTGCGTTCATTATATTATTGTTTACGACGTCTTCGCATATATGCCCGTCCCTCAGTACAATATTGCGGCTGCTGTATTGTGCTATCTCAGGATTATGGGTTACGAAGATGATGGTTCTTCCCTGGCGATGCAGTTCCTGAAAGAGTACCAGAATCTCGTAACTGGTTCTTGTATCCAAGTTACCAGTTGCCTCGTCGGCCAGGATAACGGCAGGATTGTTGACCAGCGCACGAGCAATGGCCACACGTTGCATCTGACCACCTGACATCTGGTTGCTCTTATGTTCCAAGCGTTCGCCCAGTCCCACAGCCTGAAGGGCCTTTATGGCAGCCTCCCTACGCATCTTTGCGTTGTATGTATTGTTGTACATGAGGGGAAGCTCTACGTTCTCGACAGCTGTTGTGCGTGCCAGCAGGTTGTAGTTCTGGAAGATGAATCCAATCTTCCTGTTGCGGAGTATGGCGCGTTCGCTTCTCTTCATCTTGCGGACGGGAGTTCCGTCGAGGATATACTCTCCACTTGTGGGAGTGTCCAGGCAGCCCAACTGGTTCAGCAGCGTACTCTTTCCTGAGCCCGATGTTCCCATAATGGTCACGAACTCACCCTCGTGAATCTTAAAGGAAACACCCTTCAGCGCATGAACCGTCTCGCTTCCTACAATGAAGTCGCGTTTAACGTTCTGTAGTTCTATAACTACCTTTTTGTCGTTCATCTTGTGTTCTTGAGTTTCTTTTTACAGATTATTTTTTCTGCTGCTGGTTGCGGTTGCGGTTTCTAGGCTTTGGCATGAAGGGGTTGCTGTTTTGCTGTCCTTCTTGTTCATCCATATTCGGCATAGAGGTCTCTATGTCTGTAATGATCTTCGTGCCGGCCTTCAGTCCGCTTACTACCTCGGTAAGCATTCCGTTGGTGATGCCTGTTTCTATGGCAATGGCCTTGATGTTAGGTCCTTCCTTGGTCCATACCTTCTTAGGAGACTCGCAGTCTGTGATGATTTCTCCATCGTTCAGCATTGCCTCGCTGGGTTTGAAGTGAAGGGCCTTACTGGGAATGGCCAGCACATCCTTTCTTTCCATGGTATAGATGGTAACGTTGGCAGTCAGGCCGGGCTTCAGCTTCAAGTCCTCATTGGGTGCGCCTATTACTACCTCGTATGTAACGACGTTGCTTTCTGTTGTAGCCTGCTGACGTACTTGTGTAACAGTACCGCTGAATTGGTCATTGGGGAAGGCATCCACATTGAATGTCACGCGCTGTCCTTCTTTTACCTCGCCTATGTCGGCCTCGTCAACCTTGGCAATCACGCGCATATCTGAAAGGTCCTTGGCAATCTTGAAGAGGGTAGGAGTGTTGAAGCTACTGGCAACGGTCTGTCCTTCCTCTACTTCCTTACTCAAAACCACACCGTCGATAGGACTGGTAATGGTGGCGTAACCCAAGTTGGTCTCGGCACGTTTCACGTTGTTGCGCTGAGTGGCAACCGTCTGCTGCGCCTGGACATAGGCAAGGCGAGCCTGCTCGTAGTCGTTGGCGCTGATAAGTCCCTTGTCGTAGAGGTTCTTGAAACGCTCGTGATTAGCTTTCTGGTATGCCAGCGAGCTTTCTGCGCTTGTCAGGTTAGCCTTAGCACTACTCAGTTCGCTTGTCAGGTTGGTGCGGTCCAGCTCGGCTATTACCTGTCCTGCTTTCACCGTACTGTTATAGTCAACATACAGTTTGCTTACGATTCCGCTCACCTGAGTACCCACGTCAACGCTGGTGACGGGCTCGATGGTTCCTGTAGCTGTAACGCTGGTGACGATGTCTTGTTTCTCCACTTCAATCTCGTTATAAGTGAAGCTGGGCGCTTTCTTGCAACTGCTCATGACGAATGCTGATAGCACAAGGGCAGATGCTGCCTGGATGAATATCTTTCTTCTCATCTTTATAATGTATTATTTTTACTTCTTGTTTGTTAAAGGTCAATTTTCTCGCCTGTATAGAACTTCAGCAGCTGCATGTTCAGTAGGGCGTTGTATTTGGACTGCAGCATGCTCTGCTCGGCATTTATCACGTTGTCACGTCCCTGCAGCACGTCAACCGTGTTCTTCAATCCGTTCAGGAACTGCTCGTTCAGTAGCTCATAGCTGGCCTCCTGACTCTTTACGCGAGCCTTGGCTGCAATGTAGCTCTGCTGATTGTTGTTGGCGTTAATCCAGTATTGTTCTATGGTGTTGGATAGGGCAATCTTCTTGTCTTCGAACTCCAGCTGTGAGTTAAGTTGCTGCAACTTTGCGTTTCTTATGTTGCTGGCAATCTGCCTGTTGTCGAAGATGGGGACGCTCAACGTCAGACCTGCGCTCATGTTCAGGTTGTTCTTCATCTGTTCTCCCCAGTTGTTTGGGCTTCCCGAGTAGTGATTGCTGCCCATGCTGGCATTGGCGCGCAGGGTGGGATAGTGTGCACGTTTGGCTATGTCTACCTGCATCTTGGCGGACTCGATACCCAGTTCGGCACTTTTTATCTCGGGTCGGCTGGTCAGCGCCATATTGAAGGCATCCAGTTTGTTGGGAATTACCGCCAACACCTTCTCGTCGGCTGGTATATCACCTTTTATGTCAAAGTCGCTGTTGATGTCCAGCTCCAGAACCGACTTCAGCTGACGCTTGTAATTTTCCAACTGAGCCTTGCTGTTTACAATGTCATATTGGGCGCTGCTCAGTTGAGCCTCCAACTGAACCACATCGGCCTTGGCCATCTGTCCCTGCTTTTGCATCTCCACGCCGCGGTCGTACTGCTTTTGTGCCGTCTTCAGCAACTGTTCGTTCACCTTCAGCGCCTCTTTGGTGTACATAATCTGAACGTACAGCTGGGCGATTTGTTCCTGGATGCTCAGTTCGCTCTGTTCTGTCTGCAGTTTTGTTATCTCGTTCTGCAGTTTCTGTTCCTTTATGTTCTTGTAGTCTATACCGCCGTTCCACAGGGTTACGCTGGTGTTCAGTCCGTAGCTGCCCTGGTAGGTTACGTTATTGGCGGTGTTTATTACCTGATCCCCCTGTACTGTGGACATTACCTGAGTAAAGGGTCTGTATCCTACGTTCTGGTTAGAACTGAAACTAAGGCTGGGAAATAAAGCTCCTTTGTTTTTCCATAAGGCCACGTCGCCTTTCTCTTCGCTAATCTTGTTTTTCTGAATCTGTATGTTGTTCTTCAGGGCGTAGTCGATGCAATCCTGCAAGCCCCAGGTCTGTTGTGCACTTGCGCCTAAGCTCAAGCCCATCAGCATACAGGCGATCTTGAATGTCTTGTTCATCATATTTCGGAATATGTCTCTTAAGTAGATTATTTAGGTGCAAAGATACAAAAATATGCGTTCCTAATGTCATTATCAAGCCTGCTTTTTACACTTCTTAAAACAAATTAGGCATATATTTAGCATATTTTTCAAAGTCAGCCTTGTCGAGTCTCGTTTTTTGCCCTACCTTTGCGTTGGAAAAGTTGATAATTAAAAGGATTCATATATGTTCTCAGGTATAGTAGAAACAATGGCTCGTGTGGTTGCTATCGAGCACGACCAGGATAATGTACATTTTACTCTCAGTTGTCCTTTTACGGACGAGTTGAGTATCGACCAGAGTGTGGCACATAATGGCGTTTGTCTGACTGTCGTAAGTATAAAGGATGATACATATGTAGTTACTGCCATGCGCGAGACGTTGGAACGCAGCAACCTTGGCCTTTTGAAGGTGGGCGATGAGGTGAATGTGGAACGCAGCATGCAGATGAACGGACGTCTCGATGGCCATATTGTGCAGGGACATGTTGATCAGACTGCCACTTGTCTGGCTGTCGAGGATCAAGAGGGTAGCCACCAGTACACCTTCCGATACGAGAGTAACCGCGAGATGGTGTCACACGGTTATTTCACCGTTGATAAGGGCAGCGTGACGGTTAATGGTGTTAGCCTGACGGTATGCCGTCCTACGGAGGATACCTTTCAGGTGTGCATCATACCCTATACCTTCGAGAATACCAACTTCCACAATATCAAGCCCGGTTCTGTTGTGAACATAGAGTTTGATATTATTGGCAAGTATCTGGCTCGTATGAACAGCCTGTTGTCTTAATCACTCTTCTCCCACCAGTTGCAGGAACTCGTCTTCGTTCATAATTGGAACGCCCAGTTTCTGTGCTTTCTCTAATTTCGAGGGTCCCATATTGTCGCCGGCAAGGATGAAGGAAGTTTTTCCACTGATGCTTCCTACGTTCTTGCCGCCGTGTTTTTCTATCATCTCTTTATATTCGTCTCGGCTGTGGTGCGCAAATACACCGCTTATAACGATGCTCTTGTCCTTTAGACGGTCAGATTTGGCCTCCTGCTGTTCCTGCGAAATCTGCATTTGCAGGCCGTATTCCTTCAGCCTGTTTATAAAATGTCGATTCTTTTCTTCGCTAAAGAATTTGATTACGCTACCTGCTATAACATCCCCAATACCATTTACTTGCGTTAATTCTTCGCAAGTAGCGGTTGAAAGCTTCTCCATGCTACCGAAATAGCGCGCCAGGCTCTTGGCGGCAATCTCTCCTACGAAACGAATTCCTATGGCAAAAAGCACTCGCTCGAAGGGTACTTTCTTGCTTTCCTCGATGCTTGTAAGGATGTTGTTCACACTAACCTTGTTACTCCCGTCGGCGTTCAGCAACTGATCTTCGCGCAAGGTATAGAGGTCTGCGGCATCGCGTATCAAACCTTGGTTATAGTATGATTCCGCAATCTCGGGACCTAGGGACATGATGTTCATGGCTTTGCGCGAGATGAAGTGTTCAATCTTGCCCAGAATCAGCGGTCGGCATCCTGTCTCGTTGGGGCAATAGTGAGCAGCCTCTCCCTCGTAGCGTATCAATTTGGAACCGCAGGCAGGACAGCGGGTAATAAATGATATAGGCGCTCCTGTGGGAGCATTGGGAATGGGCTTTTTCCCAACAATTTTGGGGATGATTTCTCCGCCTTTCTCCACTAATATGTGGTCTCCTACATGCAAGTCCAGTTGTGCCATCACATCGGCGTTATGCAGGGTGGCCCTGCGCACCTGAGTGCCTGAAAGCTGAATTGGGTCCATATTGGCAACGGGTGTAATAGCGCCAGTGCGTCCTACCTGGAACACCACCTGACGCAGTATAGTTTCTGCCTGTTCTGCCTGGAACTTATAGGCAATGGCCCATCGCGGACTCTTGGCCGTCATACCCAAGCTACGCTGTTGCGCTAGCGAGTTTACCTTCAGCACTATTCCATCCGTGGCAACGGGTAGGTTCTTGCGCTCTGTATCCCAATATTCTATGTAGTCGTAGATGTCCTGCAGATTATTAGCCAGCTTCATGGCATTGCTTACCTGAAAACCCCATTTCCTTGCCGCCTCCATATTCTGGTAATGACCGTCGCCCGGGATGCCTTCCCCTAATAAATAATAAAGGTATGCATCCAGGCCGCGCTCGGCTACTGTACTCGAGTTTTTGCTCTTTAGCGTTCCCGATGCTGCGTTTCTGGGATTGGCAAATAGTTGCTCCTCGTTTTGGGCGCGCTGCTCATTCAGCCGTTCAAAACTTGTCCAAGGCATTAGCACCTCGCCTCGGATCTCGAACTCCTCGGGGTATCCGCTGCCTTGTGGCAACTGAAGGGGTATGGTGCGTATTGTGCGCACGTTCTGTGTCACGTCGTCGCCTTGTGTGCCATCACCACGTGTTACCGCCCTCACTAACTTTCCCTTCTCGTAGTGCAGGCTAATGCTAAGGCCGTCGAATTTCAGTTCGCAACATATCTGAAAAGGGGCTCCCTGCAGTCCGTCGCTCACACGCTGATAGAAATCGCTCACCTCCTGACGGTTGTAAGTGTTGGCTAGACTTAGCATGGGGCGTTTGTGCTGCACGGTCGCGAACTCGTTGTTCAGGTCGCTTCCCACACGTTGCGTAGGGCTGTTGGGGTCTGCCATCTCGGGGTGCAGCTTCTCCAAGTCCTGCAGCTCGTGCATCATCATGTCGAACTCCTTGTCCCCGATGGTGGGCATGTTCAGCACATAGTAGTTGTAGTTGTGCTGATGCAGTTCTTCTCTTAGTTTCAGTATCTGCTCTTGCTCTGTCATAGCCTAAAAATCCTTATTGATTCACAAAATTAGATATAAAATTGAAAGGTGACAAGAATTTGCCCGTCTCATTTTTGGTAAAATGTTTAAAAAGTATTACTTTTGCAGCACTTTTAAGGATAATAACCATATGGCAAATAATAAATTCCGTGGCTTGGGCATTGCGTTAATTACTCCATTCTGCAAGGATGGCAGTATAGATTTTGCATCGCTCGACCGCCTTGTAGAGTACCAGATTAAGAGCGGAGCTGACTTCCTTTGTATTATGGGCACAACGGCCGAGACTCCAACGTTGAGCGCTGACGAGAAGTCATTGCTTAAGCAACATCTGGTTGATCGAGTAGCTGGACGCGTTCCCCTGCTGATGGGTTGTGGAGGCAATAACACCGCTGCTGTGGTAAATGATCTGCAGACTTCGGACTGGCGTAGCATAGACGGAATCCTTAGTGTTTGCCCTTATTACAACAAACCTTCGCAGGAAGGTCTTTATCAGCACTACGCTGCTATTGCCAAGGCTAGTCCTGTCCCCGTAGTATTATATAATGTACCAGGTCGTACGGGTGTTAATATGACGGCCGAGACCACTTTACGTTTGGCTCGTGACTTCGATAATATTGTTGCCATCAAGGAGGCTAGCGGCAATATCACCCAGATGGACGACATTATCAAGAACAAGCCTGCCAACTTTGATGTTATCAGCGGCGACGACGGTATTACCTTCCCCCTTATTACCTTGGGTGCTGTAGGTGTAATCAGCGTTATCGGTAATGCTCTGCCAAGCGAGTTCAGCCGTATGGTGCGTTTGGCACTGAAGGGCGAGTACAACACATCTCTGACCATCCATCACAAGTTCACCGAGTTGTTCAAGCTTCTTTTCGTGGATGGTAACCCTGCCGGTGTTAAGGCCATGTTGCACGAGATGGGTATGATTGAGAATGTCCTTCGTCTTCCCCTCGTTCCTACCCGCCTGACTACCATGGAGCGCATCTCCAGCATAGTCAAAGAACTAGGATATTAAACAAATATCACCCATTTTTTTTCTATTGCTTTCCCCCGGGGGGGGCTACATGTGTTACCTCGAGGAGTTACAAGTGTAATGTCGAGGAGTCTGCATTTTTTTTCTCCAACTTTTTCCATTGGTGATGTATAGGAAGGGCGTTTCTTCCTAAATATTCTTAATTAGCTTTGCTATATTGGGTAAAATTTATAACTTTGTGGGCAAATCGTATAATTTTTACCAAATTTACATAATTAATCAATATGAAAAAGACATTGTTATTTGCAGCAACTTTGGCTATGATGGCATCTTGCTGCCAGAACAAGTGCAAGTGCGAATGCAACTGCGGTTGTGATGCTTGCAAGAATTGTGAGAACAAGACTGAAGCAGCTGCTGGCGATGAGGCTGTTGCCGAAATCGTTGAGAACGAACAGTATGACCTGGCTCAGTTGAAGCAGGACGAGGAGGGTTACTACATCCTGTTTGACGGCTCAAGTCTGGACGGATGGCGTGGCTATGGTCAGGACGGTGTTCCCTCAAGCTGGGAGAACGACGGCGAGAGCATTCACCTGAAGGGCTCTGGTACTGGCGAGGCTCAGGCTGAAGGCGGTGGTGACCTTATGTTCGCTCATAAGTTCACTAACTTTACACTGGAGTTGGAATACAAGATTAGCAAGGGTGGTAACTCTGGTATCTTCTACCTGGCTCAGGAGGCTAAGGATGCTAACGGCGATATGCTGCCTATCTGGCAGAGCTGTTCTGAATATCAGGTGCTGGACAATGCCAACCACGTAGATGCTCAGCTGGGTGTTGACGGTAACCGTCAGGCTGCTTCTCTGTACGATATGGTTCCTGCCAATCCTCAGAATGCTAAGCCCTTCGGCGAGTGGAACAAGGCTAAGATTGTTGTCTTCAAGGGGACTGTTATCCACTACCAGAATGACGAAAAGGTGTTGGAGTATCATTTGTGGACTCCGAAGTGGAAGGAAATGCTCGACAACAGCAAGTTCTGCAAGGGCGGTGAGTTCCCCTATGCTTACGGCATGATGATTGAAGAAGGTAAGGAAGGCGGTTACTTCGCCCTTCAGGATCACGGCGACGACGTTTGGTACAAGAACGTACGAATCAAGGTGATGGATTAATACAACAAAAGGCTTGGATTTCTCCAAGCCTTTTGTTGTAATTCATAATTCACGATTAAAGCAACGTATGTATGTTGATATAATTTTGAATTTATAATTTTGAAATTTGAATTTTAAAAAAGCCTGCTCGAAGCGGGCTTTTTTGTTACTGAATATTTTTGCGAATCTTAACCAGATACTGGTTGAGCGCGTCTTCGTTGCGGTCGTCAATAATCTGGATGAGCTCTTTCAGTTCGGCACGTATCTGCTCAACGTGCGATTTTGTTTTAGGATTAAAGAGAATTTCGCGTAGCAGGGTGTCGTCCTCCGACAGTACACCGCGGGCAATCTTCAGGTGACGCTTGAAGGTGGTACCGGGCGAATCCTGATGCTTCATAACGGCGCTGAAAACAAAGGTGCTGACAAAGGGAACGGACAGGGAGTAGGCCATAGCCTCGTCGTGCTCCTCAAAGGTGTA
>DLBF01000087.1 GCA_002494215.1 Prevotellaceae bacterium UBA7028
CGCCGTAGGTGCTGCAGCTTACGTTACCCGTATCCGTGCCGTCATCCTGCGTGATACTGGTGCTGCGATCTCTCCCTTCAATGCCTTCATCTTGCTGCAGGGTGTTGAGACACTGAGCCTGAGAGTAGAGCGCCACGTAGAGAACGCCCTTAAGGTTGTTGACTTCCTGAACAAGCACCCCAAGGTTGCTAAGGTAAACCACCCTGCCCTGCCCGGTCATCACGACCATGAGCTTTACAAGAGATACTTCCCCAACGGTGGCGGTAGCATCTTCACCTTCGAGATTAAGGGCGGTCAGGAGGAAGCATGGAAGTTTATCGATGCTCTGCAAATCTTCTCTCTGCTAGCCAACGTAGCCGACGTGAAGAGTCTGGTGATACATCCTTACACCACCACTCACTCTCAGCTGAGCGAGCAGGAGCTGGCCGAGCAGCACATCACTCCCAGCACCGTACGCCTCAGCATCGGTACGGAGCACATCGATGACATCATTGAAGATTTGAGTCAAGCTTTGGAGCAAATTTAAAGTTGAGAGTTTAGAGTTTAGAGTTTAGAGACAGTTGAAAGTTGATAGTCTTGAACTCAGCGCCTTTGGCGCCTTGAACTGGCCGTAAGGCCGTTGAACTAGCCCGAAGGGCGCTTTGAACTGACTATAAACTCTAAACTATCGCAAAGCGCCACTGACTCTAAACTCTAAACTGTAAACTCTGTAACGTAATCTGCCAAATCCCCAAAAAGATTTGGCAGATTACGTTAAAAAACGTATTTTTGCAACCTCTACCATACCCAAACGCAACTGCATGGAATACATCATATCCGATAATCAGGAACTTACACGCTATGCCCTGGAACACCTCATCAACGAAGACCAGGAGCATCAGTTGTTCTATGCTTGGAACAGAGCCTCGCTGGTGAACCTGCTTGCCGAGCATCCAAATGCCATTGTACTGCTGGACTATACGCTCTTCGACTTCGCTGACGAAGAACAGCTACTCATCGTGGCCGAGCGCTTCTCCCAATCACAGTGGATACTTCTCAGTGAAGAGCTGACACCCCAGTTCATGCGCCGAGTAGCCTACTCCTCGCATCAGTTCAGCGTGCTGTTCAAGGACGGTCCCCTCAGCGAGGTCCGTGTAGCCCTGCAATCGGTAACCCAGCGTAATACCCGCTACCTCAGCCAGCGCACCCTGGAGGTTATCCTATCACAACAGCAGGAAGAAGAGAAGACCGCCAATGTTCTCACCCAAACCGAGACCGAAATTGTAAAGGCCATCGCTCAGGGCAAAACCACCAAGGAGATAGCGGCCGAGCGCTTCCTCAGCACCCATACGGTTACCACCCACCGCAAGAATATCTTCCGCAAATTAGGTATCAACACCGCCCACGAGGCCACCAAGTTCGCCCTACGCGCCGGCCTCATCGACTCATCCGAGTTTTATATTTAATCTCCGGCCCCGGGCCTTTCTGATTTATCCAAAGTCCAGCCCTTATCCTGATAGAAAATAAACTTCACCTTCTCTACCAGAATGCG
Source organism: Prevotellaceae bacterium UBA7028 (assembly GCA_002494215.1). Next base: position 1,532 of record DLBF01000087.1, read on the forward strand.
CTGTCCCTCATAACGCCCGGAAACGATACGCCCAACGGGGGTAGCCTTGTCCACCTCGGCTATGATTTCTGCCTCGGCGGTGTAATCGCCAGTCTTCTGGATGTTACGAGCTTTCTCAATGCTCCAGGTGTAGGCCTGCAGTTTAACGGACTCGTACGCTTCCTTACCTTTCTCCCTTTCATATTCCGAAGCGTTGTCTGTGTCGGGCTGGAATTCATCATATTCGTCATGGGACTCTTCGTCTGTCACAGCGTCAGCTTCAGCCGCTGCGCTCTCCACTTGCGAGTCTGCAGAAGCCTTATCAGGGAATTCTTCTTCCTTCACGGCAAACTCCGGAAATTTACTCTTATCCACTTCAAAGTCAAGGCGTAGTTCCTTCTCGTCCTCGGACGGCTCTGCCTCCTTCTCTTCATACAACAGTTTCTTGCCCTTTTCGGTTAACGCCGTGGTAACGAAATAAACGGGCACATCCTCGGTAGTCCAATAGTTCTCCTTATAGGTACCGCCCCAGTAACTCTGGCGCAAACGAGTCTTCTTCACGCGCTCCGGCTTCATAACCTTCTTCACATTGTAGGTAATGATTTCATTGGCTGCCAGCTGACGGTATGTGTAACGCAAGTCATTGTCATTGCACTCAAAGTAGCCGATCTGCACATCGGCGTACGAGTCCAATTGATTCAGGCGTTTCACCTCCTTCTTAAAGAGCTTCTTAGCTGTGGATGCACTAAGAGTGTCAGGACTGTCACTGCATGAAACCAGGCACATTGCCGCCATTAGCATGACACTTAACAAGATACACTTTCTCATAATGGTAAACTTTAGGGTTAGTACTTAATGTTATTTGTGATATGGAATGATTTATTTAACAAGAACTTTTCGATTGCCTACAATCTGTATGCCATGCTCAGGACCAATAGAACGCTGGCCTGATACATTATAAATATTAAGTGAGGACTGCTTTCCCACCCCTACCTTCTGAATACCGTTTATAATATCTTCATCTATCTTCTGGATATTCTTGAACATTTTCCAGGTTGTGGCCTCCTTATAGATGTCAACGCAATCCTTCGGAACATAAAGCGTTCCATATTTATATGTCAGTTCTTCAAATGCTAACGCATCACACTGAGGCGGTGTTTCAGCCCAACAGACAATATCCTTTGTAACCTCTCCGTAATTAGTCATAAATGCGTACATAGCAATGCTGGTAACCCCGCTTCCTATTACCACCAGACTACGTTTATGACTGGTAGTTTTACGCTTAAATGCCGCATACCCGATAGTTTTTACCTGATCCGGTATTATAATTACAGGTAAAGGGGCATCCTCAAAAGCCTGGGAAGGAATATTTGTAATACCACTACCCAAATCCAATTGAAGCAGATTCTGACATCCCGAAAATGCTTTTTCTGCCATTGTAAAGGGAACGTCTGGCAGAACCATATTATCGAAACCGCATTCTGCAAAGGCAGACGGCCCAATGTATTCCAGGGTAAGCGGGAATCTTATGTAGCGTAGATTATGACAATCCTTAAAGGCATATTCATGTATCCTTTTCAGCATACGGTTGGTAAAAACACTATCCAAATCGTAACAGGCATTAAATGCCGAATTGAAAATATCATACAGTTCATCCGGACAGTCAAAACGCCGTAGTTTTGTCTGGCGAAAACATGCCTCTTTAAGCCAGTTTACAGAATGTGACACCTTAATACTCTTCAGTTCATCAAATTCAAAGGCTTGCGGACCAATAGATTCCACCATATAATTATACAAACCGTGTGACACATTATAGGGTACATTAACATGTTCTGCATTGGGATATGCATTCTGCTTCACTTCCACATGATATGGGATAAGGCTTTTAACCTCAAATATAAGCCCTTCTTTTTCAAAAACAGTCCCAACCTGTGCATGTATTGCCCCGGCAAGTGTAAATACAGCCCAAAATATCCAGTTCGTTTTCATGGTTGTTAACAGTTATGGCTCTTAAAATGACAGATTCCAATCATACTACATATAACGATGCAAATATAAAAGATTAATTCTATTACGACAAAGATAATTCAAAAAAATATGCGGATAATACAATCGAGACTATCAGAAACAGCATAAAGGCCGTGAATATGATATTAGTATCCTTCATTTATCACTAAGTTAAAGAACGCCAGACACGTCAGGGCACAATACACCCTGCAGTCTGTCACGTGCAGACTCCGGAGGTGGCAAAAGTGGGGCTGCCCTCCCTTATGGGAGGGACGGGGAGGCTTAAAACCAATATACCATACATGTGGTATGCCAAATGACATGATGGGGGGATTGTAGTATCTGTGGAACCGCCGTACCTTTGCACCAGAAAAAGTGAAGAGTGAAAGTTTCGATTAAGCGAGAGCAATGGAAAGCGCGCTTTCCGATTGCCGAGCGTGAGAAACTTCGCCCGACAGGGCAAGAATGAAGAATGAAGAATTAGACTTTAGGCTCTATACTTTAGACAATGTTCAACAAATAAATAATAAGGTTATGAAGACAATGAAACGAATGCGAATGCAGGGCTGTTGTTGCATGATAATGATGATGACAGCACAGAACAAGAGAGTATATAATATAATAAGTATAGAACAAAACAAAAATAAACATTATGAAAAGAATAGCATTAGCCATCGCCGTTTTATTGAACATCCACACCGCCAATATTTGGGCTGAGAGTAATAACAATACCGCTTCGGACGCCAGCGTAAGCAGCGTAGCCAACGTGCATTATGTGAAAGCACCCAGGTTTGCCCGCCCGCTGGTAGAGAAATGGATTACAGAGTACGCAAAGACTCAGCCCAACGTAGAATTTCAGATAGCCAAAGGTGGCCAGAATCAGGATGACATTGATTTGAATGTTGTATTCGACAACAACGACAAAGAAACAGAAAACGCAAACCATATCGTATATTTTGGCGAGTTCGCCGTCCTACCCATCACTGCCAACGGCAGCGAGGCAGCAAAAGTTCTGGAGGGTAAGCATCTGAACTCGAAGAAAATAAAGCAGCTTTACTTCCTAAATGACGATTTGGACGAGGAGGTAAAGAAAATTAAACAATTCGAGAAACTTGTTATCTACAGCGGCAGCAATGCCACATCGGTTGCCAATTCGTTTGCACACAATTTCGGCGAAGAGAGCACCAGCTTCCGCGGTAAGCGCATCTCAGGCGACGACCTGTTCCTGAACACAGCGCTGACAAAAGATCCTCTGGGCGTATCGTTCAATGCACTGCCCAATATCTTCGACCTGAAGAGTCGTCATATCAAGGAAGACCTTACCATCATAGGTCTGGACGTTAAGAAGAGCCTGGAGGAAAGCTTCTCTGACAAGGGAACCCTGGACCAGATTATCGATGCCCTGGAGCAAGGCAAGGTACAGGAGGTGACTGTGCAGAAGATAGGCGTTCGCTATAAGAATGCCGACGAAGACGTGAACCGCTTCCTTAGCTGGGTAGTAACAAACGGTACCAAGTACAATCACCAGTACGGACTTCTGAATTTGAGATAGTAGACAGAGGTTAGCGTTGAGCGGTTAACGGTTAGCGGTTAACGGTTAGCGAAGCCAATGGCTAGCGTCTAAAGCCTAGAGCCTAAAGCCCTAGAGCCTAATTAGAAAATAAATTACATATAACTTATGGTAAGAAGATTATTTATTGCAACATGCGTTGCGATCAGCCCCCTATTGGCCATATCCCAGAACATTATTAAAGGCCATATCGTAGATGCCCGCACAGGCGAATCATTGATAGGTGCATCAGTAACTATCAAATCGACCAAACTGCAAGGCGTAGTAACGGACATAGACGGAAACTTCCAACTGGAGAGTAACGTAGAGCCACCATTGACACTGAAAGTAAGATTCGTTGGCTACCGCGAACAAGACGTAGATGTCTATGACTTTGAAGAACCCGTAGAGATTGCCCTGTTGGACAATGCCAACAAGCTGAGCGAAATAGTTGTTGTAGGTTACGGCACACAGAAGCGCAAGGCCCTGACAGGTGCTGTAACAACAGTTAAGAACGATGAACTGCTGCAGGTCTCTACCTCGTTAGACAATATCCTGGGCGGAGCAGTTGCCGGACTTGACGCTACCTCTTCGTCAGGTCAACCTGGTTCCTCTGTCAACATCCGCATCCGTGGCGGCAACTCCATCAACGGCGGCAACGAGCCCCTTTACGTTATAGACGGTGTACTGATCTACAACAGCAGTTCATCTACCAACACGGGCAACAGCTATGCCGGCACCAACTTCAACCCACTGGCATCCATCAACCCATCAGACATAGAATCCATAGAGGTGCTGAAGGATGTATCTGCATCAGCCATCTACGGCTCGCGTGGTGCCAACGGTGTGATTATCGTTACCACCAAGAAAGGCAAGAAGGGCAAGCTGAAGGTAAACTACGGCTACTCGTTGGGCGTATCCAACGTGCGCAAGACCCTGGATCTGCTGGATGCCCAGGAGTGGGGCGACCTGTATCTGGAGTTGGCAACCGATGCACAGAAGAAAGCCACAGGCGTGACACCCGAGGCAGTAGCCTCATGGGGCAAGGGAACAGACTGGCAGAGCGAGTTGTTCCACACAGCCATCACCCAGCAGCACCAACTCTCTGTAAGCGGCGGAGGAGACAAGGAGCGCTTCCTTATCTCGGGTAACTACATCAATCAGGATGGTATCGTGCGCGGCACGGACTTTACCCGCTTTGGTGGTCGTATCAACTACGAGCGCGACCTCTTCAAGAACTTCACAGTAGGTGTAAAGGCCAATGTCTCTAAGACTACACGCAATGGTCAGCAAGGTTTGCGCGGTATGGCAGGCAACTTCAGCGGCCTCCTGGACAAAGCCCTGCGCTCCTCACCAGCCGTAGCAGTCTATAACCCAGACGGTTCATGGAACTACGAGAACCCCTTCGAGTCTGGTGACTTCGTACGCAACGAGCACACCATCAACCCCATCGCCGACCTGGTGGACGTATCTGCCGAGACCAAGAGCGACAATGTGCTGGTATCAGGATTCGCCTCATGGGAGATTATCCCCGGCCTGCGCTTCCGCACTCAGGGTTCTGTCAATATCATCAACACCCGTCAGAACATCTTCGGTGGCGAATATTCGCAGATAGGCTTCAACTCTAACGGCTACGGTGCCATCGGAACAAGACGTTCGGAGAGCGACCAACTTGAGGCCACACTTACATGGAACAAGAAGTTCGGCATCCACGAACTGGAAGTATTGGGCGGTTACACCTACCAGCAAGAGAAGAACGAGCGTTTGCTGGGCTCCACAGCCTACTTCGCCAACGAGAACCTGGGCTATCACAGTCTGCAATCCGGTTCGCTGAACCTTGCCACAGAATCTGACTTCGTTAACTCTATTCTCTATTCCGGCATCGGACGTATCAACTACTCCTTGCTCGACCGTTACCACCTGACAGCAACCCTGCGCGCCGACGGCTCCAGCCGTTTTGCCAAGAACAACAAATGGGGATGGTTCCCCTCTCTGGGTGCATCATGGAACGTGAACGAAGAGAAGTGGCTGAAGGATGTTAAGTGGATAGAAGACCTGAAGCTGCGTGCCAGCATCGGTACGGTAGGTAATCAGGAGATTGGCGACTATCGCTTCCTCTCCACCTATGCCGCCACACACTACTTCCTTGGCGGAACAAAGAACATCGCCTACTATCGCTCAGCCCTTGGCAACGACAACCTGAAATGGGAAAGTACCACCTCTTACGACCTCGGTTTTGACTTCAACATCCTGAAGGGACGCGTAGGCTTTGTCTTCGACTACTACCGCAAGAAGACCTCCGACCTGCTGCTGGAGATTCCCGTTGAGCAGACCACAGGCTTCAGCACACAGCTCTCGAACATCGGTAATGTAACGAACGAAGGTGTGGAGTTTGCCGTGAACGCATCACTGATTCAGAAGAAAGACCTTTCATGGAATGCTTCTGCCAACATTGCCCACAACACAAACAAGGTTACAAGCCTGGGCGGTGCACAGAGCGAGATTATCAGCGGCAACACCATTATCCGTGTGGGCGAATCGCTGGGAACATACTACGGATGGGAATTCGACGGTGTAGTGCAGAAGGGTGACGACCTGAGCAAGGTACCCGTACCCTCTACCAAGGCCACCATCGAATACGGAGATGCCAAGTGGGTTGACCAGAACGGCGATGGCGTAGTAGATCAGGAGAACGACCGTGTGGTACTGGGTTCCGCACAGCCCAAGCTCACCTACGGATTTGCCTCACAGCTACGCTACAAGAAGTGGGACCTCAGCCTTAACTTTCAGGGCTCTTATGGCAACAAGCTCTACAACCGTCTGCAGCAGGCTCTGGAGACACCCAACATCAGCTACAACGGTTCTGCCAAACTGCTCGACCGCTGGACAGAGAACAACCCCAGCACTACCGTACCCCGTGCTTACGTAGGCAGTTCAACAGCCCTTTACCTGGACAGCCGTTATATCGAGGATGCCAGCTACCTGCGCCTGAAGAACATCCAGTTGGGTTACAACCTGCAACCTAAGTTGAAGAACGGACAGAAACTGGGTCTCTACCTCTACGCATCGGCTCAGAACCTGCTCACCATTACCAGCTACAACGGCTACGACCCCGAGTACAGCGGCTATACCGACAATGGTACTTATCCCTCAGCCCGCACCTTCACCTTCGGCGTAAAACTGTCGTATTAAACATCAATCCCATTAAGATATTGCATTATGAAAAAGATTACCATATATAATACTGCCATAACCCTGGCACTGGGACTTACCGTCTCTGCTTTCACCGCCTGCGAATCACTGAATCAGGGAAACCTGAGCGAGCTGGCCGAGAGCAACCTCCCTCAGAGTAACGAAGATGCCAAAGCACTGGTAAACTCCGTGTATGCATCAGACATAGAACTGGCCACCACCTATATGTACTTGATAGACCTGCCCACCGAGACTACCGTTTCGGGCGAGAATCCCAATGGTGGCGGTGGTATGCTGGGACTGCTCTCTTGGGACGGTAGCAACTCATACATCACCAAGTTGTGGCAAGCCGTTTATACCTCTCTGGCACGTGCCAACGATGCCATTGAGAAACTGGAAGCCCAGCCCTCTGGTGTATCACCAGAAATAGCCTCACAGGTAATCGGCGAAGCCAAATTCCTACGTGCTTATTATCTGAACTATGCGGTACAGCTATGGGGACCCGTACCCATCGTCACTACCGTTGGCGGAGGTGTCAATGCCGTCAGAAGTTCAGAAACAGAAGTGTATCAGCAGATAGTAAACGACCTGGAGGATGCTGCCAATCGTCTACCAGAACGTAGCAGTCAGGGGCTTAGCGATATAGGTCGTGCCACACGCGGAGCTGCCAACGCAGCATTGGCTAAGGTCTATCTCACCTGGGCGCAGGTAGATGACAATCTTACAGAAGAACAGCATAATGAATACTTCGGCAAGTCGGCACAATATGCCCAGAAGGTTATTGACTCGGGCGAATACAGTTTGGAAGAGGACTTCTACGACAACTGGAACAATCAGAACCGCAACGGAAAGGAAAGCATATTTGCCATACAGTTCTATTTAGGCTCCAGCACTCGCGACAACGATGCTTCGGGTAACAACCACCTCTGCCACTGTTCGTTCTCAACAAGCTATAGCGTAGCACTCCCCCACATAGCACCAGGTCCTGACAATACTGTAGAGAATTCCTACCTGCCAGGCGACCAGCGCAAGGATGTATCGTTTGCCGACTCACTCTGGCGCCCCTCAACACAAAGTTACTTCCATTTCTATTTTGATGCCGATGGTGATGGCACCCGCGAATCAGGTTACTCACGTTACAATAAGTATATAGACCATGATACTCCTGAAACAAGTGCTGCCGACCGTGCCATGAACCGTCAGGTAATACGCCTTGCCGAAGTGTATCTGGTTCTGGCCGAGGCCATCAACGAACGTGACGGACAACCCAATCAGCAGGCATACGAGGCATTCAACAAGGTTCGCCGTCGTGCTTTCCGCGAGGATATCAATAGCTCAGCCGCCCAACCACACGACCTGGCAGCAGGCCTCGACTATCAGACATTCAAGGATGCCATCATCCAGGAACGCAGTTGGGAGTTCACCTTGGAGCAGAAACATCTGTTGGATCTGAAACGCTGGAAGATTCTGGTGAAGACCATCAAGAACAGCAAGTTGGCAACAGATTATCCTGAATACAAGAAGCAGACCATCGACTTCAAGCATTACCGCTACCCCATCCCACAGGCACAACGCGAGGTAAATCCCAACCTCTGGCAGAACTACGGATACGACGGCAGCGAAATTACAGAGAATCCCTACATTGGACGAGAATAATAAAGAACGAGTATGAAAGGAATTATATTATCAACCATCATAGCAGGTGCTGTTTTCACAACTGCTCAGGCACAGCAGAACGACCAGCGTCTGAACAATGCCATCACCGACAAGGCTTATTTTCAGAAGGCATGGAAGAACGCACCATCATTCCGAGATTTGCTGAAACGACGCAAGAAGGCAGTCAAGCAGTTCAGTGCTATACCAACAGCAGCCCTTCAGCCCATCACCATTAGAGCTTTTGCCACAGCAGAGCAACGTGCTGGAACACGTCATGTGATTATACGTGAGCATGAGTACCTAAATGACAGTGGATACAACAATGGCGGTTTCGACCTTGGTATAGGAACCCCTGACCACGTTATCGCTGCCATTGCTGGAGACATCATTGACAGTTATGTAACACAGGCTGCCATCAAAGGGGTAGCTATCGACTCGCTCGCCATCAACATTAAACAGACAGGTCACTCGCTGCAGAATTGGGGGCTGGAATATACAATCTTCATCGATTCTCCAGCCTCGGACAAGCAACTTGAAGAACTTCGTGTGTTGGCTGAGACAAACTCACCGCTATACCAGTTCTCTATACGTGCCAACAATGTTAACACAACAGTGGAACTACATAAGAGCGCCGAAGAACTGAAAATTCCCCCAACGTATCAGCCAGGCTTGCGTGAGTTCATTGAATGGGAGATCCGCAAGGGAGAAGCTAACAAGCAACTTCGTGCAAGCGGTCAACGTCCTGACAAATCCAAGTTCGGTGGCTATGCTTACGACTATCCCTATTCACGCAAGAACGAGTTCACACCAGCTCAAAGCGAGAGCTACCTCAATCCCGACGGACCAAGTGCATTCATCAATCCCTCGTCTGGCGTAACGGTATTGCAAGTTCGTCATCACAGGGTTCTACAGGATCATCCACAGATATTTGGTGGCAACGACCTCGGTCCCACGGCAGTTGAAAGTCACATTGGACTGCTTGGTTCATGTTTCACCCACGTAGCAGAAGGTACAGCCGCACGCAATAGGATTCCTGTTGACACCCTCAACGTGGCACTCACAGCAAAGTTTGACCCTCGCAGCGGACGTAAAGGATTTGAGCAGGTACCACTTTATCCTACAGACATAGAGATGCGTGTAGTTATAAGCAGCCCGCGCGGTGAAGCCGAAATCCGACAGCTGGTTGCCGACACCGAACACGGATGTCCCATCTACAATCTGGTGAGCAACGCACAAGAAATAAAAGGAAGAATAGAAAGAGTAAACGCAAAAAACAAATAATCATTTAAAAACTGAATTTTATGAAAAAGTATTCAATCATTTTCACCATAGCCGCCCTTACCATTCCATTTACAACGGCTACAGCACAGGGTGTCCTGGATATCTTCAAGAAGGATGCCACCAAGCAACAGTTAGAGAAGAACGCTCCATCACTCCGCAACCACCTCAGGGAGCGCAGAGGAGCCCTTCTGGCATGGAACGCCATCCCTGGCGATGAGTTGCAACCCGTTACAGTGACGGCTAATGTTACCGCCAAGAACCGCTCCGGCGTTCGTGAACTGCGCATCCGCGAGTTCCATTACATTGGCGACTGCGGCTATGCACACGGCGGACAGGATTCTGGAGTGGATACACCCACAACAGCTCAGGCTGTCTTTGCCTCTGACCTGGCCGACAGCTATCTGAATCAGGCTGCCCTGTTAGGTATTGACATTGACTCGCTGACCATAGAGATTCATGGTCGCCCCGACACAGAACCTACAGGCCGCGTGGCTTATCCTCGCAATTTCCTATACACTTTGTACATCGATTCACCCGCCTCTGATGCCGAGTTGGAGAAACTGGCCGAACTGGCTGAGCAGAACTCTGCAGTAGCCACACTGGTGAAGGCTGCCGTTACGCCCCAGTTGATTATCGACCGCAAGGACTCACCCCGCAAGCGCAAGGTGGAAGGCGAGACACTGGCTGGCTTGCGTGAATACATCCACGGCAAACGTCAGGCCCTGCAGGCAAGTCGTGCCAAGTGGGAGAAACTGGCCAAGAATAACAAAGCTGCCGCCGACCGCAAGCCCAGAGAGGTGAAGCAGGGTCCCTGGGTAAAAGTATTCCCCAATGGCGTTCGCCAATTGACCGTAAACGACAAGTACCTGATTGTGCATGACAATCCTGCCTATCTGGGCGGTACCAATCTGGGTATGACATCCATAGAGGGCGTCCTGGGTATTCTGGGCACCTGTATTACACACATCTCACTGGGTCAAGCCGCTGAACGCGGTCTGGACGTTGACTCCATCTCACTGACCGTTGAGGCTGAATGGGACCCCCGCGCTGGACGTAAGGGTTATGAGAACCTGTCTATCGCTCCACAGAACGTACGCTATACCCTGCACGCCCTGACACCAGAGAATGACAAGACCGTCAAGGAATGGATAGAGGCTGTGGAGAAAATCTGCCCCATGTACAATCTCTTCAAGGATACACAGACCTTTGAGCACCGCATTGTACGAGGCAGTTTCAAAAGAGAAAAGAAATGAGGTATGAATCAGCAACTTTACTGGCATTAGCAGCGGTCCCTATAACGGCATACGCTGCTGATGCACAAGCAGACTCACAACGCATAGCTCGTCCTGCCGCTTTTCCAGCAGTCAGTCGGCACCAATCATTGGACTCACTGAAAACTGAGGTAAAGCAACAACTGGAGAAACGGTATGGACAACACTATGGATGCTCGGCACTCTCGCTGACATCTATTGCCGCTACGCTTGGAAGTCCACTTTCCGAACAGCAGCTTCGCAGTATATCAGATTCGTTCTCTGGCGGTATCGGTCACGAGTTCAAGGAGGGAACCTGCGGCGCCCTTTCTGGAGCCATCATGGCATTGGGCTTCTATGCCAGCGGCGATAAAGAGAAACATCTAAGGCTGGCTGCTGAGGTTTATGATGAATTTAAGAAACAGCAGGGATCTGTTACCTGTGGCGACATATACGGCAAATACCGTTTCAGCCACTGCGATGGTTGTAATCTCTGTGCCGTGCAGAAAGTCGTAGAACTTTTGTATCGCGAGGGCGACATCCACACCAGCACCATCGCCCCCTGGCAGCAGTTGACAGAGGAAAAACAATAACAAACACAAAAAGATTGGATTATGAGAAGGAATGACTTTTTGATTATAAACACTTTTGTATCTCTCTTGTTCGTGGTTTTCACGCTCTCGGCTTGCGACAGCAAGGAAGAGAATGTTGTGCCCATTACCATACCAACAGATGTAGAATGCTGCAGTGCCGAGGAGACATTTCTGGCTTATACATTTCTGCACAACGGTTATCTAAAGGAGATAGAATCGCTGCGCGACACCATAGATGGGAAATATGCGCTGAGCGTATACTCCAGAAGCGGCAAACTGCATGTCGGGTATAACGACATCTTTTTTGCGCTGACAAAAATCTCTAACCAGGGTTATGTGCGAGACTTCTCCGTTACAGAGATAACACCGCTCATGAACATGTCTGCTATGGGCATGAAACACTCTACGCCAACAGCCTCAGAGAGCACCACCTATGATGAGTCATTCCCCGCTGTACAACACGCATGGGTGTCTTTCGTAATGAGTAGCACCGAAAACGATTATTGGGAGCTGTCATACAAGGCCAGCACCAAGAACCAATCTACAATACATGAAAACAGCCAGCTGGAGGTTAATGCTATTGCCGCAGGACAGGCGTGGCTAAAGTCGTTCAAGGTGGGCAATGACACATATTACCTCTCGCTGGTAAACCCCACAGACTGGCAGACTGGCAGAAATACAATCCAAGCCTATGTATCCAAGAAGAGTTCTCCCGCCACAACACCCTATGCCTTGGCCTCAGAGACCTTTACAATTGAGATAGACCCACGTATGCCAGATATGAGTAACCACACCTCGCCCGACAACACGCCGTTAACAAAACAGGCTGACGGTAGTTATCAGGGCAACATAAACCTTACGATGACTGGTCTCTGGCGCATTCATCTGACAGTAAAGGATGCAGAAGGTAACATAGTGGCAGGAGAAGAAGAACTGAGTTCGCTGTATTGGGATGTTACAATATAAAAAAAGGAATGAAGGATGATTGGATTGTTATTGTTAGCATTCGGACTTTTGAATGACACGACCACCACCAAGCCACAACAATTGGACGAGGTGGTGGTCGTTTCTCGTTCACAAGGCAGTAAGCGCTCCATTAAGGGTAACGTGGCCTCTATTGACGAGCATCTGAAGGAGCTGAACAACGTCAGTCTGGTACGACGCGGCTCGTATGCCTGGGAACCAGTGGTGAACAGCATGCAGACGGAACGCATATCAACCACTATCGACGGCATGAAGATTTTCTATGCCTGCACAGATAAAATGGATCCCGTGACAAGCTACGTGGAGAGCGGAAATCTGCAGAGCATCCTGCTGAACTCGGGTCTGAACGGCAACCCGCAGGCCACAGGCAACATTGGAGGTTCGTTGGATCTGAAGTTGCGCAGGGCGGGATTCGATGGTGATGACTTCCACATGGGTGTAGATGCTGGTTACGAGAGCAACGGCAACTTGCAGGTATATGGTGCAGATGCCGCTGTATCCAAGAAATCGTTCTACACCAACGGCGGTGTTTCCTATCGTCATGCAGGTAATTACAAGGAGGGTGGCGGCCGCGAGATTCTTTTCTCACAGTTCCAGAAGGTAAATGCCTATGACAACCTCGGTTTTAGGCTATCAGAACAAGATGCCATAGAGGGTACCTTTATCTATGACCGCGCTACCAACGTAGGGTATCCTGCACTGAATATGGATGTGGCTAAAGCCGAAGCGTTCATCACCTCACTGTCGTATAAGCGGCATTGGGAGGAGAAACTGGTGCAGTCGTGGGAAACAAAAGCCTACTACAACCATATCACCCACGTGATGGACGACACCCAGCGCCCCAATGTGCAGATACACATGGATATGCCAGGCGAGAGTTGGACTACGGGACTATATAGTTTAGTGGGTGCTCAGAAAGGGATTCATAAGCTAACTGGTAACTACGACCTTTACTACAACCGCCTTTTTGCCGACATGACCATGTATCCTGGCGGCGCGGCACCCATGTATATGGTTACGTGGCCCGATGTAGGAACACTGAATACAGGATTGGCACTGAACGACTACATACAACTGGGTAAGGCTCATGCAGTAAACGTCTCAGCCAAACTGGCATGGCAACAGCAACGACTGAACAGTCAGGAGGGTTATCAGGCACTGAGTGTCTTTTTCCCTGGCATGAAGCAGCAGTATCATCAACTAACTGGTCGCATCGCCGCCAACTATCAACTTTCAACTCTCAATTCTCAATTCTCAATTGGGATGGGTTGGGGAAATCGTGCGCCAACGGTAACGGAGGCATACGGATACTATCTGAACAACACCTTCGACCAGTACGATTACATCGGCAATCCTCATCTAAAGAACGAGTCGGCTATCGAGCTCAACGGAAGCTATCAATTCAAAATTCAAAATTCAAAGTTCAAAATTGACTGTAATGCGTTCTTCTTCTCGGACTACATCATCGGTCTGTTTGAACCGCGCCTTAGCGCCATGACCGTTGCTGCCGAAGGCGTGAAGGTATATGGCAACATTCCACATGCCACCATTGCCAACTTCTCGCTGACCTATGGATGGGATGTCCTGCCTTGGCTGAAATGGAACACCCGACTGGGTTACAGCTTGGGACGTGACAACGAGGGCGAGCCTCTGCCGCTAATCTCACCTTTCGCCTATACCACTAACCTGAACGTACGTTTGGGACGCCTTTGGGGAAAAGTGGAGTTGCAAGGTAATGCCAGGCAAAGTTATTTCGGTAGGAAATATGGCGAGACGCCAACAGCTGCATGGGCCATCGTCAACCTCTCGGCTAATTATCAGTTCGCAATTTCCGCTTCTCAATTGACACTCCGTGCTGGCATAGAGAATCTGCTCGACAAACGATACACTTCCTATGCCGACTGGTGCAATATTCCCCAGAAGGGGCGCAATATCTACATGAATCTTTCGGTTGAATTATAATGTCGTAGCATCCTGCATCACCAACCCGGCCAGCATGAAGCCGAAAATGGCGGTGATGTGGGAAACGGTGCCGTTAATCTGAGCCTTAGACGAGCACCATTCATGGTTCAGGAGATTGGGGTCGCCTGGACCATTTTTCGCTTTCGGGCACATGCATTGCTCGGTGCCGCAGGTGGCATTGTGGCCAAGGTTCTTCAGCAGCTCGTCGCTATAGACGCATTGGAACTTGTGCCGGGGGAAGGTCTTTTCCTTCTTGAAACGATTGCGGAGGGCACGCGCCAGCGGATCGCCCTGCACCTTCCAGAACTCCGTTACGCGGATGCGCGTGGGGTCCATCTTCAGCGCAGCACCCATAGAGGAGAAGAACCTAACCCTCCCACCATCTCCCTCCGAGGAGGGAGTGCTTGTTGCTAGTAGGATGAGGGCAGCTTTGTCTTTTAGGGAATCTATGGCATCGATGATATAGTCGTAGCTGCCGAGGTCGAACTCAGCTGCCGTTTCTGCCGTGAAGATCTTCTGCAGGGCTGTTATCTCTGCCTTGGGATTGATGCTGAGCAAGCGTTCCTTCAGGGCATCAACCTTTACCTGCCCCACGGTCTTCATGGTGGCCATCAGCTGACGGTTCACATTGGTGATGCACACGCGGTCGGAATCGACAATGGTCAAATGCCGGAAACCGCTGCGCACCAAACTCTCGGCACACCAAGAGCCTACGCCGCCTACACCAAAGATTATCACCCGCTTCTGGGCTATGCGCTCCATTGCCTCTGTGCCCAATAGCAGTTCTGCACGTCTGAATATTGCTTGTTCTATGGCCATAATTCACTTAAATTTGGGTGCAAAGATACAATGTTATTTACAAATACATCTTCCCCGACCCTACCTTTTTTATATATTATATGGTACAAGACCTATGATATGATACCAAGTCGTTCCACTGGCATTTGTTGTGCCTCGTAAATATCCATCATGGCATTGATAAAATAGACAGTTTTGTAGCAGCAAATATCATCTGCACGAATAGGGAACTCTTGCACAACACCGTTGTCGATAAGGCGTTGCCTGCATGTGCCATGCAGCAATGCATCTGATGGTGTGAACAGGTTTCCGAAAGAATCCTCGAATACAAGGTTGCAATAACTGGCATCGGTAAGCATTCCGTTACGGACGATGATGACATCGTCGGTGTGGGCTTGCTGGACAAGACGTGTCAACTGACGACGGTCGGTGCTCTTATACTTGTAGCAGATATTATCGCAATGAACAAGGGCAACGCTTTTCCTTATTTTCTGCCTATATGGCGAGAAGTGAACGGAACGAATGGTGTCGGCATATTCTATGCGACATTTGACCCTCCCTTGTCGTACTTCGGCCGGTATCTCCAATTGTAGCTTCGGCATCGGCTTTCGATAAATATCCCAGATGGTCTTTTCCATTCGCCTGAGATGATAAGGCAGGTGCATGGGCTGCCCGTCTTTGATGCAAACAACCTCGGAGAAAACGGGTCTCCTGACGGGCAGATATATTTTCTCCATCACTTCGTCGTATTCGCCATGTGCATTGCTCATGGCTGTTATTCCTCCACCGCTGCGATAGAATTTCTGCCCATCAGGGGCTTGTTCTATATATCTGATTATCACGCCACTGTCTAACGCCTGACCATCGAAATAGCCAAACACACCAGCATAAAAGCCCCTGGGCTCGCCCTCAGCCTCCTTTATAAGCTGAACCGTACGTGGTTTGGGTGCGCCCGACACACTCCCTGCAGGAAGCATGGATGTAAGTATTTGCCCCAAATGGTTTCGCCAATCAGAGGGTAACTGACCAACAATCTCGCTGCTCGTCTGCAGGATATGTGCACGGTTGGTATGCAGTTCTGTTACATATCGGTAACGTTCCACATGGACCTTCTCGGCAAATATGCTCAGGTCATTCCTCAGTAAATCTACCACCGTAGCATGTTCAGCACTTTCCTTCATGTCGGCAAGAACTATCTCTCTGGCATGAGGAATGTCGGCATCGATGGTCCCTTTCATCGGGTGAGTGGATATCTGGCCATCACTGCTGATGGTTACGAAACATTCGGGGGAGAAACAGACAAAGCGATTGGGAATATAAAGGGAATAGCGGGCATCGGTCGTCATGAAGATTTCCCTCAGGCTTAATGCAGTCCGGACGGGAGTTTTGACAGTGAGGTTTGTCAAGAAAGAATCGCCTCGGCGAAGTCCTCTCTCTACAATATCGAAGCGCTGCTTGTATCTATCGAACGTTTCGGGCTGGAACATGAAACACTTATCCTCTGCATGAAACAGATCTCTGTTTACGTTAGATACGGAAGGGATGTCGAACAGAACCTCCGTCTGCTGCAACGGGTTCTCTACGATGATAAACTCGGTACATTCAAAGTTGGCAACAAAAAGGAATGCTTCTTGCTGCGCTGCAAGATATGAGATGCGTTTGGCTGCATCGCTTACGCTGTGAAATGTGAAATATGCCATGAATCCTGATAATAAAAAACGTAGCATCGGGATTCATGCGCATGAGAAACGCACATGATACGGACACGAGCAAAGTGCCCTCATAATGCAAGTGCAAAGTTAGCTTTTTTTTTGCATTATGCCAACTTTTATGTAACTTTGCCCTACCTTTTATATATAATAAAGGCGAAATACCAAACGTATGGTATGCAAATAACCCTCACATGGTATTGTAGGGATAAGAAAAGCGCCGTACCTTTGCAACGTGAAAATGAAGAATGAAAGGCCCCTCTCCCCGACCCTCCCCCAAATGGGAGGGAGATGTGAGGAGTGAAGAGTGAAGAATTTTTGAAAATGAAAAGTGAAAGAGTGAAAAGTGAAAATATAAATCACTTGAAACCTGAAACCAAGGTCGAAGACCTCTGAAACCTGAAACCAATTCTTAATTGCCACTTCGTTCTCGCGTTCGCTCGCGACCCCTTTGGCGTTCTTCTCTCTTAATTCTTAATTAAAAAACAGTAAACGGTAAACTAATATTTAACAAAGGATAAGGTTATGAGTAAGATTGCAAAGCAGCTGACAGAGCTCGTCGGCAACACACCTCTTTTGGAGCTCAACAAATATTCACAGGCTAAGGGTCTGGATACCCCCATCATAGCCAAAGTAGAGTTCTTCAACCCCGGCGGTAGTGTAAAGGACCGCATTGCACTGGCAATGATCGAGGATGCTGAAGCAAAAGGCATCCTGAAGCCCGGAGCCACCATCATAGAACCCACCAGCGGAAATACGGGCGTAGGATTGGCACTGGTTAGCGCCGTAAAGGGTTACCATCTTATCCTTACCATGCCCGAAACCATGAGCGTGGAGCGCCG